>JAUNIY010000177.1 GCA_030523305.1 Eubacteriales bacterium
AAGTTACCCTTTCCATACAGCTCCTCTGCAAATGCAATCAATACGTTTTCGTGGTGCTGATTCCTCGGGCTGTTTGAAATGCTGTAGCAGTAATGCGTTACCATCTCATGCAATTCGTCCGGGATGCGTTGCTGCTCCAAAATCTGTTGCATCCGGTTGGATGTCAGCGCTTCGGACATGACCGGACCGCAGAGCAGAAATTCATTTTCGTCCAACCGAATGGCGGAATACATGCACTGGAAACCATCTACAATATGATAGATGGTGCGCGGTTCCAGCGATTTGATGGGGGATATGCGGAGGATTTCGTCGGAAGACATGCCCAAAATCGTGCTGCGCAGCCCCAGGTCGCACCAGCTCCAATCGTCACAGGGCAGTGTGACACGGCGGGAAGGAATATAGTGCATTTTTAAAAGCCGTTGAATGAACGGAATCAAATGGTTTTGTTTCATAATGAGATAACCGCCTATAAAATAGTGTGGAGTGATACGAACATGATACCATAGATTTCATGTTAAGCGAATTCCAATCAAATATCATTGCACAAAATTTAGATTTTTTTGCATTATCATTGCATTATTTTCGAAAGTCAAAAAATTGGACAAAAATAGGTAAAAATATTCTCTATGAAAAAAGCGCCGGGCGCCATACAATAGTTTCAACAAAAAACGCAATGCATAGAGCCAGCAGCTTGGATGGAACATCCAAATCGCTGTGCCATGCTGCGGAGGAAATCATTATATTATTTGCGTTATAAAATAAAACATGCAGAGGTGAATGATTATGAAAGCATCCTATTTATACCCAAAGAACAGCGTGAGCAGACGCGCAGTCCGTTTGGACGGCATGTGGAAATTCCAGCTCGACCCCAATTCCTGCGGCGCAGTAGACGGATGGATGGGCTCCCGGCGCCGGATGAGGTACCGGTTCCAGCCAGCTTTGCCGACTTGTATACAGACAAGCAGACGCGCGAATTCTGCGGCGATTTTTGGTATGAAACAGAGGTCTTTGTTCCGGATGAATGGCAGGGCAAGGAAGTTGACATTCGTTTTGGCAGTGTAACGCACCGCGCAACGGTGTATTTCAATGGTGTAGAGGTAACAACGCACGAGGGCGGTTTCCTCCCCTTCTGCGCACGCATCACAGAGATTGCACATTACGGCGCGTATAATAAGCTGGTCGTTATGGGCAATAATGAACTGAGCGAGACGACGATCCCTTGCGGTGCCGTTGCAACGTTGCCGAGCGGCCGCAAGATTGCAAAGCCGTATTTCGATTTTTATAACTATTCCGGTATTCAGCGTCCGGTTTGGCTGATTGCGACGCCAAAGGAATCCATCGTCGATTTCTCAGTCGCGCATGCGATTGAGGGTACGGACGCAGTCGTCACCTATAGCACGGTAACGACAGGAGAGCATGATGTCACTGTGACAGTAAAGGATGAAGATGGCAACACCGTTGCAGCATCCACTGGCAAGGACGGCGCGATCAAGATTCCGAACGTCCGCCTGTGGAAGGTCAGAGATGCATACCTGTATCAGTTCATCGTCCGCATCATGGATGGCAATACAGTCGTCGATGAATACGAGGAAGAGATCGGCGTGCGCACGGTCGCAGTTGAAAAGAACAACATCCTCATCAACGGCGAACCGGTTTACCTCAAGGGCTTTGGCAAGCACGAGGACAGTGATATCATTGGCCGCGGCTTCAGTGCGGGCGTCATGAAGCGCGATTTTGAATTGATGAAATGGATCGGCGCAAACAGTTTCCGCACGAGCCATTATCCATACAGCGAAGAAGTATATCAGATGGCGGACCGGGAAGGCTTCCTAGTAACGGACGAAGTCCCCGCGGTCGGTATGTTCCCGAGCTTGATGAATTTTGCAGAGGCATCGACGGGCAAGGACACCGCATTTTTTGCGCGGGAAAGCACGCCGGATCTGCTAAAAACCCATTTGCAGCAGGTAGAAGAAATGATCGCACGGGATAAAAACCATGCCTGTGTCTTTGCATGGAGCCTGCTCAACGAGCCAGATACACTGGATGAATCCGCAACAAGATATTTTGAACAGGTATTTAACCGCTGCCGGGAGCTTGACCCACAGAAACGCCCGCGGACATTCTCGCTGCTGATGAACAGCGTACCGAGTAAGTGCAAATGCTACCAGCTGAGTGATTTCCTGTCGCTCAACCGTTACTTCGGTTGGTATGTCATGGGCGGCGCGGATATCGAAACAGCAGAGAAGATGTTCCGCGAAGAAATGGATCAGTGGGCTGAGCTGGTAGGCGATCGCCCGATGATCTTCACCGAATACGGCGGCGATACCAATGGCGGCATCGACAAACTGCCAAGCGTCATGTGGAGCCAAGAATATCAGATCGAATGCCTGGAGATGTGCCACAGGGTATTTGACAGCTATTCGTTCGTCAAGGGCGAACAGATTTGGAATTTTGCCGATTTCCAGACAACAGAAGGCATTATGCGTATGGACGGCAACAAGAAGGGCGTCTTCACCCGCCAACGCCAGCCAAAACGTGCTGCATATTACTGCAAGCAGCGTTGGGAGAGCCTGCCGCTGAATTATAAGTCAGAGTAAGTTTTAGCATATGGATCTGCCGCATCGTCGGCAGATCCGGGGAGAATTAAGGAGGAATATATGCGCAATATCATCCATTTGAATGCAGGCTGGAAATTTATCCAGCAGGATGTAGGTCTTCCGTCAGCACTGCCGACGGACTGGCAGCAGGTCAATCTGCCACATACGTGGAACGCAATAGACGGCCACGACGGTAACGGCGGATATGCCCGCTGCAAGTGCTGGTATGCCAAGAACTTTGAGACGCCAAAGCAGCCTCTGGCAGGCGGACGTGTCTACGTTGAGATTCTGGCAGCAGGACAGCAAGCAACAGTATACGTCAACGGTCAGGAGGTCGTCTATCATGAGGGCGGCTACTCCACCTTCCGCGCGGACGTCACCGATTTGTGCAAGGACGGCGAAGACAATCTGTTGGTCGTTGCTTGCAGCAATGAGGACAAGAGCAGTGTATATCCGCAGGCAGCGGACTTTACATTCTACGGCGGCCTGTACCGCGGGGTCAACCTAATCAGCGTGCCAGATACGCATTTTTGTCTGGATTATTATGGCGGCAGCGGCCTGAAGGTAACGCCGAAGCCGTGTGACTGCGGCGGCGCAACGTTTGATCTGGAATCGTGGGTCACGAACCCGGATGAAAATTTCACCATCCTGTATACCATTACCGATGCAGACGGCAAGGAAGTTGCTTCCGCGTCCCGCCCGGCAGACAGCACCAAGACAACGGTTTATGTCCCGGACGCACACAAGTGGGAAATCGACGACCCGTACCTGTACACCGTAACCGCAACGCTCCAACGCCGCAATGAAGCGTATGACGAGATTTCGGCGCGTGTTGGTGTGCGCAGCTTCTCCTGCGATCCGGATAAGGGCTTCATCATCAACGGCGTACAAACTCCATTGCGCGGTGTCAGCCGCCATCAGGACATGCTCTACAAAGGCAATGCACTGACGAGAGAAGACCACTACAACGACGCAAAGCTCATCAAGGAGCTGGGCGCAAACACAATCCGTCTGGCGCACTATCAGCATTCACAGGATTTCTATGATGCATGCGACGAGCTGGGCTTCATCATTTGGGCAGAGATCCCGTTCATCAGCGTGATGAATCAGGATCCGGCAGCACATCAGAACTGCATCAGCCAGATGAAGGAACTGATTATTCAGAACTACAACCATCCGTCCATTTGCTTCTGGGGCGTTTCCAATGAAATCCTCATCGGTGGTATCTCCGATCAGCTGGTGAAGAACCACAAGGAACTGAACGCACTGTGTAAGGAAATGGATCCGACCCGTCTGACGACCATCGCACACGTTTCGATGACACCGGTAGAAAGCCCGATGCACGGCATCACCGATGTCGAGAGCTACAACCACTATTTCGGCTGGTACGGCGGCAGGATGGAAGACAACGGCCCATGGTTTGACAACTTCCACAAGGTTCACCCGGACATCTGCGTCGGCGTTTCCGAGTACGGCTGCGAGGGTATTATCACCTATCATGGTCCGAATCCGGCGTGCAAGGACTACAGCGAAGAATACCAGGCGTTGTACCACGAGCATATGGCAAAGATGCTGGATGAGCGTCCGTATCTGTGGTCCAGCCATGTATGGAACATGTTTGACTTCGGCTGCGCAGCACGCGACGAAGGTGGCGTAGCAGGACGCAACAACAAGGGTCTGATGACCATGGATCGCAAGACCAAGAAGGACAGCTACTATATCTATCAGGCATACTGGACGAAGAAGCCGATGGTACATCTGTGCGGCAAGCGCTATGCGCAGCGCGCGGGCGAAACCACGGAAATCCGCGTCTATTCCAACCAGCCGCAGGTACGGCTGTATCTGAACGGCAAACTGCTCGAAGAGAAGTGCGCGGAAGATAAGGTATTTGTATTTACCGTTGCGCTGGAAGACGGTTACAACACGATTCTCGCGGTTGCGGGCGACGTGAAGGACAGCATGACGATCGAAAAGGTCGAGAAGGAGCCGTCCATTTATGTACTGCCGGAGGTCAACGAGAGAGCAGAAGGCGTAGCAAACTGGTTCAAGCTG
>JAUNIY010000178.1 GCA_030523305.1 Eubacteriales bacterium
ACTATGTCTTGCATCAATAGACAGAAATACGACAATTGATGTTTTGGATTGGTTTTGCCGCTATTGGTTCTACTTCTGCGCCGTGCTGACTGTGGCGGCATATATCTGCCTGTCCAGCTCGCTGTTAGAGGACGTGGACGAGGCAATTGCGGGCTGTAAGAACCATGGATATTATCAAAGAAATGTGCTCAAACACCTGCTCGCTGTGTTCGTTGTGGGACAGGCGATCTTGTTCCTGCTGTTAGAGCTTACGGCAATGCGCAGGGATACGACGGGGTATACCGCTTCCGTGCTACCCAAGATGTATGTGTGCAACCTGTTGCTGCCGCTGTTCATCTGCCTGCTGGTCGCCTGCGTGCTGGCGCAGTGGCAAAACCAGCACCGTTCGGGCATTGCGCTGGTGGTTTTTTTGGTTATGTCCAGCCCGGTGACCGAGCTGCTGTTCGGCGACGGGCAGAATGCGGATGCGGTGGGCAACCGGCTCGGCTATGCCATCCGGCACAGCTTCGATATCTTTTATTGTGAAACATTTTGGTCGCCCAATGTCCAAGTTGGGCTACAAACGGAATGGACGCGGTTCGCCGTCCAATTTTTTTGGGTTTTGCTCTGCCTGGGGCTGCTGTTGTGGGCGACGGGCAGGCGGCGCGTGCGCGTTCCCGGCTGTCTGCTGCTGGCGTGCGGTGTCGCGTGCCTGGTCTATGCCCAGCTGCCGGCGAGCACGTACCGCCATTACAACAACCATATCGATCAGTATTTATATCGTGATGAAGTTACGAGCCTACAGAAAGAGACCGATTTTGGATATACGATTGCGGACTATGACCTAACACTGGACTTTGGGCGGCAGCTGGACGTCACGGGAACGCTTGCATTCCAGGCGGATGAACCGACGAAGGAATTTGTGTTCACGCTGTATCGCGGCTATACGGTCGAAAGCCTGGAGAGCGCGCAGCCGCTCGCGTGGTCGGTGCAGGACGATGTCGTGACGATACAGACGGAAAGCCCGACGCAGGACTTGCAGATTGCGCTGCATTACGCCGGATACAACCATTTCCTTTACAGCAATATGGACGGCGCGACGCTGCCGGGCTGGTTCCCGTGGTACCCGATGGCGGGCGAGCGGCAGATTTATTGGCAAGAGGAAGGTTGGACGGCGCAATATAACACCCTGAACCGCATCGAACCGGCCAATATCCGATTGACTGTTCAGTCGCCGTTCGCGCTGGTCAGCAATCTGGAACAGACGTCGGAACAGGTATACGAGGGGACAAGCGACAGCATCACGATCATCGGCGGATATATCACGAAAACAGACGATCCAGTGGTGATGGATACGTTGCCGCTAGGGTATAACCTGACCGAAGAGCAGTGTGTTGAAATGGCAAAAAAGGATTATCAGGAATTATGTAATGCGATGGATGCTTATGGGATAGATAAGACTCTGGTTTCCGACCGCAAACTTATCCTAACCTCATATGATCTCGAGAGCAATAGTGCGGGCGGCGGCGTCGCAATTTTTTCCGATTATATTTTAGCTACTTATGGTACACTATATTTTGGCAGTTTTTCCAGTAAGCTCATATTGGAGCACAGCTATAGCGAACAAGCTGCGTTTATTGGAAGCGTAGGCTTGGAGGAAACGCCGGAAGACACATTGGAAAGATGGCTGTTTTTCTTGGAAGACCCAGAGGATTTGTCCGATGGGGAGCGATATATGCTTGATATCATTGATGCGGCGAAAAAAGCGGGAACAGAAGAACAGCTGGTGCGCGACATTGCGGCGTTCCTGATTTCCGAACATGATGAGGCTGACGAAGAAACATTCTGGAAGGAGTTGGGTGAACGCTATGGTACGGTTTGAGACAATTACGAAACGGTACAAACAAAACGTGGTGTTGGACCGCGTTTCGGTGGAGCTGGATAACCATACATACGGCCTGCTGGGGCCGAACGGCGCGGGCAAGACGACGCTGTTCCGCATCGTCACCAACCTGATTTCCAGCAATGGGGGAACCGTGACGGCCGACGGCAAAAGCGAGCGGCTGCAAATCGGCTATCTGCCGCAGAAATTCGGCGCGTTCCGCACGCTGACCGCACGGGAACAGCTGCTGTATTTTGCAAGGCTCAAGCAGCACAAAAACGACGGCATCGATTGGATCGACGAGGTGGATCGCGCGTTGGAGTTGACCCATCTGACCGATCAGAAGGATATGAAGTGCAATCAGCTGTCGGGCGGCATGGTGCGCAGGCTCGGCATTGCGCAGGCCATTCTCGGACGGCCTGACCTGATTTTGTTGGACGAGCCAACCGTCGGCTTGGACATTGAAGAGCGCGTCCGGCTCAAGGAGATGATCGAAGAGCTGCGCGGCGAACAGCCCATTATGATTTCCAGCCATATCGCGGAGGATATCGAAGCCACCTGCCGCCAGGTGGTTGTGCTCAAAAAAGGCCGCGTCATCTTTACCGGGGAAATCGACGCGCTTTCCGGCATGGCGGCCCATCATGTTTGGAAAATGCCGGAACAGATTTTTCGGCAAAACAAAAACGGCTGCAAGCAGATCGGATATATTGAAGAAAACGGCGAACGGCTGGTAAAGGTTCTTTCTATGGAAACGGAAGCCGCACCGGATGCAAGCGCAGTCCCGCTCGCGCCGCGGCTGGAGGATGGATATCTATATCTGCTCGCAAAGGATGATGGCAAATGAAAAAGGCGTTTGCATTGATCCGGTTCCCATGGCGGCAGGTGCTGCTGCGGCAGGGCATTCCGCTCGTTGTGATATATGGATTGCTGTTCCCGTATGCCATGCGGTATTTGCCGTTCGGGGGGATGACGGCGGCGCAGCAAATCTTTCGGATTAGCCAGACGGTGCTGGCATGCGTTGCGATCTGGCCGCTGTTCTGCTTTTTCTTGCCGGTGTACCAGCCGGGCGCGCGCGAAGTGTTGCAGGCATTGCGCCATCCCGTCGTACCCTGCATACTGGAGCTGACCGCCATCGGGCAGGCTTTGTGCATCCCGCTGTATGGTTGGATGCTGGCAGTTTTGCCGGGCTACCGGTGGATCGTTGGGGTTTTGGTTTTTCAGAGCGTTTGCCTCGGTATCGGGTTTGCCTGCCTGCTGTATCTGCTGCGATCCCCCATTATCAGCATCGCAGCGGAACTGATTTATATTTGCCTTGCCATTCCGCTTGCGGATCAACCGATCCCGCTTCTGCTGCGGCCAGGGCGTATGATCGATGCGTTTGGCATGGAGTATTGGATCGCGCACGGGCTGATTCAGCTTGTTTTGCTTGCTTTCATGATTGCCTATCATCGGCTGTATCGCGCATCGCGCTTTCCGTAACCATGAAATGCGAATATTGTGTGTAAAAACGGAGTAGAGGGAAACCATACCCTCTACTCCGTTGCGATGTTTTTACGTATTTGTGACGGCGTTGCATGGAAATGCTCTTGAAACATACGCCGGAACAGCTTGTAATTGGTAAACCCGTGTTTTTCTAAAATCTGATGGATCGGATCCTTGGTGGTAATCAGATCGCGGTAGATATAGGACAACCGGAGCTCGTTTTGGTATTCGAGATACGTGACGCCCATGCACTTTTTAAAGAACCGGCAGAAATATCCGGCTTGCAGGAACGCAACCTCGGCAATCTCTGCAATCGAAATCGGCTCGTTGTAATGTTCTTCGGTGTATTTGAGTACGGCGGACAGGCGGGATAAATCCTTCCCGCGCTGTGTGAGATTGGCCTGGAAGGCGCGCACGCTGAAATTGTGGCACAGCTGGAACATGATGTCGAACAGCATGCTGTTAAACAACAGCGTATGATCCTCCGGACGGTTGTCGTTGATGAGCTGCATGCGTTCCAGCGTGTCCTTGAAATGGTTGCGCTTGGTGGTGTAAACCGGGTCGGCATTTTGGTTGTCCAGTCGGAACAGCAATTGATGGACATGCGGGACATAGGCTTCGAAAAAGCTGATCGGGATCTGAAATACGATTGCGGTATTGGGGGCAGTACATTTGGTGGAATGGACAATATTGGCGTTGAGCAACACGCATTCGCCGGGATGTAACAGCAGGGTGTGCCCTTCAATGATGTAATCCAGCGTACCCTTTTGCATATAGACAATCTCCACGGCATCGTGCCAGTGCGGCGGAACATAGCTTCCGGGATCGTGCGAGGTGAAAAAACGGACGCCGGTGTTTTTGACAACCGGAATAATCTCATAGACGAAGGTATCGGAAGGGTATAGCATCGTGCAATCAGCCTTTCTTTGACCGGGGGAATGGTATGGACATCTGCCAGATGAGTTGTTACAATTAGTATAACGCAGGGAGCGGATGGATGCAATAGCGAAAAGAGAATATCGACCTATATTTTAGAACATATCTTATCTATCGGGGATGCGCAAAAAGTCGTATGATAATACCAGAAAAATTCAATGCGCAGAGAAAAAACAACGGGTTTTCAACCAGGAAGGGGCGCAGCGCTGAAGCCTTCTGCCGGATTGACATCCCCATCTCTTTTGAGAAAAGTGAGGTAAGAAACATGGAGCAAAAGAACAAATTGACCGCTGGAAAGATTTTTGAACGGTTTTGTTATGGCTGCGGTGATTTTGGCTGCAATATCATCTACACAGCA
>JAUNIY010000179.1 GCA_030523305.1 Eubacteriales bacterium
TTTCGATGGCGTCCAGGCCGTATGCGACGACCTTGTCCAGCATTTCAGTAAACGGAATCTTGCCGAATACGTCGGTACAGATAGATAATTTCATAATAAAAGCCTTTCTATTATCATTCATCTGGCCGAAGGCACATGTCCGCGCGCCATCAGGCCAAATTTGTTTGTCATCATCCTGTTTCGTCACATCGCACAGAGGACTCCTGAATTTCCTCTGTGCAACGCAACAAACAACAAAAAGGAGATCTCAGCGCTCTGCAGAGAGAAGATTTTGGAGAGAGAGAATTCTCCGCAAGCGCAGTATCATGGGTAGGTTGTTTTCTTTCGAGGCGTGCGACAGAAAATCTTCCGGAATATTCCGCCGCACGCGGAAAGAAAAAATATATGGAATCCGCCCAGTTATATGCGGGCAGCGAGTCCATCACTGGGATGTGCCATCACAAGCTTATGCCTGGTACAACGCTGGCATCTCGTCATACACAACGTCTACAATCGTCTGCGTTTCACGCGCCTTGGAAGCCGCGGCTGCCGCAACCTGGCAAGCGTAGCCGTCCCATGCGGTCGGGCCGTCAACGTAACCAGCCTTGGACGCATTGATCCATGTCTGGATTTCGTCGTTGTATGCATCAGCGAATCGCTGGAAGCAGTCGGTGTACATTGCCTGGCCAGTGAAGGCGTTGGAATTGACAGAAATATACGTTGGCTTCGGCATATTCAGCACAGCGCCGTCGCAAACGATCTCACACTTGATGTCATAGTCGTTATGGTTGTTAACGAAGGATTCTACATCAATGCGGACACCGGATTTGGTGGTCAGAATCATGATCTGCGGGTCATGTAAATCCTTTGGTCCGTTGTTGGTGCTCTTGCCATAACGCACCTCCGCGGTAGCATAATCTTCGCCGAGCAGCCAGCGCAGGACATCAATTTCATGTACCATGGAGTTTTCCACTGCCATCGAATTGTCCCAATCATCCGGCACGGACGGATTGCGGTGTGCGCAGTGCAGCAGCAACGGTTCACCATATTTTCCGCTCTCGACAGCTGCCTTCAGCTGCTTGTAGCCTTCGTCGTACCGGCGCATGAAGCCAACCTGCACATACTTTTTACCAGCTGCAATCTCAGCTTCGACAATGCGCTTGCAAGCATCTGCCTTCGGCGCGAGCGGCTTCTCACAGAACACATACTTACCGGCCTTGATCGAAGCCAAAACATACGTTTCGTGATACGGGTCAGCCGTCGTGCACATGACCGCATCAATTTCCGGATCGTTTATCATGTCAATCGGATTTTCAAAGCCCTTGATACCGTACTTTTCTGCAACTGACAGACCGAATGCCCCAGCTGGATCCGCGCAGGCTACAACCTTGCCACCCTGTAATTTGGTATTCACACGCTCGATATGGGTACGTCCAATGCCGCCGGTTCCTACCAATCCAATTCTCAGTTCGCTCATTTTGCTCTTCCTTTCTGTACATATCAATGATTTATTTTATACAACCCTCTTGCAAAGAGACCGGTCTCTTAATCTTCCAAAAAAAATTTTATTTGATCAGAATTTTTTCGAATCCCGCACCATAATTGCAATAAAAGTTGTTTCGATACCGGTTTCTTTATTTACGATACCGGTCTCTTAACTGTATTTTATTATATACTCCAATTCTTTTTTTGTCTACTGTGATTTGTTACAACGATATCACAAATATTTTGTGCACGTTTTACAAGGTTCTTTCATTTTTTCCATGCAAAGGAAAAACCGTTGTCCCAGCTAAAGCCAGGACAACGGTCTCACAAAATACTTTTAGGAGATATTCTCGCGGATCAGGATTTCATTTTTTGTGAAAAAGGTTTTCCGTTCCGGTTCACGTTCATAGATGATATATTCAAACAGCAGCCGCATCGCAAGCCGTCCCTGCGTGCGCAGCCCCCCGCTCAGTGTGCAAGCAATCTCATGGTTTTTTACCAGCTCAACAATAGCGGGATACCGTTCGTAACTCACAATAACCAATTGGCCCGCCAGACCTTTGTCGCGCACTGCGCGGCAGACATCCGCCACACAACCACAGGTGATGAACACTGCGTTCAAATCTGGATGTCGATTCAGCAGGTTCATCGTATTCTCATAGGCATCCTCCGGCGTTTCGCGAATATCCACTGATTCTGCTATCGCAATATTCGGACAACACGCCGCAAGATATCGTTGAAACGCATATTCCCGCTGTTTAATTGCCCGCATGTTGTTGCTGGATACAATGCCCAGCTTACCGCCATCTGACAGCCACAGGCCGAATAACCGCGCTGCCACCTGTCCGGACTGCTCCATATCCTGTCCAACGTAACACAGATACGGAGCGTCGTCCAAATCTGAGTTGACGATAACAACTGGAATATGTGCGGCCTCCAATTCTGCCAATGCATCTGCAATGATCTGGTTCTCAATTGGAAGCAGTACCACACCGGATACTCCCTGCTGACAAAGCTTGCGCAGGCAACGCGACTGCCCTTCCGCATCCGAAAACGGCATCTCATAATAGACAACTTCAACATTAAAGCTGTTGAAATCCTGCCTGACAATCTCCATGCCTTCCTTCAGCTCCGGCTGCGCATCGACCACTGGGAGGACAACTGCAACCGTCATCTTTTTCTTTTGGTAATTGAGCGCCTTTGCCAGCGGGTTGGATTCATATCCATATTCATCCAATAGCTTACGAATTTTTTGCCGTGTTGCATCACTGACGCCTGGCCGGTTATGAATGACCTTGTCTACCGTAGATTTATGTACGCCAGCCAGCTCCGCAATCTGTTTCAATGTAATACTCATTTTTTCTTTCCTTCTCATTGGTCTGTACAGATCGGCTATATTCCGGAAGAGACCGATCTCTTTGGTAACATTATACGTCGATATGCCGACTGATTCAAGTCTAGGTTTTTCATTTTTCTATTGTAGCACAGAAATTGCCAAGCGAAAGCGCATCGCCATTCGCTTGGACTTTTTTGCCGGATATACTTGCATGTTGCCAGACTTCATTGTATACTATACATAGAAACAACCGATGTATCGCAAAGAAAAATGTGATAATTGCCAAACAAAGGCCATCCAGATGGCATATATCGGCAAAGGAGGAGCGTATGAGCACATTAGAATCTAGAATTGTCAAATTCCCATCGAAGAAATACAGCAAAATGGTACCACTAAAGGCTATCCCAGGGCATTTTGTAACCAACCATTCGCACATCAATTACTATATTGATTTGACGACCATCAAATCCCGCCTGAGCGAAGCTTCTCAGTGTGCTCATATCCTGGCGCAGCAATATGCAGACAGCCCGATCCCAATTGATACCATCGTATGCTTGGACGGCACAGACGTCGTTGGCACGTTCCTCGCACAGGAGCTGAAGAACGCCGGGCATTCCATCCGCAATAAGCACCAGACGATCTATATTGTCACGCCGGAACGCACGGCGAACAGCCAGCTGTTTTTCCGTGAAAATGTGGAACCGATGGTACGTGGAAAAAACGTCATTCTGCTTATGGCTTCTGTTACAACCGGCATCAGCATTCGCCGCGGCATCGAATGCATGGGCTATTATGGTGGCTTGATACGCGGCGTAGCAACGATTTTCAGCGCAGTCAAATATATGGATGATGTTCCAGTCAATACTGTCTTCACCAGCGACGACGTACCGGGCTATGCATCCTACGACGGCAACTCCTGCCCGTACTGCCAGAAAAAAATACCAGTGGAAGCCATGGTCAATTCCTTCGGTTATTCTAAATTGTAATATTTCATTGGCATACGCATCATGTATCGTTTTCAAAGGCCTCTTATTCCCCATGATAAGGGGCCTTTTTCTTCCCGTTTCATGTCTGTCTTTCGGTTACTTTCTGCACAATTGCCTCGACCAAACTCCGCTTCTGCTCTGCTGTCCACTCCTGTTTTTGGATGGTTGCATAAATAAAATCCGCGTGGACTTCTGCTACCTGTTCCGCCAGCACGCATTCTTGCTCATCGGTTTCCGGATCGTATACTTTTATTCGCACCGGTACACTCTTCCGCATACCAACCGCCTCCTATCCTTTTACTGCTACGGCATCCTTATGCGGAATGTTGCGCTTTATGAACCGCAACATCCTTCCAACCAGACAAAAGCAGCGCAAGATCATGAGATTTTCTTGACAAAATGGGTAACATCTTGGATAATATACACATACCCCCAGCGGTACAGGAGGTGCTATTGCAATGCGGCAGTGCATGGACGCCGATAATTTACATCGTCGGTTAAAAAAAATCATTGGGCAGGTGCAGGCGATCGACCGAATGGTTGATGAAGATATCCCCTGTGAGGATATTTTATCTCAATTGAACGCCGCTAAGTCTGCCCTTCACAAATGCGGACAGGTGGTTTTGGAGGGACATATCAAGCATTGTGTCCGGGATGGTATCGAACATGGCGATGCAGACAAAACCATTGAAAGCTTCACAAAGGCAGTCGAACGATTTTCAAACATGGGATGATTTGTCCCCTTTTGACGTTGTTCTGCAAAGCATCGGAAAAATATTCCGGTGCTTTTTCTTTTGCTCTTGACAAACCCATA
>JAUNIY010000180.1 GCA_030523305.1 Eubacteriales bacterium
AGTCTACGGCATCAATGGAGCGAGAGGATTTTGGAGTCCCTTCTGGCAGATCTATACGCTGACGATGGCGGAGGGACTCTTTGATCGCTTCTTTATCGACTGGTACTGGGTCGGTCATACCAAAGCCTGGGCGATCCCAGGAACGGAGGATCTGAAGCCATATATTCCCCAAAAGACTTTGATTGTGAAGTGGGGAATTACCCTTGTCGGCAATCCCTTAATTGCAGTTGCCATTGCCGGGATTTTGTTCCTGCTTTTTGGGAGAGCGTGAACATAAAACAAAGGAGAATACAGATGGGACTTTTCAGGAACTATGTAAACCAGACAAGAAAGCCAGAGGGTTTTCTCGGAAAAATGATGATTAAAGGGATGAACTCCGGTCATGCAAAAATGGCATATTGGGGATTGGAACACTTGAGAACAGTTGTACCGGAAGAAATCGTTGACATTGGCTGCGGAGGTGGAAGAAATGCAGGCGAATTATTAAAGAAGTATCCGAAAGCCAAAGTGACAGCCATCGACTATTCACCTTTGTCTGTAGAACAGGCGGCAGAATATAACAAGAGGGCGGTTGCGGCAGGCAGATGTGTTGTAAAGCAGCAAGATGTGTCGGCGTTGGAACTTGACGCGGAAAAATACGGTCTTGCCACGGCATTTGAAACAATTTACTTCTGGCCGGGACTTGAAAAATGTTTCGCAGAGGTTGCAAGGGTTCTGAAACCTGGCGGGTACTTTATGATTGTTAATGAATCGGATGGTCTGGATGCCACAAGTCAGAAGTTTGTGAAAATCGTCGAAGGTATGAAGATATACACAACGGAGCAGATCGAATCCGCACTGAAAAACGCAGGCTTCAGTAAAGTGAAAACAGAGCACCACAGGAATAAACCGTGGATTACTGTGCTTGCGAAAAAATAGAAAAGAATTGTCGGTTTTAAGGAGTGAGTATGAAGTATATCGGAATGCCCATGGGTATGTGGAGTCGTTTCAAAAGCAGTTGACAGTGGTGTTAGGCTACGATGCGGATACGGCAAAGGACATCGTAAGAAAAGCCAAGACAAAGTATCATATAATCCTCGCAGCCCTGAAAGCCGCCGACCGCAATCCCTATTCCTGGAATATGGATTTTTATGAATATCCGGACGGCAGTGGGTATGAGAGGGGCGATTTACGAAATGTGGCATCTGCACGCTGATGCGAGAGCTGGGGCTTTACGACCTGACGCCTGCCCTGTGCCATTTGGACTACACCATGAGCGAGGCGGGCGGTGCGACGGATTTCGTTCGGGAGTACACACTGGCCGACGTCGGTCCATATTGCGACTGCGGATATAAAAAGAAACGGGTGTGAGGTGACAGAATATGAAATACTTTGAATTTGGCAAAGAACACCCAGAGTTGATGGTGATGCTCCACGGCGGCGGGGTGTGCTATCGCGGTGCATTGCCGGTAGCAGAAGAAATGGCAAAGGTCTACCATGTGGTGCTGGTGGCCTATGACGGTTTCAACCCCGATGAACCGGAGACAGAGTTTCAGTCTGTGCAAGATGAGGCCAAACGGCTGGGCGACTATATCATGAAGCACTATGGCGGGAAGATTGACATTCTCTACGGTGTGTCCTACGGAACCTTTATTTTGATGGATGTGCTGGCAGATGACCGGCTCGCCATCACAACAACCATTGCCGATGGAATGCCCACCATGGATTATGCAGATATTAAAAATCCGGTTTTGCAGAACATCTACCTCTTTTTTCTGACGGGCTTTGCGTACCAGCTCATCGGCAAGGCAGGCCCCATCCGCAAGAAGATCGTCTGCAAGATGATGAACCGCAGCGAGGAGTCCTTTGATCGCATTGTCTATCAAGATGCCACATGGAGCAGTTGGGTCAATCAGGACAAGTGTATGATCGGACGGCATCGGGATTTTGCGCTTTTTAAGCGGACGGATATGTACATCTGGCACGGTATTCAAAGCTCCACCGAAAAGAAGCTGGCGAAGCATATCAAGGCGTGGCAGAAAAAGGGCTATGCCTTCACCTACAAGGTATTTCCCAACATGGGACACGGTACGCTGGCGGGTGAGCATCCGGAGCAGTTTTTGCAGGAGGTGCAGGCGGCGCACCGAAAGTCACTGGAAAAGAAGACGCTAGGAAAGACCGCGGAAATCCGGCTGAACGGGTGCAGCGGCAATATGTGGATGAATAGGGTTACAGGAGAAATAGATCATGAAAATTTACTCGTTTGGAAGTGACACTGCACCGACTATTGTATTGCTTCCTGGCACCTGCTGCCATTGGAAAAGTAATTTTGGCCATGTAATTCCGCTTTTGAAACAAAATTATCATGTCCTCTGTGTTAGCTACGACGGCTTTGACGAAACAGAAGCCACGGAGTTTCCTACTATGCTGGAGGAAACCGAAAAAATAGAAGCTTACATACAGGAGAATTACGGTGGATATATCCGAGCGGCATATGGCTGTTCTTTGGGTGGCTCCTTTGTTAGCTTGTTGGCAGCACGGAAGAACATCCATATGGATTTTGGAATTTTGGGAAGCTCGGATATGGATCAGGCATCGCCCTTTTTGGCAAAGATACAAACCAATTTGTTGTTGCCATTGCTGTATCCATTGATTCGAGATGGGCAGTTCAAGTTAGCTTTTTTGAAAAAGCGGTTGGAAAAGCGGCAACAAGAAATGGGAGCATATGTTTCGGCGTTGATGGAAATGTTCGGCGGAGCCCGTCCTTATGTAACCATGCAAAGCTGTAAAAAACAGTTTTATTCCGATCTTGTCACGACGCTGCCGGAAAAACTCAATGTTCCGGGTACAGAGATCCATATTTTTTACGCCCGGAAAATGGGTGAAAAGTATCGGAAGCGATACTTGAAATATTTTGCTCATCCTATCATTCATGAGCTGAATTTGCAGCATGAGGAATTACTTATTTGTTTCCCAGAACAATGGAGTGCGCTGGTTCAATCCATTCTTAACGAAGAAAATGTTTTTTTAAAAACGAATTCTTTTCAATTATAAGCTGGACAGGTTCTATGGCGCTAGGAATGGAAAGCTACCCGTGTAGATATTGACCGGCGCATCACCCGAGCAATCGCAGAGTGGAGGAATTGCATATGAGATATATTGGAATGCCTATGGGAATGTGGATTATGTTTGGAAAATCCTTTCGACGGAATTTGACCGTAGCGTTTGAAATGGATGCAGGCGTGGCAGAAGCCGTCATGGTAAGGGCAAAGTCTCAGTACAAAGAAATCATTGCGGGACTGCCGGAATTTGAAAAGGCAGACCGCTTCAAAATGAATATAGTCAACTGCGCATTGCTGTCGGCTTTTGTGCTGAGTATGCCACAGCGCCCCGATGTCGAGCAGGTGACAGCATATTATGCCAAGTCTATGATGATCCCTGCGATGAGATGGTTTTGTCGGCAGAGCGGAAAAGCTAAGTTTTCTGACAAAGATATCGCTTCTATGAAAGCTACGACACGGCACAAAGCCGCTAACCGCAATCCCTACTCTTGGAATATGGACTTTTATCCTTATTCAGATGGTAGCGGTTATGAAGCTCGCTTTACCGCCTGCGGCATCTGTACCTTGATGCAGGAATTGGGATTGTATGATTTGGTACCAGCTATGTGCAAACTGGATTACACCATGAGTGAAGCGGGAGGTGCGTCAAATTTTGTCCGGAAATATACATTGGCTTCCGGCGGTCCGTACTGCGATTGTGGATACAAAAGGAAATCATCGAAATCGGTCTCTGATGTGCAAAAGTGCGTGCTGCGATAGACAAAGGTGTGTATCATGGCATGCAGAGGAGTTTTAGAAAATAAAATGCAGTAAATATCATGTATTCCCTGGCCATATGGCTAGGGATTTTTTTATGTTGACAACAATATCAAATTTTATATTTTAAAATATCAAATTAGTGATGTATATGCTTGAGAAATAGACAAAAAATTGCGGCATTTCCCAAAATAGGGGGGTATTGACAATTGATTTTAAAAATATCGTGCATCAATCTTGCAGAAGATGTTATAAAATGAAAGCACAATCACAGCAGGAGAATATGGCTGGGAAGGGAGGAATTGTTCACGTGCCTCTGCAAGGAAATAAGATGAAGGAAGGAGCAAGATGATGTTTTCAAGTAAAGGAGAAAGTCAAATTCTCAAGGAGGACAAATTAACGCGGAAGTCCATTATCTGTTATGGAATTGGCGGCGTTGGCCTTGATTTTCCGTTTGTTATTTTATCGGTACTATTGACCTATTTTTATACCAATGTTGTCGGCGTCAATATGGCTGCTGTCGGCACCGTCTTTTTGATATCCAAAATTTTCGACGGTATTTCGGATATTATCTTTGGCGAGGTTTTGAGTCATACGCAAACAAAGTGGGGAAAGTGCAGGCCGTGGCTGCTGCGCACCATAATTCCAATGCCGGTATCTGTATTTTTGCTGTTTCTCGTACCGGATGCCAGTGAAGCGGTGCGATTGATCTATATCTTCATTACATATAACCT
>JAUNIY010000181.1 GCA_030523305.1 Eubacteriales bacterium
GATAGAAGCAGACTTATATGAACGAGACCAAATGGCGGATACATATGTAAAACAAATGCATGTGTTGATGTTGCATTGTCAGACAGATATGGTGGACCATGCACGGTTTGGCTATATCAGGCTGGAACCGCCGGTATATGAGAACGGGCGTGTCATTTTTGGTTCGTTGGTTATGCTTGCGCCGATAAGCAAGCAGGAAGATTCCGTCCCGCACCATCTGGTCGGGGCAATCGGTTCGTTATTGGTAGAGAATAAGACACTTTTGGATCAGCTTCGTGCTGGAGACTGGAACGGGAGCCGGGCTTCCATTGCGGCGGGTCTAGAGGTGTATTATAAACAATTTCTGAAAAAGAAGATAGGAGTTGGAGACAAATGAAACAGAAAGTGCAGGCAATGGGCAAGGCACTATCCGGCATGGTCATGCCGAACATTGGCGCCTTTATTGCATGGGGCTTTATCACAGCCCTGTTCTTAAGCCCTGGCGGCTGGTTTCCGAATGAAAAGCTGGTTTCCATCCAGCCGTATATTCTAAATTACCTGCTGCCGATCCTGATCGCAGCGCAGGGCGGCAAGATGATCGGCGGAGACCGCGGACGCGTCATGGGTGCTATCGCAGTCATGGGTTGTATTGCAGGACAGCCGGATACAACCATGCTGATGGGCGCAATGATTATGGGCCCGCTCGCAGGCTGGGTCATCAAGAAGTTTGACCAGTTGATGGAAGGACATATGCCGGCAGGCTTTGAGATGCTGATTAACAACTTCTCGGTTGGTATCTTGGGCATGATTATGGCAATCATTGGCTACTATGCCATTGGCCCGATCATGGCAGTTCTTCTGGCCATCCTCTCGAATGGCGTCAATATTTTGATTAACCACGGTTTGCTGCCGTTGGTATCCATTTTCTTGGAGCCGGCAAAGGTACTGTTCCTGAACAATGCCATCAACCACGGCGTATTTACTCCGCTTGGCGCAGAACAGGTTGAAGCAGCCGGTAAGTCCATTATGTATATGCTAGAGACCAACCCTGGCCCTGGCCTCGGTGTCCTGTTGGCATACTGGATGTTCTCGAAGGATAAGATGACAAAGGATTCTGCTCCCGGCGCAATTATTATTCATCTGTTCGGCGGTATTCACGAGATTTACTTCCCGTATATCCTGATGAACCCTCTGGTTATCGTTGGCCCGATCGTCGGTAACTTCTGTGCGATCCTGTTCTTCTCGATCACCAATGCGGGCCTGCTGGGTCCGGCAGCACCTGGTTCCATCATTGCATTCCTGATGATGACACCGCGTGATTCGATGTTGATTTCGATCATTGGCGTTGCGATTGCAGCCGTTGTATCGTTTGTCATTTCCAGTCCGATTATTAAGATGTCGGGTGCAAAAAATCTGGAAGAATCCCAGAACCAAATGGCTTCTATGAAGGCAGAGGCTAAGGGAACAGCACCAGCCGCTGTTAGCGGAGGCGCAAAGGATCCGGCTGCTGTCAAGAAGGTTATCTTCGCTTGCGATGCAGGCATGGGTTCCTCTGCAATGGGCGCTACCAAGTTTAGAAACCGCATTAAGGGCGATCGTCCGGATATTACGGTTACCAATACCTCGGTCGATAATGTTCCGGGTGATGCTGATATTGTTGTATGCCAGACCATCCTGCAGGAGCGCGCAGCAAAGAGTGCGCCGCAGGCACAGCTGGTAACCATAGGCAACTTCCTCGCAGACCCGAAGCTGGATGAGTTGTACAATACACTGGCAAATGCAGGCAAGGGCGGCGTGGCTACCGCAGTCAAAGAGCCAGAGCCGGAAGCGACTGCAGCTGGAAACAAGACAGTAATGCTCCGCGAAGGCGTGAAGCTTGGACAGCCAAGCGTTACCAAGGAAGAGGCGATCCAGGCGGCTGGCGAATTGCTCAAGTCGATCGGTTGTGTTGAAGACGGATATATTGCGGCAATGCAGGAGCGTGAAAAGCTGGTAAGTACCTATATGGGTCTTGGCGTTGCGATTCCGCACGGCACCACACAGGCGAAGGGCGAAGTAAAGAAATCCGGTATCGTTATGATCCAGTATCCGGAAGGCGTTGACTTCGGCGCTGAGAAGGCACAGCTGGTATTCGGCATTGCCGGAGTAGGTGATGAACATCTCGATCTGCTGGCCAATATCTCCAATGCCTTGGAAGATGAGGAGCTGTTGGAAGAGCTGAAAAAGACGAACGATGTGGATCTGATTTTGAAAACGTTCAGCTAAAGGAGAGCGAATATATTATGAAAACAGCAATACAATTTGGCGCAGGCAATATTGGCCGTGGATTTATCGGTATGTTGCTGTCCCAGGCGGGCTATCATGTGATCTATGGTGACGTGGTAGATGCTGTTGTTGACAAGATCAATGCCGACAAAACGTATACGGTACATGTGATGGATGTTACGTGCGAAGATGTACCGATTACCAATATCAGCGCCATCAACTCGGCAACCCCGGCAATCGTTGATGCGATTGCAAATGAAGAGACCGAGATGATTACCACTGCAGTTGGTTTGATTATTCTGCCGCGCATTGCCCCGACGATCGCACAGGGCATCGCAAAACGTAGGGCAGATGGCTGCACAAAGGCATTGAATATCGTTGCGTGTGAAAATGCAATCCGTGCCAGCTCCCAGCTGAAAGAGGCTGTATACAAGTCTCTGAGTGAGGAAGATCAGGCATATTGCGATCAGTATGTTGGTTTCCCGGACTGTTCGGTTGACCGCATTGTTCCGCCGGTTAAGAGCGAAAACTTCATCGACGTTGTAGTAGAAAACTATTACGAGTGGAACGTTGAGAAGGCATCCTTCAAGGGTGAAATTCCGCAGATTGCAGGCATGAACCTTGCAGACAACCTGATGGCATATATTGAACGCAAGCTGTTTACCCTCAATACCGGTCATGCAATCACCGCTTATTTGGGCACGCTGAAGGGGCTAAAAACCATTGACGAAGCCATTGCAGATGAAAAGATCTATGCAATTGTGCATGCGGCTATGGTAGAAAGCGGGGATGGCTTGATTCGGAAACATGGGTTTGATGCCGATGCCCATTACCATTATATCGACAAAATCATCGGTCGGTTCAAGAACCCGTATCTGAAGGATGATGTGACCCGCGTTGGCCGTGAGCCGCTGCGTAAGCTGAGCCCGACAGATCGTCTGACAAAACCGATGATGACCGCATATGGTTATGGGTTGCCGGTAGATCACCTGATTTTAGGTATGGGTGCAGCCTTGCGGTATAACAACCCGAATGATGCACAGAGCGTTGAATTGCAGAGCAAATTGCAGGAGAAGGGCTTGCTGGATACCATTAAGGAAGTAACTGGTATCACCGATTCGGATCTTGTAGCACGCATTGTCGGCGCATATGACACGGTTGCATCTAAGATTTAAACAGAAGGAAGGAGAAGGATTATGCAGAGCTTTACGTACACGATCACAGACCCGGAGGGATTCCATGCGCGTCCGGCTGGTTCTTTTGTGAAGGAAGCAAAGAAATTTCCATGCACCATTATGGTTGGCAAGGGTGACAGAAAAGCAGATGCCCGCAAGATGTTTGGTCTGATGGGCCTTGGCATCAAGGGCGGCGATACCATTAGCATTACCACAGAGGGAGAGCAGGAAGTAGAAGCTGCTGAAGCTTTGAAGGCTTTCCTGGAGGCAAATCTGTAAGCTGTAGTACAGCATTGAAGCAAGCTCACTCTATCTATTTTATCTATTCCAAACCGGCCTGATTCCCTGAGGGAACCAGGCCGGGACAGTACACAACATTGTTTCTCATCTGTTTCAGCATCATCTATTATCAAACAATATTTACTGGAACAAACGTAACACGAACAACACAACTGGGACGGATCCGAGAGGGAATGTAAAAATAAACCGCATCTGGAAAAGCGTAGGATAGCTTTTCGGATGCGGTTTTCGTGTATATAGTATTTATTCATATTATGGCGCACATATAACAAAGGATCTCGAATATACATGGTTTCGTGAATGAAATGTAAATAAATATCGTTCGCTATTGACAATCCGCAAATTTGCACTATACTATACTTATGAAAAAATCAATGGTGTATGTGGCTGCTTTGAAAAAAGCGTTTTTTTTCGCCAATCATTAGCACTCTATAATAGAGAGTGCTAATTTCAGCCATGTATCCATACAAAGGAGGATACCATGATACTTGTTCCTGCTTATGACCTGGTGCTGCTTCCAGGCACGCGTCTGTATTTTAAAAATGAATATTATAAGGAACTGGCCCAGAAAGATCCTGAACCGGGTGACAGCGTTATATTTGTTTTGCTGAAACAGCGAAAAGAACGCAGCAACATTTCTGAAGAAGACATATATCCGATTGGCGTAACTGGCATGGTGGAGGATATCGATGCGGAGGATAACATTTGCATCCAGACAGTCAGCCGTGTCACGCTGAATCAGGTTGACATGGAGCACAATGCAGTTACATTTACTGAACGTGTTGATATCCAAG
>JAUNIY010000182.1 GCA_030523305.1 Eubacteriales bacterium
ATCAAAATGATATAGGATACAAAGCTGCATGCACAAAGATTTCCGAGTGAAAGAGGTATCAACATGACACAGAAAGAGAAACGCGAATTTTTAATAAAAGAATTGCTATCAGAAATTCCACAATATCGTGATATACAAATACCATCCCATGAAGACAAACAAAAAAGGCTTCTCAGAAGCTTGATGAATATCCGTCCGCCCCGTCCGATCAGCGATAGCTTTCTCACACTTCAAGATGAATATTTGTATGAAGAAGTGGCGGAAAAGGGTATCGTAGATAGCGACGTATTACCTACTTCCCCTTTGGATAAACGTCTGGTGCTTTGGCGCGGCGATATAACAACATTAAAGATCGATGCAATCGTAAATGCTGCGAACAGCGCTTTACGCGGTTGCTTCGTGCCATGCCATTCCTGTGTAGACAACATCATTCACAGCGTTAGCGGCATACAACTCCGTTTGGCTTGTGATAAAATTATGAATGAGCAGGGGCATGACGAACCGGTAGGGCAAGCAAAAGTCACACCTGCCTATAATCTTCCATGCCGTTTCGTGCTTCATACTGTTGGACCGATTGTATCGGGTCCGCTTACCAAAACGCATCAAAAGCAGCTAGCAGATTGCTACCGTTCCTGTTTGCGGTTGGCCACTGAGAAAGGAATTAGGAGCATTGCTTTTTGCTGTATTTCTACAGGTGAATTCCATTTTCCGCAGAAAAAAGCAGCGGAAATTGCTGTACAAACTGTGACAGACTTTTTGCAGACAGACACACAGATAGAAAAGGTGATATTCAATGTTTATAAGCAGGAAGATTACGACATATACAAAAGAATACTTGGATACGATCCATCACGTGCGTGCAAGTATTTTCAAAAATAAAAGAACCAACTTTTGAGAGAGGCGGTGCAGATCATGTTTAAGCGGAAAATACCACAATCAAATGATATCCATTTATTGCGAGAAGCATTGAGCACGGCAGATGCTGTGCTGATTGGTGCTGGTGCCGGCCTGTCCACTTCAGCTGGTTTTGTTTATACAGGCGAACGTTTTGATACATATTTCCAAGATTTTGCCAAAACGTATCATTTTAACGATATGTATTCCGGCGGTTTTTACCCCTACAATACCCTGGAAGAACATTGGGCCTATTGGAGCCGCTATATCTATATCAATCGATATATGGACGCTCCCAAACCAGTTTATAACAAGTTATATGAATTGGTTCAAGATAAGGACTATTTTGTACTGACCACCAACGTAGATCATTGTTTTCAGAAAGCTGGATTTGATACACACAAGTTATTTTACACCCAGGGTGATTACGGCCTATTCCAGTGCAGTGAGCCATGTCACACAGCTACATATGAAAACAAGGATACAATCTGCAAAATGGTTGAGTCGCAAGGATATGTGATTGACGAAAACGGCATGTTGACCTTGCCGGAAGGCATCATACCAAAGATGACAATCCCTTCTGAGCTTATTCCACATTGCCCGAAATGCGGAAAACCGATGAGCATGAATCTCCGGTCAGATCATACCTTTGTGGAAGATGAAGGATGGCATCGTGCTGCGGAACGTTATGCAGATTTTCTACGGAGACATCGGAATACAAAGATACTGTTTTTCGAGGCAGCGGTTGGATTCAACACACCAACCATCATAAAATATAGCTTTTGGCGCATGGCATACGAATGGAAAGACGCTATTTATGCCTGCCTGAATGCCGGAGAAGCATACGCACCTGATGAAATCAAAAATAAATCTATCTGTATGAACGGTGATATCGGTCAAATTTTAAACCAACTTAAAAAATAGATTATAAGGTTAGAATACATGTTTTCTCTGCTAGACAGCATACTTGAAAACAATGTGTACAACCAACAGAGCTTTCCGTACAGTGTTTCTCTTCCCATCAAAAAGCAGCTGGTGAAACAGCTGCTT
Organism: Eubacteriales bacterium; assembly: GCA_030523305.1. Lineage (GTDB taxonomy): Bacteria > Bacillota > Clostridia > Oscillospirales > Butyricicoccaceae > Butyricicoccus_A. The sequence continues at coordinate 1,945 of JAUNIY010000182.1, forward strand.
TTTTTGTGGTATCCCTTCTGCCTGATCAGCAGGCGAATGTTTCGAATACCGATACTACATATTCTGCTATTTGACAATCCTGTTCTTCTGTTCCGCCTCCTACACCAATTCCGCCTGCAATTTTCCCATTCACAAACAAGGGATACCCTCCTGCAACGAGGGTAATTCGTGGGTCATTTGTCTGAATTGCCATAAGAGAAGCGCCTTCTGCTGCAGCGGAAGCAACATCTTTCGTTTTACATTGCGTAACAGCAGATGTATATGCTTTTCCAGGCACAAGCGTAATGCTTAACACCAATGCTTCTCCATATCTGCGATATGCTCTCGGCAAGCCATTTTCATCGCTTATTGCAAAGCTGATATCTATACCAAGTTGCTTGCTCTTTTCTTTTGCAGCCGCGCACAGCTTATCGCATAGTTCGTCTGTTAAAATCATTTGAAAAACCTCCGTACTTATATTTCATACAAAAAATACATTTCTCGTATTATTGATAGTATATCAGTACGATGCCTTCCCATGCTTGCCTGTTTCTACAAAAAAAATTGCTTATTTCTTCAGATGCTTTTGTATATTCAAAATATCCTCTTTGGGAGCAGAGCCAAACATTTTACGATAATCTCGACTAAATTGGGATACGCTTTCATATCCAACTTCGATAGACGCTTCTGTTACATTTTTGTGATCATCCAACATCAATCGTCTGGCTTCTGTAAGACGCAGCCGCTTTTGGCACTGCAATGGTCCCATTCCTACAGCACTCTTAAATTTTTGATGAAATAAGGATACACTCATATTTCTTTGTTCAGCTAAGTTTTCTACGGAAAAAGAATCGCGAAAATTTTCTTTAATCCAACTGTTGGCTTCGTATATTTCATCAACCTGTCCAATATTTACGATACTTTGTATCCATTGTTTGCCGCAAGAACTGCAAAGAATATAATAGATGATCTCACGCAAAATATTTTTTTGTATAAATTCAGATGGAATCGCCCTATGGATTCCAGAAAATAATCGATAAACAGATTCTATCACCGCTTCGTCCGATACAGCCATCGTTGATTTTTCCAGCTGTTCATTCATAATCTTTTCTGTCAAAGCGTTGTCTAAGCTCAAAACAGTTGTGATGACATCATTTACCGTAAGTTCAATGGAAAGAGCCAAAAAATCCTGCTGTTCTGAAAAATTCAAAACTGTTCCCATCAATGGGGTATCTATTTGGGATATCGAATACTGCCCTTCCACGTAGTCCATGATTCCGGAAGGCGTATAAAGCCTGAGCATTCCATCGATCACAATATATACATATGGATTTTTCACTGACGGCATTGGTATTTTTTCTTCTGTGTAACGGTAAACCGTTACACATGCAATACCTGTTTGATTACATCCTTTCTCAAGAGGAAGTCGTCTTATTGCGTTTCGCATTGTCCGAATGGTTGTTTCCATTGGAAAATTCACCTCCTATGCTCTTTCTCCCATTTTTTCTTCAAAATCAACTAACTTGACATATCAAGTAATGCGTGCTATTTTTGTTGTTTTCCATGCCGAACCGTTACACGATCTTTTTCTTGTACATATATACATAGCAAAAGCTGCTGTTTGGAAAATTCCATACAGCAGCTTTTTATATAACATATTTTTACTTTCCGAGATAACCGTTCAGTCGGTCAATGCGCTCTTGTGCATTATCCTTCGTAACAATTTCTGTACCGGAATCGACAACTTCATCGACTTCTTCGCCATGAATGGCTTTCAGAGCAGTTTCCACTGCCAGATATCCCATGTCATAAGCCTGCTGTGCAGCAGTCAAAGTCAACTGTCCATCCAGAATGGATTCACAAGCAGTAATCTGTCCGTCAAAACCAAGGAAAATCGTATTCGCATAATTTTCATTGCCAGATTCCTGTGCAGCACGAGCAGCAGCTACTGCCATATCGTCGTTATTCGCACAAATAATTGCAACGCCCTCTGGATGTGTCTGAATGATCGCTTCCATACAAGTTACTGCCTTGTCTGCTACTGCATCCGCATACTGAACTTCATCTTCCAGGAATACTCCGCCGTTTTCTTCTATGCCCTTCTGATAACCGGTCATACGCGCAGTGTTTGTTGCGTCACCTTGAACGCCTGCGATCTCAATGCAGTTGATTTCTTCCCATCCAGCAGCCTTTGCCAATTCGACTGCAGCTTCTGCACCAGCTTTTGCAGCTGCTTCATTACCAGTGCCTACGAAAGAAATAACTTCTGGCGCATCGATGTTGGTATCGACCGCAAGGATCGGTGTTGTTTGTCCGGCAATCAAAGTTGCAACCATGTCCGACTGCAACGGAGCAATGCAATACGCATCATAATCTGTTGCGAGATCGGTTTCAATTTGATTCAGCTGTTCATCATATGAGGTCTCAGACGGAGGACCCTTGATGTCAACGGTAACACCCAGCTCTTCCGCAGCGGCCTCCGCGCCAGCTTTCATAAATTGCCAGTGCTCTGAAGCCAACGTCTTCATGATAAAGCTAATCTTGACATCGCT
>JAUNIY010000183.1 GCA_030523305.1 Eubacteriales bacterium
GTTTTATTTCGATGAGATTGGACAAATATTTAAAAGTTTCTCGATTGATTAAGCGGCGCACGATTGCAAATGAAGCGTGCGACAATGACCGTATTCTGGTAAATGGCAAGCAGGCAAAAGCTTCTTATCAGGTAAAGGTTGGCGATGTGATTGAGATTTCCTTCGGACAGCGTACAGTAAAGGTGGAAGTGCTCAATATTGCAGAGCATGTATTAAAAAATGATGCCGCCGCGCTGTACCGTGAAATCCCGTAAGCAATAGCATAGTTTTGGACCCGGACGCATAGTTTTGTTGTGTCCGGGTCTTTTTCTCAAGGGGGAGGAGCATGCGTATGGAACGGGATACGAAACCGGAGAAACAGGTGATGCCGCATGACCTGTCATTGCAGGATAGACAGAAAATGGCGGTTTCCGGAGTCAACGAGGTGATCAATTTCGATGAAAATCAGGTCATGATTGATACCTCATTGGGGACGCTGATTATTCGTGGAAATAGCCTGCATGTTGACCAACTTAGCTTAGACAGCGGGGAGTTGCGGCTAACGGGTAGGATCGATATCATGGAATATGACGATACCACTGCGGCGGGCGGCGGATTTCTTCGCAGGCTGTTTCAATGATTGCCGCAAACCCATTGCCCGAGCAGCTTCAGGCGGTGTGGTATGCTGCGATAACTGGGGCGGGGCTTGGGGCATTGTATGATCTCTTCCGCATGATCCGATGGTGGAGCAAAAGCAGGCTGATGGAATTGCTGCTGGATTTGTTGTTTTCCGTTGTTTCTGCCGTTGCATTGTTTGTCTTGGTCACCGCGGTGACACAGCTACGTGTCAGAGGATTTTTGTTGTTGGGGTTTGTGCTGGGATGGTTCCTATGGTCCCGATTGGCCGGAAGACCATTCCGCTGGTTGCTGCAAAAAACCGGTGGAATGCTCTGTGCAGCCGGGAGTGTTTTCCAGCACCTATGCTTCCTGCCAGTGCAGCTATATAGGAAACACGCCAATTTTTTGGAAAAAATAACGAAAAAATAAAAATAAGTCTTCCATTTTTGAAGATAGTAGTATAAAATAAAAATGTATTGTGATTCGTGATAGGAGGAGTTGTGATGCATAATCGCAGAAAATCAAAGATTCACATCGGGATAAGAATTCTGCTGGTTATCGTTGTAGCCTTCGCAGTTTTCAAACCCATTTCGCTTCAGCTTCAGATCCGGGATCTGCAGCAGCAGTGCGAGGATCTGGATGAATCCATTGCCCAGAAAAAGGTTGTAAACGAAGACTTAAAGGAAGCCCTTGATGAGGGCGTCACGGATGAAACAATCGCCAAGATTGCACGTGATGTACTGGGGTACGCATCGCCTGGTGAGCGTGTATTTATTGACAGTTCTGAGCAGTAACGCATGGAGGAAAAATTAAAAGGGTATGCAGTTGGCCGTAGGAGAAATTATTTCCGGTAAGGTAACCGGAATCACAAAATTTGGCGCGTTCGTTTCGTTGCCAGAGGGGAAGACAGGTCTCGTACATATTTCTGAGGTGGATCAGTCTTATGTCAGCAATATTCGGGACCACCTGACAGAAGGACAGGAAGTCAAGGTCAGGATCATCGCTGTTGATGACAATGGCCGCATCAATCTGTCGATTAAAAAGGCGCAGCCGCGTCCGACCTCGGAGCGGCGGCCGTACAGCAGCAACCGCAGCAGCGGTGATCGCAGCCAGCACCAGCGGAGTTTTGGCAATTCCGGCAGCGGCAAGAAATATCAGCGTCCTGTCAATGGGACCTATGCGGCGCGTCAGCCCGCGAAAGAAATGCCGGCTTCCTTTGAAGATAAGCTCAAACATTTTATGCAGGATAGCGAAAGCCGCATGGCAGACATCCGCCGTAATACGGATAAGAAAAACGGCTCCCGCCGTCGGAAATAAAGAATTGGGAGAGCGTTTCCGCTTTCCGGGAACATAAATTATAAATGTCGCTCTTTCCAAATGATATATAGTTTGGGAAGGCGACATTCTTATGTTCTGCTGTGATATTTCGTCGGTATGTATTGTTGTACTGAGTAAAAAAACACCCTTCGGACAAGCCGAAGGGTAAAAATGGATTGTGGGGATAAAGATATGAACGGTGCATGGATAGCAGTTTCCTGCCACCGTGGTTATCATACCATGATTTCCATAAAATGTCAATTAGTTTTTCTCATACACAAGAGGTAAAAATGATTATTTGCAACGGAAAAATTATTCCCATGGAAGGGGAAATCATCGAAAATGGTTTTATTGCATGGGAAAATGGAAAGATAACCGGAATCGGCCCGATGGAAAATCTTCCAGAGGGGGAGTATCGGGATGTCCATGGTGGTTGGGTCCTACCGGGGCTGGTGGATGCACATACCCATCTCGGGTTGTTTGAAGATTCCTTGGGCTTTGAAGGGGAAGATGGCAATGAGGACACCGATCCGGTGACACCGCAGCTTCGTGTGATCGACGGTATCAATCCGCTAGAGCGCAGTTTTGCTGAAGCACGCAGCGCAGGTATCACATGCTGCGTGGTTTCGCCGGGCAGCAGCAATCCGATTGCGGGCCAGATTGCAGCGATTAAAACGGCAGGCCGCCGGATCGATGATATGATTGTGAAAGCTCCCTGCGCTATGAAATTTGCACTGGGGGAAAATCCAAAGTCGTGTTATAATGATAAGGACGACACACCGGTTACGCGTATGGCGACTGCTGCGTTGATCCGTGAAACGCTGTATAAAGCGAAGGAATATGCACGGCAAAAAAAACAGGCGGAAGATCCTTCGGATTTGCCGGAATATGATGCCAAGCTTGAGGCGTTGTTGCCGGTATTGAATGGTGCTTGCCAGGCGCATTTTCATGCGCATCGGGCAGATGACATCTTTACCGCACTGCGCATTGCCAAAGAATTTTCGTTGAAGCCGGTGATTTTGCACGGCACAGAGGCACATTTGGTGGCAGATATCCTTGCAGAAGAACAGGTTGCAATCTGTTCCGGACCATTTTTAACGGATCGTTCCAAACCGGAGCTTCGTCATTTGACAGAGCAGTCTCCCGCGCTGCTGACAGCAGCGGGTATCCGGACAGCGATTATCACTGACCATCCCGAAACGCCGCTCAAGTATTATATGCGCTGTGCAGTTGCAGCTGTTCAGGCTGGCATGCAGCCGATGGATGCGCTGCGCGCCATTACCATTATCCCGGCACAGATTATTGGCCTGGATCACCGGGTGGGTTCGCTGAAAATGGGAAAGGATGCGGATCTATTTGTGACGGATGGCGATCCGTTTGATTACCGGACCAAAGTAACAGCGGTTTATATTGACGGAAAACAAATTGTAGAATGACATACCCAAGGAGGATTTGACATATGAGAACCATTGAAGCCAAGGAAATCACCGCGCTGGTGCGTGAGCTGTGTATGAAGGCGAATTATGTCTTGCCTGCAGATATCCGCCAATCTTACCTGGATGGGCAAGAAACAGAACAATCTCCGCTGGGAAAGACCATTTTTGGAAAAATGATTGAAAACTGTGATATTGCCTGCAAAAATTCTGTCCCGATTTGTCAGGATTGCGGCATGGCCATTGTTTTTGTCGAAGTTGGACAAGATGTGCATATCACCGGCGGCCTGTTGGAAGATGCGGTAGATGAAGGCGTGCGCCAAGGTTATGTGGACGGTTATCTGCGTTTGTCTGTCGTCCGTGATCCGCTGCTGGACCGTTCGAATACCAACACCAATACACCAGCTATTCTGTATACCCGTATTGTAGAAGGGGATCAGATCCATGTGACGGTTGAGCCGAAGGGATTTGGCAGCGAGAATATGAGCTCGCTCAAAATGTTTACCCCAGCTGCAAAACCGGAGGATATCATAGATTATGTTGTAGAAGCATGTGACAAAGCAGGCTCTAACCCATGCCCGCCGATTGTGATTGGCATTGGATTGGGCGGCACAGCGGATAAGGCCGGTTATTTGGCCAAGCGTGCATTGATGCGCCCAGTTGGGCAATTCCATGAGAACCCAGGCTATGCGGAAATGGAGAAGGAAATCCTCAAGCGTGTCAATGCGTTGGGAATTGGTCCACAGGGCCTCGGTGGTACCGTCACAGCATTGATGGCGGCAATTGAAACATTTCCGACGCATATTGCAGGGTTGCCGTGTGCTGTCAACATTGGTTGTCATGTAACCCGTCACGCAGAGGGTGTTATCTAAAAAGCAGCAGAAATTTTGAGAAAATTCACGGAAAATTGAGAAAATAGAAGCTATCTTTTGTTCAACCTGTCTTTTGCCTGGATTTATCCAATTTCGGCATGGGACAGGTTTTCTTTTCTGTGGTATACTAATTGTAATAGAAAGGCGCGTATTATGTTTGATTTATCGTCATTGGAAAAATCCTGCGGTTTGTGCCGCTTGGCGCCAAGCAACAATTTTATATCGAAACTGGGTTGTAGAACCATAAG
>JAUNIY010000021.1 GCA_030523305.1 Eubacteriales bacterium
GGCCGCTACTTTGATAAATCCGTCTTTCATGTTTGCACCTCAAACAAATTTGATGATGCCTTTATTATACCCTACAGGCGGGGAGTTGAAAAGCTCAATCCGCATCAAACCATGACAATCTCCACCTCGCCGTCAGACGGCGTATACACCTGAAGCCGACGCGATGTCCGCCGCGTCCCGGTCTGCGGCACGCGATCCACAACGATGTCCGACGACCCGGCGGCAATGCGCATGTTGTTTTCGGGATCATACTCTCCCACCGAGACATAAATATCCCCCGTCGTAAAATTTTTCACCTTCCATTTCAGCGCGCTCAGCTGCATCATAAACTCGGTTACGGTACCAGCGGCGCACCGCTTTCTGCTGCAAAACATCATATAATCACCCTTCGTATTATTATTTTAATATAATACGATTCATAATATTTTCTTCTGCGCAGTTGTCAAGCGCAAGATGTTGCAGCGGTGTGAAAAAAACTCCCCCAGCCTGCGCCATACGCGCAAACTGAGAGAGTTCAGGATCGTTCAATATTGTGGTTTCTCCGCCGACGTATCGGCATCTTCATCGGTATCCGATGCGCCGCCGTATTCTGACGGTGTCGTCTCGTCCACTTCAAAATGTACCGGACGGGTGGCGTTGGTCACCGGAAGCATCTGGATACCTTCCTCATTCAGCCCGTCGATGATGCCTTTTAAGGCTTCTACTGTCTTTTCCTTGTCATAAGCGTCGTGCATGAGCAGGAATACATCGTTTCTGGAAGAAATCTCGATCTCATGCAGGGCATTTTCTACCAAGTCATCGGCGGTATAATCTCCCGGCTCTGCATCGTGGCTATATGCATTCCAGTCATAGTATTCAAAGCCGCGGCGCGTCATTTCGGCCACAATCGCATCATAGTAGCCGCTTTTCTTGAGCCGTCCGTTGCTGCCGCCCGGGAACCGGAAGCCCTGGACACGATAGCCGGTCAACTCATAAATCTTGTCGTATGCTTCCGCAAAATCCGCCAGATAGGCTTCGGTAGACGCATACAGTTCGTCATACACGTGTTCGTTGGCATGGATGCACAGCGTATGCCCTTCCTTGACAATGCGCTGGATGATATCCTCGGTATCCTCGTTGATTTCGCTGCCAACAACAAAAAATGTCGCCTTGACGCCTTCCTTCGCCAAAAGATCCAAAATTTCCGGCGTGTTGTTTTCCGATGGACCGTCGTCAAAGGTCAGATAGCATACCTTCTTCTTGCTCTCCTTGTTTTCCTTGGCTACAGCATCCGCATACAGGCCCGGGTACTCGTGCGCATAGGATGGCAGGGACGTATCGTTTTTAATGGCGCGGTACTGTTTGGTGATCTGCTCGCTGGCTGGTCCTTCCTTCTGGCGTGCTGCGCGCTGTTCTTCTTCGGTCAATACAACAGCGGAACCCGCCTCAATGTTTTGATCCTTATTCCGGTTGCTCAGCGCGCGTACGGCGGACACAAGCAAAACAATCAACACCAGTGCGATGACAACGCCTGCCACGAGCACCGTCAGACGTCTTCTGCGGCGGCGCAGCACAGCAGCTTTGCTGTTTTTCTTCCGGCGGATCGTCTTGCGCGTCGCGGGTTTTTGCGCCGCTGCCTGTCCGGACGGTTTGGCTGGGCGCGCCTTTGTTTTTGCCGGCTCCGGCTGCGGCGCGCGCTTCGGCTGTTGCTTGCGCGGCTGCGGCGCTTGCTGCTGTTCCTGCGGTTCTTCCGGCTCTTGCTCCTCGCTGGCTGCGGCCGCCCGCTCAATCAGCTCATCAACGGACGGCGCTGGCTCTTCCGGCTTGTCCGATGCCGGTACAGCCTCTTCTTGTTCTGCCTTCTCGATCGGCTGCTCCGGCTCCGCTGGTTGCGCCTTTTCCTGTTCCCCTACCGCCGCCTCGGACGGCTCATCCACCAAATCCAATTCTTCAATCAGCTTTTGCAGCGCTTCTAAGTTTTCTTTTGCCTTTTTGCGCTTGTCCTGTGCATGCTCCGGCTTCTGTTCGAATTCCTGAGACATATGATGGTAATCTCCTTTCCTGGGTATCACGGAACGGTTGCCTCTCTCTCGTCGCCGCTGTCCATCCCCGATTTCGTATATTATAGTCAATTCCAGCATAAAAAACAATATTTTCGACAAGATTCTTCCCTAAAATGTAAAATTTTTCTATTCATCCGCCGCGCATTCCTATTTTGCATCAAAAAAATAGCAGTTTTTCCTGGCTTTACATTGCTCTCATCCCATGGTATGATGACGGAAAGAAAGAAATACCAAAAAACATTTTTCTAATTGTATATTTATTTTATTTTTATACTATTTGTACTGAAAGGATGGTATTGATGTCTGTTACGTATGCATCCCTGACCGAGCTGGAGCAAGAGCTGACTTTCTCCTCCTTCTCGCGCGCCGATGCCCTGCGCCTCGGCCTGCTCATCTATGAGATCTCATCCGGCTATCCGGAAGGGCCGCTCGCCACCGAGATCACGATCAACGGCCTCGTGGTCTACCGCTATTTCCAGGAGGGTGCGCTGCCGGACAGCGAGCTTTGGCTGGAACGCAAGCGCAACGCAGTTGATTTGATGCACATGGGTTCCCTGCGTTTTGGCTGCCTGCTGGAGGAAACCGGCGAAACGCTGGAAAGCCGCAAGCTAAATCCCGACGATTACGCGCCGGGCGGCGGCGGTATGCCGATTATCCTGGATGGCACCGGTGTCATCGGCTCCGTGTGCGTGTCCGGCCAGCCCAACCATCTGGACGACCAGGCGATTGTCGTTGCAGCCCTGCAACGGCTCAAGGCGGAAAAGGAAGCCTAATACGCAAAGATGCCCCTGTCACAGTACAGTGGGCATTTTTTGTTATTCTTTTGTGTATTTTTCGGTTGATTCTTGTTGTCTGGACGAGTATAATGATCGTATCCCAATTGAGAGTAAAGGAGTTACTATGAAGAGAAAGATATGTTCCCTCGCCCTTGCAGCTGCCCTGCTGCTTGGCTTGCTGGCCGGCTGCGGAAGCACCAAGACAGTTGTGGCGTCCGAAACCTACACGGTCGATAAAAACCCCGCCGTTTCGGTGGAAGGCACCTGGATTGTTCCCGGAAAAGACCGTGAGCTCACCTTTGCAGCGGACGGCACCTATACCAGCACGATTTCCAGCTCGATGAACGGGCAATATGCATACTATACCGACATCGAAGGCTTTGCGCTGGCCGATGCGTTTGATACGCTTTCCTATGTCGTCCTGTCGGATGCCGACGGCGAGGAACAGATTTTTGGCGCGGTACTCGGCGATATCTTCGTCGGCTACTACAACAACGATCAGTGCTATTACTTCCGCGAACAGCGCGACATGGTTCCGGCAGCCGATTTCCTCGGGAACTGGGTCGATGCTTCCGGCGGTGCATACACCATGTCTTTACGGGAAGATGGAACCGGCACAATCGGTGAGGAAGACGACCTGCGCGACTGCACGTACCGATATGACGAAACCACCGGCTATCTGACCATCACAGAGGATGAGGAGGACACGGAGTATGCCGTCGGGATGCACGAGGGTTACCTATTCCTCATGCCGGTCGGCAAGTATTACAGCATGTATCTGTATCAGCCGGCATAACTTATGCACACCAACTATTTTTCTACAGCCCAACCGCTTCGGATGTTCCGGAGCGGTTTTTTGTTCTGCTTCCGGTTCCCGCTGCATACGATGCCATGACAGCAAAGCTGAAAGGAGAGCCATTGTTTTATGTCTACAGGTAAACTGGTTGTACAAACCCGTGCCGCCCGTGGCGCCATGCCCGTGGCAGGCGCGCTGGTCACGATTTTTTGCCCGGATACCGCCGGAAACCTACAGCCCTGCGTGACCACCCGCACGAACACCAGCGGTTCCACGGAACCCATTGAACTGGACGCGCCGTCCCTTGTGGGTGTGGATCCCGACAGCGCGCCACCATTCGCCGCTTACCGCGTTGATGTCGACCACCCGGATTACCGCCCGGTGACCGTCACCGATGTGGCCGTCTTTTCCGATATCCTTACAACCATGCCGGTGACCATGGTGCCGCCGCGCTCTCTTCAGGAGCTGAATGAGCGCATCATCATCCGCAGTCCGGAAACCGGCCCGAGTGGATCAGGAAGTGAATCATGACCGATTTCCCCTATGTACCCGAATATATCACCGTGCACCTCGGGCCGCCCAATTCGCCCGCCCGCAATGTCACGGTCCCGTTCCTGGAATACATCCAGAACGTTGCCTCCAGCGAGCTGTATCCAACCTGGCCGGAAAATGCGCTGCGCGCCAACATCTATGCGCAGGTTTCCTTTGCCCTGAACCGCATCTATACCGAATGGTACCGCTCCCGCGGCTATGATTTTGATATCACCAATTCCACCGCCTACGACCAGGCGTTTGTCGAAGGGCGCGATATCTTTGAAAATGTCGCTGACATTGTCAACGAGCTGTTTGACCAATATCTCGCCCGCCCTGGCTTTATCCAGCCGCTGTTTTCCTCCTATTGCGACGGCAGGCGTGTGCAGTGCGAGGGGCTAAGCCAATGGGGTACCGTCGACCTGGCCCAGCAGGGCATGACGCCGTATGAAATTTTGACCTATTATTACGGCAATGACCTGGATATCCGCACGGCGCCCATCCGCCCGCTGATCCAATCCTATCCGGGCACGCCGCTGCGTATCGGCACCGTGTCGCGCGAAGTCGAAGTGATGCAGGAACGGCTCAACCGCATTTCTAACAACTATCCGGCCATCCCGAAGATTTATCCGGTCAACGGTGTGTTTGACCTGAATACCTACAACGCCGTGGTCGCGTTCCAACAGATTTTCAATCTGACGCCGGACGGCATCATCGGGCCATCCACCTGGTATCAGATTACTTCGGTGTACACGGCGGTGCGCAATTTGGCCGAACTAGAGGCCGAGGGCATCACGCTGCAAGACGTTTCGCGCGAGCTGCCGACGGCGCTTACCGAAGGGATGCAGGGCGTCAACATCCGCCTGCTGCAATTTTACCTGAGCACCGTCGGCACGTACAACGATTCCGTTCCAGTGGTCGCCATCGACGGTATCTTCGGCCCGATGACCCGCGAGGCAGTCGTCGCATTCCAGCAGTTTGCCGGGCTGACGCCGGACGGCATTGTCGGCCCCAACACCTGGAATGCCCTGCTGGATGCCTATCAGCAGATCGCCGCCACGTTGCAGGACACGGGCAACGTCTCACTGCCGCCGACCAGTACGCTGGTACTCGGCTCGCAGTCAAATGACGTGGTACGGCTGCAGCAAAACCTCAACCGGCTGGCCGCCTTTTATCCCGAAATCAACCGCATCCCGCAGACCGGCTATTTCGGCGAGCAAACGCGCAACGCCGTCCTTGCCTTCCAGCAGATCTTTGGCGAACCGGTGACCGGGAACGTCTCCCCGTACACGTTTTATCTCATCGAGGTTGCCGCCAACCAGGCGGAAATGAACGGTTCCTAGGCGCTATCTGATGGATGCGTCCTCGTTTCCAGCACAAAAAACCGCTCCGGGAAAGCCGAAGCGGTTTTTGTCTTTGTATCGATTTATCGGATCACATCGGTGCCCATGAAGCCGCGCAGCGCTTCCGGCACAGTGACTGAGCCATCCGCGTTCTGGTAATTTTCCAGGATCGCAGCGACTGTACGGCCAACAGCAACGCCTGAGCCATTGAGCGTATGCGCGTACTGCGGCTTGCCCTGTTCGTTGCGGCAGCGGATGTTGGCGCGGCGCGCCTGATAATCCAGGAAGTTCGAGCACGACGAGATTTCGACATACCGTCCATAGGACGGCATCCATACCTCGATGTCGTAGGTGCACGCCGAGCTGAAGCCCACGTCGCCGGTACACAAGATGACAACACGGTACGGCAGGCCCAGGCCCTGCAGCACGCGCTCTGCCTCGTTGGTCAGATTTTCCAGCTGATTCCAGGAATCCTCCGGTGCGGTGAAGTTGACCAATTCCACCTTGTTGAACTGATGCTGACGGATGAGTCCGCGCGCATCGCGGCCGGCTGCACCCGCCTCCGCACGGAAGCAAGCGGAATATGCCGCATACCGGATCGGGAGCTGTTCCGCCGGAATGATATCGTCGCGGTACATGTTGGTGACCGGTACCTCTGCGGTCGGAATCAGGTACTGGTCGGTGTTTTCCAGATGATACATATCCTCTGCAAACTTCGGCAGCTGGCCGGTGCCGGTCATCGAAGCTGTATTCGCAACAAACGGCGGCAGGATCTCGGTATAGCCGTTGTCCGCGTGCGTATTCAAAAAGTAGTTGATGACAGCCCGCTCCAGGCGTGCGCCTGCACCCTTGTAAAAATGGAAACGGCTGCCGGTGACCTTGGACGCCGTATCCGGATCCAGGATGCCCAAATCCTTGCCGATGTCCCAATGCGCTTTCGGCTCAAAGTCAAATGTGCGCGGCTCGCTCCAGCGGCGCAGCTCCGGATTGCAGGTGTCGTCCGCACCCTCCGGTACCTTATCTGCCGGAACGTTCGGGATGGTCAGCAGCGTATCATGCAGCTGCGCCTCCACTTCGGCCTGCTCCGCATCCAGCTGCTTGATCTGCTGGCTCAGCTCTTTCATCTGCGCCAGCACGCCGCTGACATCTTCGCCAGCTTTCTTGAGCTGCGGGATGGATTTGGATACTTTATTCTGCTCCGCCTTCATCGCCTCTACCTTGCCGATGATATCGCGGCGTTTCTGATCGAGCGCAAGCGCAGCGTCAACTTCTGCATCATAGCTTTTTCCGCGCATCGCCAGACGCGTTTTACACTTCTGCGTGTTCTCGCGGATAAATTTTACATCTAACACGTTCCATTCGTCCTTTCTATTCCAGCCGGGCATATTCCCGGCCTAATCATTGCCTGTTTCAATCCAGTGAACTGCTGATGAGATCGTATTCTTTGGCCGCATCACCGGTCAGCGGTTCGGCCTCCTCGTCGATCAACGTCTCGCGGGTATACGCCTCGTCCATCTGCCGGACGATCTCTGCTGCCGTATCATCGTCGCCGATGCGGTACGCCCGTTCGAGCTTCCACAGCTGCTCCAACGCATCAATTGACTTTTGCTGCGTCTCAACCGTTGTATTCAGCTCGTCGGTGGTTTTTTGGCTTTCCTCCAGCTGCTGCTTCACGGTATCCATCATCTCCTGCAGCTGATCCGCCTTTGCCTCTGCGCCCTCTGCTGCGTCCGTCTGCACCGTCAGTTGGGATCCAAGATCCGCCAGCTGCTGGTTGGCATGCTCCTGCATGACATAGCTCACCAGGATCAAGCCCAATGCGACGCAAAACAGTCCGATAATATAAAACACAAATATTTTTCTGCTTCGTTGCAGCTTTTGGTCAGCGGCCTCCAGAGCTTCACAGTGTTCTTTTTCCTTGTTTTTCTTTTTCTCTTCGCTCATGCAAAGCCTCCATCAAAGGATCACGGATGCCAATGCGTTTGCCAGCCGCTCCAAATCTTCATCGCCATAGTATTCGAGTACAATTTTCCCCTTGTTCTTTTTGTGGTCAATGTGGACACGCCGTCCCAAGGAGCCTTCCAGCTTGCGTTGGAATTCCGCATAATAATCCGGCGCAAATGCCTTTTTCTGCTCCGGCTCCGGCGTTTCCTTCGGCTGGTTCAGCCGCTTGACATAGGCCTCGGCCTGCCGCACGGACATACCTGCCTCAATCATGCTCTTGGCCGCGATCATACGCTTGTCCACATCCTGTACGGCGAGTACCGCGCGCGCATGCCCACTGGACAGCTTGCCCTCTGCCACCATGCTGCGGATATCCTCATCCAACGCAAGCAGACGCAGGCTGTTGGCAACCGCCGAGCGTGACCGCCCGACGCGCTCGGCCACCGTTTCTTGCTTCATGCCAAACTGGTCGATGAGCGCGCGATAGCCTTCCGCTTCTTCCATCGGGTTGAGGTCTTCCCGCTGCAAATTTTCAATGAGCGCCAGCTCCATCATGGTCTGGTCATCTGCGTCGATCACCATAGCAGGAATGGTATCCAATCCGGCCCGTCTGGCGGCACGCCAACGGCGTTCCCCGGCGACAATCTGATAATAGCCGTTGTCGCCCTGCCGGACCGTGATCGGCGCCAGGACGCCGTGCACACGGATGCTGTTTTCCAGCTCCTGCAACGCCGTTTCATCAAAGGCACGGCGCGGCTGCGCGCGGTTTGGCTCAATCCTGCGCAGCGGGATATTGCGGAAGCCATTTTTCGGACGCACGGGTTCCGCGCTCGTTGCCGGCACAGCCGGATCCAGGTTTTCTTCACCGAACAGCGCGGAAAGGCCGCGCCCCAAGCTTTTGTTTGCCATGCGTTTCTCCTTCCTTATGCTTCGTTTCTGCGCAGAAATTCCTGTGCCAATGTCATGTATGCCTCTGCGCCGCGGCAATAGCGGTCGTAGGCCGTAATCGGTTCGCCATGGCTCGGCGCCTCAGACAAACGCACGTTGCGCGGCACCACGGTTGCAAACACCTTTTTGCCAAAGTGACGCTTGACCTCCTCCACCACCTGGATGGACAAGTTGGTGCGTCCATCAAACATCGTGAGCAGTACGCCTTCCATTTTGATGCCCTGGTTCAACCCGCGCTGTACGGCGCGTACCGTCGTCATCAGCTGGGTCAGGCCCTCCAACGCGTAATATTCGCATTGCAGCGGCACCAAAAAGGAATCCGCCGCACACAGGGAATTTAACGTCAGCAGCCCAAGGGAAGGCGGGCAATCGATGAAGATATAATCATAGTCTTCGCGCAGCTGATCGAGTACCATTTTGAGCCGGTACTCCCGGCGATCGAGTTCAATCAAATCGATTTCGGCACCTGCGAGATTGACGTTCGCGCCGATGACATCCACCCATTTTGTCTTGACAATAGCCTCTTCCACCGGCGCATCACAAACAGTCAATTCGTATACGCTGGTTTTCAAAGAACGCGGATCAATACCAAAACCGGAAGTCGCATTGCCCTGCGGATCAAAATCGCACACAAGAATTTTTTTCCCTTGCTCAGCGAGCGCAGCTGCAAGATTCACAGCGGTCGTGGTTTTTCCAACGCCGCCTTTTTGATTTGCAAATGCAATAATCTTTCCCATACACGGTTTCCTTTCCGGAATAACAATCTAGTCCGGTTTTTATTATAGCACGATGTTTCACGTGAAACAACTGTTTTGCGGGGTTGTTACACAAGTTTCTGCTCATTTGCTCATAAAATCGTCACGATGTCACCTCGGCAGAACGGAGAGACGGAACGGCGCAGAAAAGCGGCATGTTTCACGTGAAACACAAATAATAATATATAAAACATAATTATTTTCTTTTATATACTTATATGAATAAGGAAGATCTCTATGCCGGATGAGGGGAGCGCACGCAATCTTCCTAGATATCGTAAGAGAGAACCGCAGACGTTTTGCCCTCATCCGTCTGGCGTGCGGCCAGCAGCTTCCCGCGGCGGAGGAAGCCTGGGGAAGCCTCAATTTCCATGTTTCACGTGAAACAATCCTATCACAACGGCCGTGCCGAAATCTTGCGAAACGGGCGCGGATACTGCGGCGGCGTCTGTTTTTTCTTGCGTATGACCACCAAACGGTGCGTAATATCGGTCTGTGGGATGGTATAATCCACAATTTCCTCGATTTCTGCGCCCAAAACGGCAATGGCGTGGCGTGCCTGCTGGATTTCCGCATCGCTTTCCGTGCTCTTCATGGCGATGAACATGCCGCCCTGTTTCACGAGCGGGAGCGACAGCTCCACCAGTACGTTGAGCTGTGCGACGGCGCGCGACACCGCAATGTCATAGCTTTCCCGATGTGTTGCCGCAAATTCCTCCGCGCGCGCATGTACTGCTTCTGTGTTATCCAATTGCATCCCATCGATACAGGTAGCAAGGAATTGAATGCGTTTTTTCAGCGAATCCAGCAGCGTCAGGCGGCACGTCGGGCACAAAATCCGCAGCGGCATCCCCGGGAAACCGGCGCCGCAGCCGATATCAATGACTTGTTTATCATGGAAATCCGCCGCTTGCAGCAGGGAAGCGCAGTCGAGCAGATGCTTTTGCGCGATTTCCTGCGGCTCTGTGATGCGCGTCAGGTTCATGACCTTGTTGGTTTCCAGCATACGCGCCGTGAAATCCTGCAATTGCGCGATTTGCGCATCCAAAACCGTCAGATGCATGGCGGAAAAGCCTGTTTCCAGCAGTTGTTTCATCGGTTTTTCTCCTTTTCCATCATTTCCGTGACGATCATCAACGCCGTGATATCCGCAGGGCTGACGCCGGAGATACGCGAGGCCTGCCCGAAATTCAGCGGACGAATCTGCTGCAGCTTTTGCCGCGCTTCCAGGCGCAGCGAATCGATCGACGTATAATCCAGATCGGGCGGCAGTGGCCTGCTTTCCAGCTTGCGGAACTGCTCCACATCGCGCAGCTGACGTCGAATATATCCCTCATATTTGATACGGATCTCCACCTGTTCCCGGATCACAGCGGGCAACGCCGGACGCTCCGGGTCAAAGTCTGCCAGGTCGTCATACTTCAATTCCGGACGGCGGATGAGGTCCGCCAGCTTGCAGCCGGATTTGAGCGGTGTGCTGTTGTGCTGCTGCAAAAACTCCTGCAAGACATCAGACGGCGCTAGATTGACGCGACTGACACGGTCGATTTCCTGCTGTACTGCTTCATATTTGCGCTGCACACGTTCCAACCGCTCGGGTGGGTTCAGACCGACACGTGCGCCGATCCCAACCAGACGCTCGTCCGCATTGTCCTGCCGCAAAATCAAGCGGTATTCACTGCGCGACGTCATCATACGATACGGCTCCTGTGTCCCGCGCGTGACGAGATCGTCCACCAATGTGCCAATGTAGCCGTCCGCACGGTCGAGTACCATCGGCGGCTCGCCCTTGAGCTTGAGCGCAGCGTTAATCCCGGCGACAAGGCCCTGCGCCGCTGCTTCTTCGTAACCCGAAGAGCCGTTAAACTGGCCTGCACCATACAATCCCGCAACCTTCTTGGTTTCCAGCGTCGGACGCAGCTCCAGCGGGTCAATGCAATCGTATTCGATGGCATAAGCCGGGCGCATGACCTCGGCATGTTCCAGCCCTTGGATCGTGTGCAGCATATCAATCTGGACATCCTCCGGCATGGAGGACGAAAAGCCCTGGACATAGATTTCCTCTGTGTTCAACCCCATCGGCTCCAAAAACAGCTGATGACGCGGCTTATCCGCAAACCGCACAACTTTATCCTCAATCGACGGGCAATAGCGCGGGCCAATGCCCTCTACCTTGCCGGAATACAATGGAGAGCGATCGAGATTATTCCGGATGACGCGGTGCGTATCCGCATTGGTATACGTCAGATGGCATACCGCGCGGTTTTCCGGTGCGTGCGCTGTCTCAAATGAGAATGGGATGCAGTCTTTTTCGCCCTCCTGCACCTCCAAGCCGGTAAAATCAATGCTCCGGCGGTTGACGCGGGGCGGGGTACCGGTTTTGAACCGCATCATGGACAGGCCCATGCCGCGCAGGCAATCGGTCAGTCCAATGGCCGCAAACATACCGTCCGGACCTCCGTCGTAAAACGTATCCCCGATGATGATCCTGCCGTGCAGATAGGTGCCGGTCGCGACAATCACAGCCTTCGCCGTATAATGCGCACCGGTCTTGGTGGTCACGCCAGTGACTGCACCATTTTCCCGGGTGATATCGACAATTTCTGCCTGCTTCAGCATAAGGTTCGGCTGCTTTTCGAGCACATGCTTCATATACAGGCGGTATTCCGAACGGTCGGCCTGCGCGCGCAGGGAATGGACTGCTGGCCCTTTGCCGCGGTTCAACAGACGGTATTGGATGCAGGCTGCATCCGCAGCGCGCCCCATCTCGCCGCCGAGTGCATCAATTTCACGCACCAGATGCCCCTTCGCCGTGCCGCCGATGGCCGGGTTACACGGCATATTGCCGACGGCATCCAGGTTCATGGAAAAGATGACGGTCTGTAACCCCATACGGGCAGAGGCAAGCGCCGCTTCAATCCCCGCATGTCCAGCCCCAATGACGGCGACATCAAAACTTCCTGCGAGAAACTGCAAAAAACCACGCTCCTTTTAAACAATTTGTATTATAACTTTGTTTTTATTCTTATAGTAATTTTTATCTGTTTTTGATATCCTGCAATGGATTGGTCGCTGCTGTGCAATGTTTTCCACAGCTGTGGAAAACATTGTGGAAACAATTCAGCAAAACCACCAAAAAATGACACGTCCTGTTTGGAGAATCGAACAAATTACATATCGTAAACCGGCGTTGCACTGTTGATAACTCTGTGTAAAATGTGCAAAACCCTGAGATGCCGCCTTTCGACAGCACGTGTGCAGTTCAGACAAAATCCATTGAAAAATGCCATTCCGGACAGATATCCGGAATGGCAGCAATTCCATATCAATATCCGCACGGTTCCAGGCTGATACGCATCATTTCCCCACGCAGAATTTGTCAAAAATCGTTGCGACAATGTCGTCGCGGACAGCCTGTCCGGTGATTTCTCCCAGCGCGGCAATCGCGCCCTCGGCATCCATCACAACGGCATCCGGTGTCATGCCGAGCTGTGCGGCAACAAATGCCTCTTCGCAGCGTTCCGCCGCGCGAACCAGCGCAGCCGCCTGTCTGGCGTTTGTAATTACGCTTCCGTCAAAGGACATACCGTCCATACCGACCACCTGCGGGATCAGGTCGTACAGCTCCTGTAAGCCTTCCCCCGTCTTGGCGCTGACCGATACAACGTATTCAAAATACTTCCGTATGCTGCACACTTCCAGCTCGGACGGCAGGTCGCTTTTGTTGAGCACCGCGATGGTGCGCTTGCCATGCGTCCGTGCAATCACCATCAGATCATCGTCCGAAATGTTATCGCTGGAATCAAACACAGCCAGGATCAAGGCGGATGCCTGCGCCTGCTTCATTGCGCGGTCAATGCCAATTTTTTCGACCGGGTCCTGCGTATCGCGCAGCCCCGCCGTATCATACAGCCGCAGCACAACCGCGCCAATGCGTATGGTCTCTTCAATGACGTCGCGCGTGGTTCCCGGCACATTGGTCACAATGGCGCGGTCAACGCCCGCCAGCGCATTGAGCAGCGAGGACTTGCCGGCATTGGGCCGGCCCAGGATGGCGCAGGGGATACCTTCGCGCAGGATACGCCCGCGTTCATAGGTTTCCGCCAGGTCATACAGATCGCGCGTCGCATTGTGCAGCAGCTCGCACGCGTTGTCAAACAGATGGGAATCAATTTCCTCATCGGGATAATCGACGACAGCGAGGAATTCCGCCACCAGGTCGAGCAGCCGCTGCCGAATCTCCCGGATCCGGGAGCCGACGGCCCCTTCCATCTGTGCCGCGGCATTTTCCGCCGCTTGTGTCGTGGCAGCTGTAATGATATCATTGACCGCTTCCGCACCGGACAAATCCATTTTTCCATGCAAAAATGCCCGCTGCGTAAATTCACCCGGCCCAGCCTGCACCGCGCCGCCTGCAAACAACGCCGCCAACGTTTCTGAAAGGATGGCAGGGGAGCCATGACACTGAATCTCCGCCATATCCTCGCCCGTGTAGGAATGAGGTGCATGCATCGCACAACACAGGCAATGATCGATCACCCGTCCATCCCGTGCATGCAGCGCGCCATAGGTGAGCAGCCGGTTGGGCTGCTCGGAAAGCGGCGCGCCGCCCCGCGGGGTAAAAATCTTGTCCACAATCGCAAGGGTTTGAGGTCCGGAGACGCGGATGATCCCAATCGGTCCGGCGGCAGGCCCTGTCGCGATGGCGGCAATGGTCTTGCTCATATCATCGACCTCATTTCTATTAACGATGGTTACTCCGCATTTCTATTCCGGCGGGGCGCACGGCGATAGCCTCCGTGTCCCTGCGGCTTGGCGCCGCGTTCCATGGCAACGACGACACGGCGGTTTGGCTCTGTGCCGGTGGAATAGGTGGTCACGCCCTTGTAATCCTGGAGCGTTGCGTGGATAATGCGCCGTTCATACGGGTTCATCGGTTCCAGCGTCATATTTTTGCGGTATTTGAGCGCTTTTCCAGCCATTTTCCGCGCCAGACGCTGCAACGATTCCTCACGCTTTGCCCGGTATCCTTCGGTATCGATGGCGATGCGGATGTGTTCCTCCTTGCCGCGGTTGACAGTCAGGGACGTAAGATACTGGATGGCATCCAGCGTATCGCCGCGTCGGCCAATGACCGCGCCCATATCCTCGCCGCGGATATCCAAGATAATCTGTCCATCCTCGCCTTCTTCCAAAAAGGCCTCGCCATGGATCCCCATGCGCTCGAGCAGACCATCGACAAAAGCCTTTGCTTCGCTGGCCGGTGTCGCTTCCTCATAGGACACACGGACGCGCGCCGGGACCGCACCAATGCCAAAAAATCCGGTTTTCCCTTTTTCTAACACTTCTACGCTGACGCTCTCGCGCGGCATCTGAAGCTCCTCCAGCGCCAGCTGGACAGCCTCATCAATCGTAGAAGCCTGCTTTTCAATAAACTTTGTCATAACCTTTGTTTACTCCCGTCTGTTTCATTCCTCATCGTCAACCTGTTGGCCGGCTCTGCGGGCTTCCTTTTCCGCCTTGATCTGAGCGGCACGGGCGGCAGTTTCCTTGTCTTTGATCCTCTTCTGTTCGGCTTCCCTGGCCTTCAGTTTCTTTTTGGATACATTGGCGGATTTCGCGCCGCGGTATTCGACTTCCACGCCGCTTTCCTTCAGCTCCGCCTGTTCTTCCAGCCGCATCCGGTGCGCAGCCTCGCGGCGTTTGCGCTCCTTGGTCTTTTCATCATCCTCCGCCTTATCAAACTTCAGGATATACCAGGTCAGCGCAATTTCCTGGATGCAGGAAAAGATATTATTGACCGTCCAGTAAACGCCCATTGCTGCCGGGAACGAGAATGCAATCCAGATGGACATCAGCGGCATGACAATCAGCATGGTGTTCATCGTGGAATTCATTTGCGCGCTCTGATTCTCTGCAGCTGCCGGGTTGGTCTTGTTCTGCATCTTACGCATAATATACGAAGAGAGCAGCGCAGTGCCGCCGGACAGGATCGGGATCAGCCACAACGCATTGAACTGCGTAAACTGCGGGATCGCAGACAGGTCAATGCCAAAAAAGTTAAAATCAATATCCACCAGGCCCTTGGATGCGAAATCCGCAACCTTGTCCCAGTTTTCGTGTGCCAGCTTGGCCAGCTCAATCTGCGCGGTACGCGACGCTGCGCTGGAGCTGTCAAAGGTTGTACCGAGCGCCTCGGCAATGGCGCTCATGGTGTCGTTGGAAAGGCCCATCATGTACTTCATCGGCTGCTGTACCGCATAGTACAACGCCAGCATGATCGGCAGCGTAATGAACGAAAGCAGACACGAACCCATCGGGTTGACGCCCTCACGCTCGTACAGCTTGTTCATTTCTTCATTCATCTTTTCCCTGTTTTTGGCGTAACGCTTCTGAATGGCGGCAGATTCTGCCTGTACCAGATTCATCTTTTTCATGCTCTTCTTCTGCTTGTACATAAATGGCAGAAGAATCAGCTTGACTACCAGCGTAAACAGGATAATCGCCAGGCCATAGTTATGCACCAATGACCAGATGGCCATCAGGATCAGGCCCATTGGCCTAACAATGATAATTCCGAAAAAATCTCCCATTTGATCCTCCCAATTGGGTCAATTGACGTAAAAATATGTTCCGTTAAGGCACCGGATCATAAGGGTTGTGGTGCGAAAACGGATGGCAGCGCAGAATACGCTTGACTGCGAGCCAGCCGCCCCGGCACGCGCCGTATTTTTCCACCGCTTCCAACGCATATGCGGAGCAGGTGGGCGTATACCGGCAGCAAGGCCTGAGGTACGGCGATATTGCGGAACGGTAAAATCGAATGCAGACAATCATGATACGCTTCATCATGATTTGTTCCCTTCTTTCTCATACAGCCCCAGCTGCCTGAGGCAACGCAGATACGCGCGCTCTATCCGCTGATAGGACGCCCCTACCGCGCGATGGCGCGCCACGACGACAAGATCGGTATTGGGCCGCAGCCCGTCCCGATGCAAGCGGTAAGCTTCCCGGATCAGCCGTTTGACCCGGTTGCGCTGCACAGCGCCGCCGAGCTTTACGCCGGCCGTGATGCCGAGCCGCCCCTCGCCATACTGATTGCGCATGGCATAGACAACCAGACAGTCCGAAGACGCGGAGCGCCCTCTATAGTACAGCCTGCGAAAATCGCGGTTTTGCTTTAAGGTATGTTTCATCGCCCGACTTCCTTTGGTTCCATGTTGCGGGAAAATCTATACTGTTCATTGCCGTACGCGCACACGACGCTGTTCCGCCCCTCTGTTGAGGGCCCGACCTACAGCCATCGGCAAAGGCAGGAAAATCTTCCCTCTCCGGCGCAATGACAGTTGCCGGAGCTGACAGGCCATTTTGTTCTCACGGCGTATGACCCGTCCGAATTGTAATCACGCCGCCTCTAAAATACGCAGAGGATATGTTGTCCCAATAACAGAAATGGACCGCGCTGCGGTCCATTGATTCTGTTCATGTTTTGTCAAAAGAAACTAACGAACAAACTCCATTTGCACCCTGCAACATAGCATCCCTCGGCGGGCAGGCCGGCGGACGGGTTTGTCCGGCAGGCCTGTGGCGCGCGGGAGCGCGCAGGACGTTTCTTTTGCCAGGCTTTCCTTTCTATCCAGAAAAACCAAATAACAAACTTCGTTTGCACCCTGCAACATAGCATCCCTCAGCGGGCAGGCTGACGGACGCGTTTGTCCGGCAGGCCTGCGGCGCGCAGGAGCGCGCAGGACATTTCTTTTGCCAAGCTTTTCTTTCTGTAAAGAAAAGCGGAATTACAGGCTCAGACGCTTGCGGCCGCGGGAACGACGACGAGCGAGAACCTTTCTGCCGTTAGCAGTTGCCATTCTCTTACGAAAGCCATGCACCTTGCTGCGATGGCGCTTCTTCGGCTGGAACGTTCTTAACATGTGGCTGCACCTCCATTCACACTCAAATTCCTTGCGTGCGTGTACAAAATACATTATAAGCAGATATTCGGGACATTGTCAATCATTATTTGCCAAAACCAACGTTTTTTTCGATGTATTCGGGACATTTTCCCCAATACAGCCTGTGGATTCTGTGGAAAACTTTCTGGACAGCCCGCCCTTTTGGTGGTATTATATATATTGCATTGGTATCCTCCGATACCAACAAACACCGATCCCAAGGGAGACATCTACCATGAATACACCAAGCGATATCTGGAAGCTGGTGCTTGGCCTGCTGGAAAAACAGCTCCAGCCAGTGACGCTGGACGCGTGGTTTGACGACCTAACCGCCGTCGAATTCAAAGACGACACGCTCCTGCTGCACACACCGGACAAATTCAAAAAAGAAATCATCGACCAACGATACCTCACCACCATCAAAAACGCCTTACGCGACCTATTTTCTGCGGATATCGACGTCATCGTCACCACCGGGGAAGCACCGGCGCCCATCGCACACAACAACTACCCGGAAGATGAGTACACCTTTGAACAATTCATCGTCGGCTCATCCAACAAATTCGCACACGCCGCTGCGACCGCCGTCGCCAATAACCCAGCCAAAAACTACAACCCTCTGTTCATCTATGGCCAGTCCGGCCTGGGCAAAACCCACCTGCTGTACGCCATCGCCAACGTCGTGCGCCGCGACCACCCGTCGTTTCGCATCATCTATATCAAGGGCGAAGACTTCACCAACGAACTGGTCAATTCCATCGGAGAAGGCCAGGTCCAGGAATTCCGCGACAAATATCGCCTGGCCGACCTGCTGCTCGTCGACGATATCCAGTTTGTCGCCGGCAAGGACCGGACACAAGAGGAATTTTTCCACACCTTCAACGCACTGTACGAAGCAAACAAACAAATTGTCCTCACCTCTGACCGGCCGCCGAAAGAAATCCACACGCTGGAGGACCGCCTGAAAACCCGCTTCGAATGGGGCTTGCTCGCGGACATCCAGCCACCAGACTACGAAACCCGCATGGCAATCATCCACGTCAAAGCAGACTCGCTCGGCGTCGATCTACCGGAAGAAATCATCGATTATATCGCCAAAACCATCACCTCCAACGTACGCCAACTGGAAGGCACGGTCAAAAAAATCAAAGCGCTGCACGACCTCATGGAACGCGACATCGACATCAACCTCGCCAAAGAAGCCGTCGCTGATATCTTCAAAGAAAACCCGGGCCTCAACCCAACACCAGAAATGATCCTGCGCGAAGTATCTCGCTACTACTGCACGCCAGTTGAAAAGCTCAAGGGAAGCGGCCGCTCCAAAGAACTGGTATTGCCACGCCAAGTCGCCATGTACCTCGTGCGCGACCTGACCGACTACTCGCTGCCAGAAATCGGCAAAGTATTCTCCCGCGACCACACAACCGTCCTGCACTCAATCAACAAAATCGAAAACTATCTCAAAGAAACCAGCGAGATGGACAACATCATCAAAACCCTGAAAACCAACATCCGCGGCTAACCTGCTGTATAATTATTCATTCAACAGTATGCATACCCATGCCATCACGCGGCGGATTTCCTGCAAAATCTTCCACAATCATCTGTGGACTGTGTAAATTTTTCTGTGGAAAACATCGGCCGAAAAAACTTTTCCAATTTCAGCGCAACTTTTTCCACAACTTCCTGAGGACGCCCAAACGCCCGTATTTTGGGCCTTTCCGCAGTTTTCCACAGTTTCCGTCCTACTACTACTATTACTAAATATACTATTCTATTCTAGAAGATTTGCTTTTATTCCACCAGACATCTGATGTCTGCAAACAATCGCCCAATACACTGTAACCAAAGAAACAATCATGCATCCGATATACAAAGGAGGATCACCATGCAATTCACATGTGAAAAATCCATTCTGCAAGAAGCCATTACAACAGCATCACGCGCTGTCAGCAACAAAAGCTCCATCGCGCTGCTGGAAGGCCTGCTGATTACCGCCGAAAGCGATGGCCGTCTGACGTTATGCGGCTACAACATGTCTATGGGCATCCGCGCCCACATCGACGCCGGAGTCACGGAACCAGGCTCGGCTGTTCTCAACGCACGCCTCTTCGGCGACATGATCCGCAAACTGCCAGACGACATCATTTCTGTCGAAACCAACGAACAACTGCTGACTACCATCCGCTGCGGAAAAGCAATGTTCAACCTGGTGGCATCAGATGCGCAGGATTTTCCACAACTACCTGAGGTAGAAACCAGCGAAAACCCGATCCTTCTGCCACAATCTATGCTAAAATCGATGATTTCCCAAACCATTTTCGCGGTTTCAGACAACGAAGCCAAACCAGTATTAACCGGCTGCTTATTCGAGCTGGAAGGGCAAGAATTACACGTTGCGGCTGTGGACGGCTACCGTTTGGGTGTCCGTCGGGAACATCTCGAAGCGCCCACACCGTCCGATACCCATTTCGTCGTACCTGGCCCAGCACTGCGTGAAGTCGAACGCATCCTGTCCGAAACCGACGAACAGGCAGAAATTTATCCGGATACACGCCATATCCTATTCCGCATCGGCGATACCGTACTCATCACACGTCTGCTGGAAGGGGAATTCCTCAACTATCGGGCAGCAATCCCAACCGAAGCTGCTGCTGTCATCACAGCGGACGTCCGGCAATTGATCGCAAGCATCGAACGCGTATCCCTCATTGTCTCAGAAAAGCTCAAAAATCCCGTGCGCATGGAATTTGATGGCCCGCTGCTGCGCATGAGCTGCATCACAACCATCGGCAAATCCTACGACGAATATATGTACGAGGGCGACGTGCCGCATCTGGAAATCGGCTTCAACAACCGGTACCTGCTCGACGCGCTGCGCGCTTGCCCGTCGGACAAGGTGCGCATCTCCTTGCAGGGAAGCCTGAACCCGATTGTATTCAGCCCGGAGGAAGGCGACGCATTCACCTATCTGGTGCTGCCGGTACGGCTGAAGGCGGAGTAAACAGCGGGGAAAAGCTCATTTACAATGACCGACCCAGTGTGAAAGGATTCCACAGCCTTCCCCTGAGGGGGAAGGCTAGAAAGCACCAAATCTACGTTAGGCCGGAGCCTCGCTCTCGCTGCGCTCGGCTGCATGCAGCAGCACGCGACCACAAAGGAAGCCTTTGAAAAGCAGGAAAGGAATTTTGGAGCAATGAATATGGAAGACATCTCCATTACAACAGAATATATCAAGGCAGACGCCTTTTTGAAATTCACCGGGCTGTGCGCGACCGGCGGACAGGCCAAATGGATGATCGAGGAGGCGCAGGTCACAGTCAACGGCGTGGTGTGTACCCAGCGCGGCAAAAAGCTGTACCGCGGGGACATTGTCGCTGTGACCGGCGGCCCGGTCTATCGCATCGTATGACGATCCAATCACTACACCTGCGCGATTTCCGCAATTATGAGATGGCGGAGCTGGCGCTTTCGCCCGGTGTCAATGTCTTTTGCGGCGAAAATGCGCAGGGGAAAACCAACATCCTGGAAGCGGTGGGGCTGCTGTCCACGACACGGCTGTTCCGTTCCGGGCAAAAACGCGATGCCATCCGTTTTGGTGCACAGCAGGCGGAAGCGGAAGCTTCTTTCTTCGCGCAGCGGCGCGATATGACCATCCGGGCGGTGATCCCATCAGCGGGGCGCGTCCAGATCACGGTCAACGGCCTGCGGCAAAAACGGCTGTCTGACGCCTCCGGGCTGCTGCGCACGGTGCTGTTCTGCCCGGAAGATCTGATGATGGTGCGCGAGGGCGCGGCGGCCCGGCGCAGGTTCCTCGATGTCGCGCTGTGCCAGCTGCGGCCAAACTATGCGCGGTACCTGTCGGAATACCACAAGCTGCACGAAAACAAAATCCGTATTTTGAAGGATGCAGAGGAAAAGCCTTCGCTGCTTGACGCACTGGACGATTTTTCCTTTAGAATGTCCATGATAGGCGGACATATCATACGCTACCGCGCGTACTACCTGCGGTCGCTGATGGAAAAAGCGCAGATCATCCATGCCTCGATTTCGGGGAAAGAGGAGCAGCTGGGTTATGCATACCGCACGGTTTCGACGGTCACAGACCCATTTGGCACGGCAAAGCAGATCGGGACGCAGCTGTGGGAACACGCCTGCGCACACCGTGCGGCGGAGATCGCCGTCCAATCCTGCTTATCCGGCCCACACAAGGACGATGTGGAGCTGACCATCGGCGGGCAATCGGCCAAAGCCTTTGCTTCCCAGGGCCAGGTGCGCACCTGCGCGCTGTCGCTCAAGCTGGCGGAGCGCGATATGTTTTTTGACGACAGCGGCGAATATCCGGTGCTGCTGCTCGACGACGTGCTCAGTGAGTTGGATGCCCGGCGGCAGGATTTTGTCCTCAACCGCATCGAAAACGGGCAGGTGCTGATTACCTGCTGTGAGCCGGAAAAGCTGGCGCGCGTGGAAGGCGGGCGTCTGTTTGCTGTGTCCGGCGGTACGGTCACAACGGTGTGAGCGTGCACCTGGCTGAGGCGGGCGCGGTATGCTCTGGTTGGAACAAAAAACGACGGGCTTTGACCGCGTCTTTCGCACCATTGGCACGGGGCTGTGTACACAGCTGTGCGCATCGCTGCAACTGCACGAAAAAGTGTAAAAAAAGCGGCGGAATTCTAAAAAATATTTGCAAAAATACGTGCAAAACTGCGTAAAAAGTGGTATAATAAATAACAGAGCGCGGCTGTGATGGTTGGCCGCAGGATGGCAGAGGGAGGAAGCTTATGTATCTGCATCTGGGGCAGGATGTGCTGGTCCATACCGATACCATCGTCGGCATCTACGATATGGATACGGCGACGTGGTCCAAGCATACGCGGGCCTGCATTGCCGCGATGGAGCAGTCCGGCCGGGTGCGCGCGGTGTTCGATGACCTGCCGAAATCCTGCATTTTGTGCGAAGACGGCGGCGTCCGTACGCTGTATATCTCGCAGCTGTCTACCGCGACGCTGCTCAAGCGCAGCGGCCAGCTGATTCCGGAGTAAGCGTACAGGAACGCACCATAGAAACGCATTTTTTTCTTTTGTCAATCCCGTTTTTGCGCGGGATTGTTTCATTCCTTCTATTTTTTTGTATTTTTTCGCAGGCGGCCGTCAGAACCGGCGGACGGGGGCAGCCTGCGCTTTCCCCAAAGGGCCGCCGGAGAAATGGAACGACACGTTATGAGTATGAGCGATGAACTCCTGGATTTGACCGTGAAGGAAACATACGACGAAAGCCAGATCCAGGTATTGGAGGGCTTGGAGGCAGTACGGAAACGCCCAGGCATGTATATTGGATCGACGTCGGCACGCGGCCTGCATCATCTGGTGTATGAAATCGTCGATAACTCGATTGACGAGGCGCTTGCAGGCTACTGCACCCATATCGAGGTGACGCTGGAGCCGGACAGCGTGGTATCCGTGCGCGACAATGGGCGCGGCATCCCGGTCGGTATCCATCCGCAGATGGGGATCCCAACGCTGGAGGTGGTTCTGACCGTCCTGCACGCCGGCGGCAAATTTGGCGGCGAGGGCTACAAGGTATCCGGCGGCCTGCATGGCGTGGGTTCCTCGGTTGTCAACGGCCTGTCCGAATGGCTGGAAGCGACGGTGTACGACGGCGAGAACAAATATACCATGAAGTTTGCGCGCGGCAAGACGGTTTCCACACTGCGCTGTACGCCGTGCAAGCATGAAACCGGCACGACCATCCGTTTCAAGGCGGACGACCAGATTTTTGAAACATTGCAATACGATTATGAGATCCTCGAAAACCGGCTGCAGGAGCAGGCATTCCTCAACGGCGGCATCAAAATCACGCTGCGGGACGAACGGTATCCGGAGGAAGAGATCCGTGAAGAGGTCATGCACTATGAGGGCGGTATCAAACAGTTCGTTTCGTACTTAAACCGCAATAAAACCGCGCTGCATCCCGACGTCATTTACGTCGAAGGAAGCCGCGATCATTCGATGGCGGAGGTCGCCATGCAGTATACCGACAGCTACAGTGAAAACCTGCTGTCGTTTGCCAACAACATCAATACGTCGGAGGGCGGCACGCATGAG
Organism: Eubacteriales bacterium; assembly: GCA_030523305.1. GTDB lineage: Bacteria > Bacillota > Clostridia > Oscillospirales > Butyricicoccaceae > Butyricicoccus_A. The sequence continues at coordinate 23,189 of JAUNIY010000021.1, forward strand.
ACCGGCTTCAAATCGGCGCTGACCAAGGTCATCAACGACTATGCGCGCAAATTTGGCTTCCTCAAGGACAGCGACAAAAACTTTTCCGGCGATGATGTGCGCGAGGGCCTGACTGCTGTCATCTCGGTCAAATTGCAGGAGGCGCAGTTCGAGGGGCAGACCAAGACCAAGCTGGGCAATTCTGACATGCGCACGCTGGTGGATTCCATGCTGACCGAAAAACTGACGGTGTTTTTTGAAGAAAACCCGTCGGTGGCAAAGGTCATCATCGACAAGGCGCAGACGGCATCGCGCGCACGGGAAGCGGCGCGCAAGGCGCGGGAGCTGACGCGCAGGAAGAGCGCGTTGGAAACCGGTTCGCTGCCGGGTAAGCTGGCGGACTGTCAGGAACGCGACCCGGAACTGACGGAAATTTATATCGTCGAGGGCGATTCCGCAGGCGGTTCCGCCAAGGAAGGACGCGACAGGCGGTATCAGGCCATCCTGCCGCTGTGGGGCAAGATGCTGAATGTAGAAAAGGCGCGGCTGGACAAGGTATATGGCAACGACAAGCTGTCCCCGATGATTACCGCATTTGGCGCGGGCTTCGGCGAGGATTTTGATACCTCCAAGCTGCGGTATGGCAAGATTATCCTGATGGCGGATGCGGACGTCGACGGCAGCCATATCCGGACACTGCTGCTGACCTTCTTTTTCCGCTATATGCGCCCGTTGATCGAACAAGGGCATGTCTATATCGCACAGCCGCCGCTGTTCAAGAATACCAAGGGGAAGACGGTACGGTATACGTATACCGAACAGGAACAGGTTTCGGTATTGGCTGAGATGGGACAAGGCGTTGATATCCAGCGGTACAAAGGTTTGGGCGAGATGGACCCAGAACAGCTGTGGGAGACGACGATGAACCCGGAAAACCGCACGCTGTTACAGGTCACGCTGGAAGATGCTTCGATGGCGGACGAAATCTTTACGCTGCTCATGGGCGAAAAGGTGGAGCCGCGGCGGGAATTTATTCAGAAGAACGCCAAGTATGTCAGCAATTTGGATATTTAAACTTCCTTCTCTTCTGCACTTCCTTC
>JAUNIY010000022.1 GCA_030523305.1 Eubacteriales bacterium
GTTCCAGCAGCATTGTGCAGGATAAGTACATCACAGTTTCAGTTTATAAGCGAAACATCGAAGAAGCGCGCAGCAGCTTTAAGCGCATCGGCGCAGAACTGGCGGCACATTTTTCCCGGCTATCCTCAAAATGTTACCCGTTGGAAGCTGTGGAGCGTCTGCGTATTTTTTATGATTTCTTTCGTGCTGGAGAGGAGACGGCATTCGCATATGATTTGAAGCAATCCATGCGGAAGGGGCACAGCTTTAAAGATTACATCTGCCCGGACACGTTTGAATTTGAAAGCGATTATTTTCGTATGGGTGACCGCTACGGACGTGTGATTTTCCTGCGCGATTACGCGACGTTCATCAAGGATACATTGGTCACAAAGCTGTGTGATTTGAATCGCAGCATGATGTTGTCCATTGATATTATTCCTGTCCCGACGGACGAAGCGGTGCGGGAAGTGGAAAACCGACTGTTAGGTGTCGAGACGAACGTGACAAATTGGCAGCGCAGGCAGAACCAGAACAATAACTTTTCTGCCACCGTTCCATATGATATGGAGCAGCAACGCGGGGAATTGCGTGAGTTCATGGATGATTTGACAACCCGTGACCAGCGCATGACGTTTGGCGTTATGACCATCGTGCATACCGCAGACACGAAGGAACAGCTGGACAGCGATACAGAAGCATTGCGTTCGATTGCCAGCGCCGGCGTCTGCCAGCTGGCGACACTGAAGTATCAGCAGATGGATGGTTTGAATACAGCTTTGCCTTATGGCGTGCGCCGGATTGATGCTTTGCGGACGCTAACGACAGACAGCCTTGCCGCATTTATGCCGTTTCATGTGCAGGAAATTTATCACAACAATGGCATGTACTATGGTCAGAATGCGATCAGCAAAAACATGATTATTGCCGACCGCCACAGACTGCTAAACGGCAATTCTTTTATTCTCGGAGTTTCCGGTTCTGGCAAGTCCTTTACAGCGAAACAGGAGGTGATCGGCGTCATCCTGTCCGATCCCAATGCAGATATCATCGTCATAGACCCGGAGCGCGAGTGCTCGCTGTTGATTAACGAAATGCATGGAGAAGTGATTCACATTTCTGCGACCAGTGAAAATCATATCAATGCCATGGATATGAACTCGGATTATGACGACGAGGGCAATCCAATGGTGCTAAAATCCGAGTTTATTATGTCGCTGTGCGAACAGCTGATGGACGGCGCAAAGCTCGGAGCAAAACAGAAATCGATCATCGACCGCTGCACCGCGCTGACTTATCGGTATTTTCTGCAAGGCAATTACATGGGTATTCCACCCACATTGCAGGATTTGCGCGAAGTGCTGCTCAAACAGAGTGAACCGGAAGCGCATGAAATCGCGCTGGAACTGGAGCTGTTTACCGAAGGATCGCTCAATACGTTTGCCAAGCAGACCAATGTGGATACCGACAGCCGCTTGATTTGTTATGACATTCTGGATTTGGGCAAGCAGCTCATGCCAATTGGAATGCTGGTTGTGCTGGACAGTATTCTGAACCGCATCACCCGCAACCGCGCACAGAAGCGAAACACATTTATCTTTATTGACGAAATCTATCTGATGTTCCAGCATGATTATTCTGCCAATTTCCTGTTTAAGCTGTGGAAACGTGTGCGGAAGTATGGCGCATTTTGCACAGGTATTACGCAGAACGTGACCGATCTGTTGGAGAGTCATACCGCGCAGGCAATGCTGTCCAACAGTGAGTTTATCATTATGCTCAATCAGGCAGGACCGGACAGAGAAAAGTTGGCGGAACTGTTGACGATATCAAATGAACAGCTTGGCTTTATCACGGATGTCGGTGTCGGAGAAGGTCTGATGAAGGTCGGCAGTTCGCTGGTTCCGTTTGTCAACGAATTTCCGAAGGAGATTGCACCGCAGTTGTACCGTCTGATGACAACAAAATTCAGTGAATTGTAAAGGAGTTTTAAAAAGTTTACAATGACTTTTTATTGTATTGCAATTTGCGGTACAATATGGTACCATAAAACAAAAAGGTGGTGTTGATATGGCAAAAAGAAGTGCAAATGTGAATGTCCGTGTAGAGCCGGATATCAAAGAACAAGCAGAGGCGATCCTTGAAAAGCTCGGTGTATCTGCATCCTCATTTATCAATATGACCTATCGGCAAGTAATCTTGAGAAATGGTATCCCATTTTCTGTTACAATGCCTTCCGAACCGAAGACACGTGATTCGATGACAGATGCTGAATTTAACGCGATGATGGCGAAAGGCTTGCAGCAGGCAAAGGCTGGGGAAAGCCTACCAGCTGACGAGGTGTTTGACAAAATTCTGGAGAAACTGGAATGAAACAATGGCGCATCACAGGTGTTGTGTATGGGAACGGAACCAGATAAATCAGTTAGCGGATATGGATTTTGAACCATAAAGCAGAAGCATCTCGGAGTAAAATCTGAGATGCTTTTTTGCGTAGTAGGCGGAATGGAATGATGATATTTGCAATAAATTGATCGTATTTATAACATTTCACGCATTAAAAAGGAGATTTCCATGAAGAAAATAATATGGTATGTAGTTGCCGCTGTTGCCTGTTTGGGTACAGCGGCTTTTTTCATCTGCAAGAAAAGATGGTGAAAGTATGGCAGAGATCAAAAAGAAATCCACGCTGGAACGCAGCGCCCGTATTGTAGACCGCGCTGCTGATACGGGGATGCGTATGAAAGATATTGCGCTCAAGACCAAGGATGCAGCGCAGAAAAATGAGAGCCAAGAGGAACGTTCTCCTTCCACATATGCGTCCAATCGGGTTTCCGTAGCAGCACAAAAAGCAGCGCGTGAAGGTACACAGCAATTCAATCGGCGTGGATATGAAAGCGTCAAAACCACACAGGGGAATATACAAAAGACTGCGGAGGCAGTACAGCAGTTCAAGGCAAAGCAGGCGGCAAAGGCGGCTCAAAATCAGCAGACACAGGGAAGCGCGCAAAAAACTGCGCAGGCTGCAAAGTATGCACAGAACCAACCAGTTCGGCATACCACGCAAAGTGCTGCACAGACAACAGCGCAGACGACAACACAACATTCCACCAGACAAACAACACAGGCAATAGCGCAAAATCCCATGCGGCAGGCAGCTGAATCCGGCAGAAAAGCAGCTACTTTCGGGCAGTTGTCCAAACAGTCAGCAGTGGCTATGCCGCAGCAGCTGGTCAACAGCAGAATCCGGTTTTCCAGAGGTAATGGAATCACGTCGAACCGGGTTGTAAACCGTGCCAGAAGTCCATTTGTACAGAATGCAGTGCGAACTGTTGGACGTCCCACCCATACACAGGCGACTATGACGACCGCCGGACGGAAGCTGCAAACAGCTGAAACTTACATGCATGCAACTGGACAAGCTACATTTGCAACCCAAAGGGCAATGCAGCGGACAATGGCTGCATCAGGGCAGACGATGCAGACTGCAAGATATACAATTCGCAATGCTTCGGATTTTGTAAGGGTAATGGCAAGTGCAGCGGCATCCGCTTTTCGTATTACTGTTGGCAGCGCAAGAGCCTTATTCACTGCTCTATTTGCTGTAGCATGGCTTTGCGTCATGGTTGTCGTTGCGATTGCATTGTTTGGCGGAGCGATTGGTTTGACTGGCGGCAATGGTGGAACATCTGCGGCGCAATCGGTCAGCGCAGAGGTGGAGGCATATGAACCGCTCATCCGGCAATATGCGGTGCGGTATGGTATAGCGGAATATGTTGATCTGATTAAGGCGGTGATGATGCAGGAATCCGGTGGGCGCGGCGGCGATCCCATGCAGGCTTCGGAGGGCGCATACAATACCAGATATGCAAAGTCCCCGAACAGCATTACCGACCCGGAGTATTCCATCCGCTGCGGCGTACAAGAGTTAAAGCACTGTCTTGAGAAAGCTGGCGTGGAGAATCCAGTTGATTTAGATCATATCCGTTTGGCGCTTCAAGGCTACAATTATGGTGATGCGTATATCACATGGGCGGTCAATAATTATGGAGGATATTCCATCACCAATGCAAAGGAATATTCCAACATGCAAGCGCAACGATTGGGATGGTCGAGCTATGGTGATCCAGAGTATGTGACGCATGTACTGCGATATTATCCCTACGGTCATGCGATTACTGGCGCAGGCGATCAGGCAATCGTTGAAATCGCAAAGACGCAGCTTGGAAACGTCGGCGGTCAGCCGTATTGGTCATGGTATGGCTTCAATAGTCATGTACAATGGTGCGCGTGCTTTGTATCGTGGTGTGCGGATCAGTGCGGGTATATTGATGCTGGGATTATTCCCAAACATGCCGCCTGTCAGTCAGGCGCGGACTGGTTCCAGTCACAGGGACAGTGGAAACCACGTGACTATATCCCGTCGCCGGGCGATATCATTTATTTCGACTGGAATAGCGATGGACATACCGAGCACGTCGGCATTGTAGAGCGGGTAGAAAACGGAACGGTATATACGATAGAAGGTAATGCGAGCAACCGGTGTACGGAGCGGCATTATATGGTTGGAGCGAGGGATATTTATGGGTATGGGATTCCAGCGTATTAATTAATGGAAAAACAAAAATCAGAAGCCTTTGAAAATTTTTCAAGGGTTTCTGACCATTGTTTATAAAAAATTATTTCATGTCTGACTTTGGCTCATCGTGTTATGGTAGTTCTCAACAATTTCTTTCATAGTAATCGATTCCAAACTGTGCTGTAAATCTTCTTGCATTGTTTGATATGAAGTTTCTAACACGGAGTAGATATTTTTACCGACAGGACAAAAGGGAGACGGAGAAGTATGGATCCCAATCAGTTTTTTCAGAGAATTTGGTTCTACTGCTATAAGGATTCGGTATAAACTGATTTCTTCTAAGCGACATGCAAGCGTTGTGCCGCCTGTACCAGATTTTACGGAAAGAATACCATCTTTCTTTAGAGAACTAATAATATTGCGAATGCTGACAGGATTACATCCTGTTGAAAGAGACAGTAATTCACTCGTTACGCGCTTATCTTTTCCGTATTCGTGGATGAAAATCAAGCAATGAATTGCAATAGAACATTTTGTGCTGATATGCATCGAATCCTGACCTCCTATCTGTATCATGGTATTGCAGATTAGATGCGGTGTAAAAGTTGACATTACACCACTAAGGGATTATACTAAAGAAAGATGTAACTTTAAAAATTACACAAGGAGGATATACATGATGAAATATGTGCAACTGATATTCAGTCCTACAGGCGGTACAGCTAAAGTCGCGGAAGCAATTACAGAGGAATGGGATTCCCATGTAGAAACAATTGATCTTTCCAATGCGACAGATGATTTTTCAAAGTATGCCTTTCAGGAAGAGGATATTGCCTTAATTGCTCTGCCGTCTTACGGTGGTCGCGTTCCAGATCTTGCTGCGCAACGGCTAAAACAGATTCAAGGAAATTCTGCACGCTGCGTGTTGGTATGCGTGTATGGAAACCGAGCATATGAGGATACCCTTGTCGAGATGGAAGATATTGCACGGCAATGCGGCTTTACGGTTGCTGCTGCAATTGCAGCCATTGCTGAACATTCAATTATGCATCAGTATGCAACAGGTCGACCAGACGAACAGGATATAGAGCACTTGAAGACTTATGCGAATACAATATTGACCAGTATGAGCACGGTTCAAAAGACGGGAACCATTCAAATACCAGGTAACCGACCATATAAAAAAGCAGGTGGTGCTGGATTGGTGCCAAAGGCAACGAAAGACTGTATCAATTGCGGATTATGTGCGGAACAATGTCCTGCAAAGGCAATCGATCCGGAACATGTTAAAGATGCAGATTCTAAAAAATGTATTGCCTGTATGCGGTGTGTAGTCAATTGTCCACATTCCGCCAGAAAGGTCAACAATGCCATGGTATCTGTTGCGGCACTGGCGATAAAAAAAGCATGTTCTGTGAGAAAAGAATGTGAGCTGTTTCTCTAAATAAAAGGATAGCGGTGTTTGAGCGTCTCCCGTAATAGTATACAAACAAGCAGATATGCAGATGATCTTTTGTCTGTATATCTGCTTTTATATGCTTTCAGGGGTGTGTTCTTTCCGATATTCTGAGGGAGATTGCTGATACTGCTTTTTGAAGAGCTTTGAGAACGCAAATTGATCTTCAAACCCCAAAGAGTTGGCAATTATGGAAATGGGAAGGCTTGTGGATGTCAGCAAACCACAGGCTTTTTTGAATTTTCGATTCAGTAAATATTGTTTGGGAGAAACACCAAATTTTTTTTGAAAGACTCTAGTCAGGTAGTTGGGATGGATGCCAAATGTTTTTGCCACGTCTTGCAGTTTGAGTTTCTCAGCATAGTTGACGTCCATATAAAATTTTACCTGGTCAGCGATTGATTCCTTCCCCCAATTGCGTTCATCAAACGCAATATCCTGAAAGAGTTCAGCCATGATATGAAGCAGTATGCTGTTTGCTTTTAAATAGCAGCTGGTAGAGTTTCCTTGCAGGGATAAGATTTTAGAAATAAGATCACTGTATTTTGCAACCTCCAGATTTCGGAGGATATAAATATCATCCGAAGCCGATAACAGTTGGTGCATATATGCCTGTGAGTTAATTCCGAGAAAATTGATCCATGTATAGCACCAAGGGTCTTCCTTAGACGCTTCATAGTACGATATGACACCAGAGGGGACAAGAAATGCATCGCCGGCAGATACTGGAAAGACATGCTCATTGATGTGGAGTTCCCCCTTTCCGCTGAGCACAAAATGCATGAGTTGATAGGTTCGGAAGGTTGGACCATAGCTTTGTCCGGGTTTGCATTCCTCATATCCGGCACTGTAGAAGGACAGATCGGAAACCGATTTAAATAATAAACTGTGTCCTGTTTCTTTGTATTCAATCATAATTTTATTATAAACAAAGAGGTTTGTTTTTTCCATGCATTTTTGTTAAAAATGCATGGAAAATTTCCGGGAAATGTTGTTAAATATGACCAAGGAAATAAAAATAACGGATACAAATAGAGGAGGTGGCGTATGGCGAGAGAAATGAAGCAGCGATATCATCTGGAAGCAGACCGGGGTCTGTTGAATGATCCAAATGGATTGGCGTATTTTCATGGCAAATATTATATATTTTTTCAATGGAATCGCTTTGAAAAGAATCATTCTTATAAAGAATGGGGAGGATTTGTATCAGAGGACCTGATTCATTGGAATTTTCAAGGAAGTGCGCTTATTCCAGATCAATCGTATGATATCCATGGTGTGTATTCTGGAAGCGGTTATGTGATTCAGGATAAGCTGTGTTTGTTTTATACAGGGAACAATAAAACAAATGGAGCGCGTAAAAGCCGACAATGTCTCGCTGTCACAAAAGATGGTCGACGGTACTTAAAAAAGGGACCGATACTGGAAACACCGGCAGATTATACCGAGCATTTCCGTGATCCGAATGTGTTTCGGGCAAAGAATCAAACCTATTTTATGTTAGTCGGAGCGCAACGCAAAAATGGGAAAGGCGCGTTGGCATTATGCCGTTCTGAAAATGGTGAAACATGGGAATATTCTCATATGCTCGCTACTTCTGAAGAATATGAAATGATCGAGTGCCCGGATTTATTCGAGCTGGATGGGCAGTATGTTCTTTTATACAACCCGCAGAGCCGTGATAATATGAGAGACGAAACAACATCCAGTTTTTCGGTTTATAAACTACAGGACTTTGACGAAGAGACTGGGAACTTGGCAGATACCGATTTGGATACAGGCTATACTCGAATGGATTTGGGTTTTGATTTTTATTCGCCACAGACGCTGATTGATGACAAGGGAAGGCGGATTTTAGTTGCCTGGATGTCTCGGATGGACTGTGAACAGGAGGAGATCTTCGCAAAGGATCAGCCCAATATTCATTGTATGACGATGTTAAGGGAACTGCATCTGCGCAACGGGAGATTGATTCAAAATCCCGTACAAGAAATGTACCAGCTTCTGGGAGAGCCGGTTTCCATTTCACGACAATCGGAGACAGAAAGCTGCGCCAAACCGCAGAGTCGGACGTTTTATATGAGTATACAGAATATTCCGCCAGATCGGGATATTAGAATCGATTTGCATAGGGAAGAGGTATTGGTACAGTTTGACCGTATCGGAAAAACATTCACGCTTTCCCGTCGGAATTGGCTGACACACGAGATGGAATCCAAAAGCTGTACGTTAGACAGGCTAAAAAATCTTGAGCTGTGGTCAGACAGTTCCAGCGTAGAGCTTTTTGTAAATGATGGAGAAGAAGTTTTGTCTGCGCGAATCTATCCAGAGGAAACGCAGCCAAATATTCGTATTGTTGGAATAGACAAGAAATCCGACATACGAATCCAAAATATTCATTCACACAAGGAGGAGTAAGTATGAACGACAAGGAATTGGCGCAAAAGATCGTTGAATTGATCGGCGGGAACGGGAACATCGTTTCTGTGCGGCACTGTGCTACAAGGCTTAGAATTGTAGTATCCGACAAAGAAAAGATTGACACAAAAGGTGTCGAGGTTCTGGATAAGGTAAAAGGGTCTTTCTTCAACTCAGGACAATATCAGATTATTCTGGGCACCGGATTGGTGAATCGCGTTTATGATGAAGTGATCAAGATCACCGGCGGCGCAGATGAAGGACAGACAGGCGGAGCAAAAGAAGAAAAGGTTGTTTACGGCAATAAGTTCCAGCGCGCAATCCGTATGTTCTCGGATGTATTTGTACCGATTATTCCGGTGCTGGTAGCAACCGGTCTGTTTATGGGTTTGCGTGGACTCTTGACGCAGGAAGCAGTACTGAGCATTTTCGGTATGACATCAGAAGACGTTCCGCAAAACCTTATAGTATTTACCGAAGTACTGACAGATACCGCATTTGCATTCCTCCCGGCATTGGTTTGCTGGTCTACATTCCGCAACTTTGGCGGCAGCCCAGTTATCGGTATAGTGCTTGGGTTGATGCTGGTTAGCTCTAGTCTGCCGAATGCATATTCCGTAGGCTCCGGTGAAGCACAGCCGCTGGTATTCTTCGGGTTCCTGAAGGTTGCAGGCTATCAAGGTTCGGTTCTCCCCGCATTTGCTACCGGTATTCTTGCATCCAAGTTTGAAAAATGGCTGCGCAAGCATGTGCCGGATGCAATCGACCTGATTGTAACTCCTTTTATTACCTTGCTGGTAGGTGTTGTATTGGGATTGTTTGTCATCGGTCCGATTCTGCACATGGTTGAAAATGGCGTGTTGTGGCTGGTTGAAAATTTACTGTTTTTGCCGATGGGCATTGGCGGTCTTCTGTACGGCTGCTTTGGTCAGCTGCTGGGCATCTTCGGTATCCATCACATCCTGAACTTTCTTGAAATCAGTATGCTGGCACAGGATGGCTGGAATTATTTGAATCCGATCGGCACCTGCGGTAATGTCGCTCAGGCTGGTGCAGTGCTGGCTGTTGCACTCAAGGCACATTCCGTTAAAACCAAGCAGATCGCTTATCCGTCCTGTCTGTCTGCTCTGTTGGGCATCACAGAACCGGCCGTATTCGGCGTAAACCTGCGTTTTGTAAAACCGTTTGTTATGTCCATGATCGGTGGCGGCGTTGGCGGCTTCCTAGCTTCTAATTTCCATCTGAGAGCCACCGGTATGGCGATTACTGGCATTCCGGGCACGCTGTTGTATCTGAATGAACAGCTTCCGATTTACATTCTGGTGAATGTGATTACATTCGCTGTAGCATTTATTCTGACATGGCTATTCGGCTTCAATTCTAAAATGGAGAATCAGTAATGATTACATTTCATCAAAATAAGCAAATCGTACATATTACCAATCAAACGATCAGCTATGTGATGGAAGTAGTAGACGGAACTTATCTGGCTCACCGGTATTTCGGAAAAGCAATCCGAGCATACCGGGGAGCCGGTGCTCCAATCTATTTCAAGCGATCCTACAATACAGAACATGACCTCAGTATCCCGCATGTATCATTTGACGATTTCCCGTTTGAATACCCGGTGAGAGGTAATGGTGATTTCCGAATTCCAGCTCTGGCAGTGACGCAAGAGTCTGGAATTACGCATATCTGCCCGGCTTTCAAACGGTGGAGCTGTCAGCAGGGAAAGCCGGAGATCACAGGACTTCCCGCTGTTTTTGCAGAAAAAAAAGAGGAAGCGGAAACACTGGAAATCGTTTGTGAAGACGCTATTGCAGGTGTACGGATTTATCTGTATTATACAATTTTCGATGAGATGGGAATTATCTTGCGTCATCAGAAGATTGAAAATATAGGCACACAAACGGTCAAGTTACAGAATGTACAAAGTGCGTCATTAGAGCTTCCGGCACAGCAATATGATTTCCTGTCATTGTATGGAAGCCATACCAAAGAGGCAAATTGTGAGCGGTTTTCAGTTCATCACGGTGTTCAACGCATTGAAAGCGTCAGAGGAAGCAGCAGCCCGCAGCATCATCCGTTTGTGGCACTTCTATCTCCGAAGACAGATGAAACTTCCGGTGATGTCTATGCGATGCATCTGGTTTATAGCGGTAACTTCCTTGCACAGGCAGAGGTTGACCAGTTTGGAAGTGTACGTGTGCAGGTCGGATTACATCCAGACACATTCGGCTGGCAGTTAAAGCCGGGAGAAACCTTTGAAACACCGGAAGCTGTGCTGAATTACAGTGCAGAAGGCTTGAATGGCATGAGCCATAATTTCCACTGGCTGTATCACAATCATCTGCTTCCGAGACAATTCGCCCGTAAGCCCCGTCCAGTTCTTCTGAATTCATGGGAAGCGATGTATTACGATGTGAGTCTGGACAAGATTGAACATCAGGCGGAATTGGCAAAGCAAATTGGGATCGAACTGTTTGTGCTGGATGATGGTTGGTTTCGTAGTGGAAATACCAGCCACACCTCCATGGGTGACTGGGAATGCAATGAAAATAAGATCCCAGGCGGTATTGAAAAGGCGGCAGAAATCATTCACGACAAGGGTATGCAATTTGGGTTATGGTTTGAGCCGGAAGCCATCACAGCAGATACAAAGCTGTATCAACAGCATCCAGACTGGGTTCTCCATATACCAGGCTATGAGCCAGTAAAAGGCAGACATGAGTATCTGCTCGACCTGTCTCAGCAGGAGGTTCGAGACTATCTTGTCTTGATGTTAGATAGATATATTCAAAAGGGATCCATTGATTATATCAAGTGGGACATGAATCGTCCGCTCACGGATGTCAATTCAATGGCATTGGAATGTAGTCGTAAAGATGAGATTAGCCACCGATATGTATTGGGGTTGTATGATGTACTGAGTCGCATTACAGGCAAGCATCCGCATGTACTGATCGAAGGATGTTCCAGCGGCGGTGCACGATTTGATCCGGGAATGCTATATTATGTAGCGCAAAACTGGACGAGCGATAATACGGACGCCTACGAAAGAACGCAGATTCAATCGGGTTACAGTATGCTGTATCCGCCGATCTCGATGGGAGCGCATGTGAGTATTACGCCGAATCACCAGACCGGTCGCGTCATCTCGCTCGATACAAGATACCAGATTGCACGTCTGTTTAATTTGGGCTATGAGCTGGATTTAGATCTATGCACACCAAAGGAACGAGAAACGATTGCGGCTCAGATTGCAGAGCATAAGAGTATGCGGAAATGGTTGCAGGATGGTAGATTCTATCGCCATACTGTTCCGAATGATAATTATGTGATGTGGTCGATTGTCAGCAGGAATAAAGAGGAATGCCTTGTCGTTATCCTCCAGAAACTTCATAATTTACTGCGTTCTCATGGGCAATTCCGACTACTCGGACTGAATCCACAATGTGATTACCGTGATGCAGAACGCGGAGAGGTTTATGGAGGTGATGAATTGATGCGTCTTGGTCTGGCAATCCCGTTGATAAAAGAAGATTTTCATGCGTTTACATTTCATTTTATGAAAGCAGAGGATACATGATGGTAAAAGCGTTTGTCAGTGACATGGATGGAACATTGCTCACTCCAGAAAGCACAATATCTTCGAGAACTGTGGAAGCAATCCACATGGCACAAGTGAGGAATATCCGTATAATCGCAGCAACTGGGCGTGCATGGAATACAGTCTATCCAATACTTCAGTCTGCGGGGCTGAGCTGCGATTGTGTGCTGCTAAACGGTGCGGAGTGGCGAACGGATGCTGGGAAGATTATGTATTGCGAACCAATTACCGGCGGCGCGCCAAAGGATATCGTGCGGGAGTTAATAAAACAAAATATAGATTTTGAGATCAATACGGATATTGGAGATTTTTCTACCAATACAGCAATCTGCGACACTGCGGCGGACTTTCCCTCTTTGAAGGAGTTCTGGCAGCAAAGACCGCAGATAAAAAAGATATTTGCATTTGATTTTAATACACAGAAAATAAAAACAACGAAAGAACAGTTAAAAAACAGCTATCCGTTGTCAGTCACATCCTCTGCGCCATGGTGTATTGAGATCACCGCATATCATGCACAAAAATGTATTATGTTGGAACGGATGCTTTCTTATTTTAAAATTAAAAAAGAGGAAGTTATCGTATTCGGAGATGGAGAAAACGACGAGACAATGTTCCAGATGTTTCCTCACTCCCGTGCAGTGGCAAACGCTGTTCCAACAATTCTCAAAATGGCAGAAAAGAAGATTGAAAGCAACGCAGATTATGGTGTTGCGAGAGAAATAGAGCGGATTCTAGGAGGAAATAACGATGCTTTTTTTCAAAAAGAAAAAGAATGAAACAACCAAGGAAGAAATTGTAACAGAAATGAAGGCATATGTATCTGGAAAGGTGATTTCGATCACGGAGGTAAAGGATCCGGTATTTTCCAGCAAAGCGTTGGGTGATGGCATTGGTATAGAGCCTGAAAATGAGAACATTGTTGCTCCATGTGCAGGCACGATTTCTGCCGTTATGCTGGATTCCAAGCATGCCATTGGTATGACGTTGAATAATGGTGCAGAAATTCTGATTCATGTCGGCATTGATACCGTTGGCATGCATGGTGAAGGGTTTGAGCAATTTGTTGAGGAAGGCGACCATGTTGCACAGGGAGATAAATTGATGACTTTCAATAAGGCTTTGATTCAGTCCAAGGGATTAGATGCAACCTGCATCATGGCGGTTGCAAATGCTGACGAATATCCGGGAATTTCATTCTGTACTGGAATGGATGCCGTACAGAATGAAACCGTAATCTGTAAATTTTGATTCTTACAGGTGAATTATGATTTCAACGACAACAATCAAGAAAAGATTGGAAGACCGAGAGCATAATGACCGACTCTGCAAGCTGTATGTTACCGAGGATGTTTCAATACAGTGTACACGACTGATCCGGCTCGTCCAAAATTACGAGAAATATTTCGGAGAAGCAGAGATTGCACTGTTCAGCGCGCCGGGGCGCACCGAGCTGGGCGGCAACCACACCGACCACCAGCACGGCAGGGTGCTCGCCGCCAGCGTCAATCTGGATATCATCGCATGCGCCGCGCCGAACGGGACGAATATCATCCGCATCCAGTCGGAGGGCTATCCGATGGATACCATCGACCTGTCCGACATGCTGCCGCAGGCAAACGAAGTGAACAAGACCACCGCACTCATCCGTGGCGTGGCTGCGGCGGCGCAGCAGCGCGGTTATGCGGTTGGCGGCTTTGACGCATACATGACGAGCAGTGTGCTCAGCGGTTCGGGGCTTTCGTCCTCGGCGGCGTATGAAACCATGATCGGCGTTATCGTCAACGAATTTTTCTGCAACGGAGAGCTGGATGCCGTTACCATCGCAAAAATCGGGCAGTATGCGGAAAACGTCTATTTCGGCAAGCCGTGCGGTCTGATGGACCAAATGGCGTCATCTGTCGGCAGCATTGTTGCGATCGACTTTGCGGACGAAAAAAATCCGCAGGTGGAAGAGATCCGCTTCCCGTTTGCAGACTATGGGCACGCGCTGTGCATCATTGACACCGGCGCGGATCACGCCGACCTGACCGACGCATACGCGGCAGTGCCGCAGGAAATGAAGGCGGTTGCCGCCTATTTCGGCAAACCGGTCCTGCGCGAAGTCCCGGAAGAGCAATTCTGGGCGAAGCTGCCCGCCCTGCGCACGCAGTGCGGTGACCGCGCAGTGCTGCGCGCCGCGCATTTCTTCGCAGAGAATGACCGCGCGCACCGCGAAGCGCAGGCGCTGAAGGACGGCGATTTTGCAGCGTTCCTCGCGCTGGTGCGCGAATCGGGACAATCGTCCTTCATGTATTTGCAGAACGTATACACCAACCAATCGCCCGACCGGCAGGCGGTTTCCGTCGCGCTGTTGTTGGCGGAAAAGCTGCTGCGCGGGCGCGGCGCAGTGCGTGTCCACGGCGGCGGCTTCGCCGGAACGATTCAGGCATTCGTGCCGAACGACATGTTGGATGCCTTTCAGCAGGGCATGGAAGCTGTCCTCGGCGCGGGAAGCTGCCATGTATTGAACATCCGTCCGGTGGGCGGCACGGTTCTCGTATCTTAAAAAGGGAGGAATTTTGTATGGCTATTCTGGTATTGGGCGGCGCGGGCTACATCGGTTCGCACACCGTATATGAGCTGATTGGCGCGGGTAAAGACGTTGTCATTGCGGACAACCTCGAAACCGGTCACATCGAAGCGGTACATCCGAAGGCGAAGTTCTATCAGGGCGACATCCGCGACCGCGCATTCGTCGATTCTGTTTTTGAGTCAGAACAGATTGACGGTGTGATCCACTTTGCGGCAAACTCGCTCGTCGGCGAATCCATGACCAACCCGCTCAAGTATTACGACAACAACCTGTGCGGCACAAAGGTTCTGCTCGAATCCATGGTCGCGCACGGCATTGACAAGATTGTCTTTTCCTCCACGGCGGCGACCTACGGCGAGCCGGAGCGCGTCCCGATTCTGGAAACCGACCGCACCGAGCCGACCAACTGCTACGGCGAAACCAAGCTGTCGATGGAAAAAATGTTCAAGTGGACGAGCGTCGCGCACGGGCTGCATTTTGTTTCGCTGCGTTACTTCAACGCCTGCGGCGCGCATGTATCCGGCAACATCGGCGAAGCGCACAAACCGGAAACACATCTGATCCCGCTGATTTTGCAGGTGCCGAACGGACAGCGTGAATTTATCTCGATCTTCGGCGACGACTACGACACCAAGGACGGCACATGCATCCGTGACTACATCCATGTCACCGACCTTGCGCAGGCGCATATCCTCGCAATGGATTACCTGATGAACGGCGGCGACAACAACATTTTCAACCTCGGCAACGGCGTTGGCTTTACCGTCAAGGAGGTCATTGACACGGCGCGCGAAGTGACCGGGCATCCAATCCCGGCAAAAACCACCCCGCGCCGCGCGGGCGATCCGGCGCAGCTGATCGCGTCCTCCGATAAGGCGCGCACCGTACTCGGCTGGAATCCGCAGCACGCGGATCTCAAGGAAATCATCGAAACCGCATGGAATTGGCACAAAAACCATCCGAACGGCTTTGCAAAGTGAGGGTCTGATATGTTAAACAAAAGCATCCGAGCGCTCATCAATTATGCCGAAGCCAACGGTCTGATCGAAAAAGACGACGAAATTTGGGCGATCAATCAGATTTTGCAGGTTGTCGGCGCAGACAGCTACGAAGAACCAGCGCAGGCGGCAGACATGCCGCTGCCGGAGATTCTGGATAACCTGTGCGACTGCGCGCAGGACACCGGCGCGCTGATGGAAAACAGCATCGTATACCGCGACCTGTTCGACACGAAGATCATGGGCGCAATCACGCCGATGCCGAGCGACGTCCGCCGGAAATTTGCCGCACTGTATGCGCAAAGTCCGCAGGCGGCGACCGACTGGTATTACAAATTCAGCCAGGACACCAACTACATCCGCCGTGACCGCATTGCGAAGGACGTCAAGTGGATCGCGCCAACAGAATATGGCGATCTGGATATTACCATCAACCTGTCCAAACCGGAGAAAGACCCGAAGGCGATTGCTGCGGCGAAGAACATGCCGCAGTCGGCATATCCCAAATGTCTGTTATGTAAGGAAAACGAGGGTTACGCCGGTCGCGTCAACCATCCGGCGCGGCAGAATCATCGCGTCATGCCGGTGACCATCAACGACAGCGCATGGTTTTTGCAGTATTCGCCGTATGTATACTACAACGAGCACTGCATCGTGTTCAACTCCCAGCACACCCCGATGAAGATCGAACCGGCTACCTTCCGCAAGCTGCTGGATTTTGTGGGGCAGTTCCCGCACTATTTCGTCGGTTCCAACGCCGACCTGCCGATTGTCGGCGGCTCGATTCTGGCACACGACCATTTCCAGGGCGGACACTACACGTTTGCGATGGAGAAAGCGCCGGTGGAAACCGAGCTGCATTTCGACGGCTTTGACCAGGTCGAAGCCGGTATCGTCAAGTGGCCGATGTCGGTCATCCGCCTGCGCAGCGCAGACGACAACGCGCTCGTCGAACTGGGCGCAAAAATCCTCGCCGCATGGCGCGGGTACACGGATGAAGCTGCCTTTATCTTCGCGGAAACCGACGGCGAGCCGCACAACACGATCACGCCGATTGCGCGCATGCGCGACGGCAAATTTGAACTCGACCTCGTGCTGCGCAACAACATCACGACGGACGAGCACCCGCTCGGCGTCTATCACCCGCACGCGGAGCTGCACCACATCAAGAAGGAAAACATCGGACTCATCGAAGTCATGGGTCTGGCTGTCCTTCCGGCGCGGCTCAAGGAAGAGCTGACTGTCCTTGCCGACGCACTGGTCAGCGGCGCGGACATCCGCGCGGATGAGCGCATTGCCAAGCACGCGGACTGGGTGGACGAGCTGAAGGAGAAATATACCTTGACCGCGCAAAACACCATGGACATCCTGCAAAAGGAGGTCGGCATCGTGTTTGCCAAGGTGCTCGAACACGCCGGTGTTTACAAGCGTGACGAAGACGGGAAACAGGCGTTCCTGCGGTTCGTATATAGTGTGAGAACATAAGAATGAAACATTTTATTTTTTTACATCAATACAAATCAATATAACACTGGAACAACGAATACAATGCTGTTATAAAATTATCTTTTTAGATTTGGACAGATGCATCACTGGAAAGTAATAATTTTCAGTGGTGCATTATTCATATATGCATACAGAAGATAGATCATTTCAAAATAGTTTTCGTAAAGCCAGACGCTAGACGCAGAGCAATGATAGCTATAAAAGGAGTTTGCTATGGATACGGATAGAGAAAAGTATTGGATTCATTGCCCGATTTGTAGGAACAAAACGCGAACAAGAGTATATGAAGATACTGTTCTGATAAAATTTCCACTCTACTGCCCGAAGTGCAAAAGGGAAATCAAAATAACAGTAATCAATTTAAAAATGGTGATATGTGATGAAACGGATGTATAAGAGAAGAGCCTGTGTTCCCTGAAAGAGAATACAGGCTCTTGTTCTTTTTATGTAGAATTATTCAACATTAGTCATATGGGTCGTTCGTATTGCAGACAGAACGGATTCAAAAATCGGGATCAATACAGTTGCCTCCTGTTCGCTGCAACTGTCAATGAGCAATCGCAGACGATATAAAGAAGGATTTTCGTGCAGTAGTTCAGGGTGGAAAATTTCATCCGAATCCATTTTTAATACACGGATTAATGGGTATAAAACTTCCATTTTAGGATTTCCCTTATAGTTTTCTATGTTCAATACAGTACGGGCATCAATATTGGCAGCTTCAGCTACCTGACTCTGTGTTAATTCTAGTCTATTTCGAGCTCGTTTTACAGCGTCGCCTAAAGGACGAGAATATTCTGGCATTACAATTCACCCCAGAACTATTTTACAATACATCTTTATTCGATTAAATTCACCACAATTCGTCAATTGCATGAATTATAATTCATGTTTCGAGTGAAAGGAATAACAATGGTTATTCAGTCGATACAAAAGAATCAGTGCACAACCAATGTGGATTTCGATACACCTATGTAAATCACATTACCATTTTATATGTATTCCGATTCACGTGGCACACATATGGTTGCCGTTCCCCTCCGGCTCATCTGAATTTTAACAAATTTGGATGAACCGGAGGGGTTTTTATGTCTTATAACAAGGCAAGAGCCGAAAAGAAATGGCTCAAGTGGAAGAACGCAGAGGAAGAGCAGCTCCGTGAGCTGGGCGTAGATGAGGAGATCATTCAGCGGCTGCATACATACGATTGGGACGTTTTCAAGTCGGATCGTAGGTATTACGAAAAGCTGTCGGATACAGAGTTATATCCCGTGCAAAAAGAGAAACCACACAGGATACATACTGTTCAGGAGCTACTGGATGAAATTGAGAATGAATATCTACTTACAGCATTGCAGTCAGAAGATGAAATGACATTGCAGATTGTTCTATACAAGTTAGACAGTTATACCAATGATGAAATTTCTAAGAAGTGCGGAATATCAGCCAATGCAGTAAAACTACGTATGTGGAAATTTAAGAAAAAACTAAAAAATATTTTATAAGCGGAAACCTTTTGCGGTTTTCAAACGGCTATTTATTGAAGGGATAAATTCGATTCTCTCTATGGAACAGCATTCATATAAACAGGTTTTCTCTTGTCTGTGTCAATATGATTCGGATTTCTTCCTTTTCCTGTTGTTTTTCGTGTGGCGAAAACAACCCTGTACCTTAAAAACTGAATATACAGTTGTCAGATACAAAATAATGATACTCCCGTCTCGTCATAGTCCGAGCGTGATAAAACCGTCGCAGGCAATGAGGGCGGCTCTGTCAGACCGACAGCTGGGGTGCAATTCCCGTGGCGTCAGCAAATGCTGACCATCTGGCAACTTCCTCTTGTATTTCAAAAAATAGAAATACATTTAACTTAAAAGATGAGCTGGAGACGGGAAGATGCAATAGAGATAAGATATTTGTTTCGATTTAGCATCTTCCCGTTTAGGCAATATAATAAAGATTAGGGGTGAACAAAATTTGATGGAAAAAAGAATCATTCGACGTGGTGACATTTATTATGCTCAGCTTGATCCAGTTGTTGGATCAGAACAAGGAGGCACACGTCCAGTTATGATTGTATCAAATGATAAAGGAAACCGATTTGGACCGACAGTTATTGTAGCTCCAATTACCAGTAGGAAAACCAGAGAGAATCTATTGCCTACGCATATGTGCGTTCCACATATTGCAGGGCTGAGAAAAGATTCTGTTATTTTGTTTGAGCAGGTCAGAGTGGTAGATAAAAAACGTCTGCATGAGTATGTCGGTACTCTTAGCAGACGTTTTGTTTCATCAGTGGATTCTGCATTGATCGAGAGCGTAGGTGTAAAGAGGACAAAGTATAGTTGAGATGATTTGTCAAGTGCACAAAGAGAGAGTTTGTACATTTGTTGTATAAAAGCAAAACTTTTATAATAAGCACGTACAAATAGAAAATATTTCTACATGGAGGAAACACAGATGGAAGATACATTGCTTACAGTAAAAGAGGTTTCACGGGTGCTTAAAACAAATATCAATTACGTTTATAAGCTAATCCGTACAGGATTACTGCCTGTTCTAAAATTGGGAAGTTATAAGATTCGCAGAAGTTCACTGGACGAGTTTTTGAAAAAGTACGAAGGCTATGATCTGAGTGATCCAGAAGTAATTTGCAGAGTCAATTTTGATGATGTAAACGTAGATGCTACGGATTGAAAATATGACTGCCGCATGGTAAAATAATGATAGCAAAGGTTGATAAGATTGTGAACGTTAGAGAAAATACAGTTGGTCAATTTTTGGAAAAAGATCTCCGATATTTGCGGGAATTTCGGCTTCTGGACGACGACTATATGACAAAGTTCTTTGAAGACAATATTGAATGTACAGAACTGCTTTTGCACATTATATTGGAAAACAAAGATTTAAGAGTAGATAAAGTAACTTCGCAGTATTCAATTAAGAATTTGCAGGGACGTTCTGTACGGCTGGATGTATATGCACAGGATAGGGCGGGAAAGCACTATAATATTGAAGTACAGCGTTCAGATAAAGGGGCGAGTGTAAAACGTGCTCGCTATCACAGCAGCATGATTGACGCAAACAGCATGGATACTGGCAATGAGTATGATAGATTGGCAGATACATATGTGATATTTATTACGGAACATGATGTTTTGGACGATGACTTGCCGATTTATCATATTGAGCGGATTATTCGAGAAAATGGGAAGTCATTTGCTGACGGATCACATATTATATATGTGAATGCCCAACATAAAGAAGACACTCCGCTTGGACGATTGATGCAGGATTTTGCCTGCAAAGACCCGAGAAAAATGCATTATCTGTTACTCGCACAGCGTGCCAGATATTTGAAAGAAGATGCGAAAGGAGTTGCGACTATGTGTAAGATGATGGAAGATATGCGGAATGAAGCGGCGAAAGAGAAAAGCCTTTCCATTGCTTGCAGGATGCTTGCGACAGGCAAGCTGTCGTATGAAGAGATCGCATTGTGTTCGGATCTGAGCGTAGAAGAAGTTGAGGCTCTGGACAAGGAAAGTACCGTAAGAGTAAAATAGAAGGGGATTTTTAGTGTATAATGAATATATAAAAACAAAATTTGACGAGATTTAATCGAATATTTAAAAATTAGTGTTTTAAGGATTTTCTGGCGTTGTCAGGAAGTCCTTTTGTTTGGCGCCGAATAGGTATGGCAAAACTACTCGTTGATCGAGAGGTCGGAAAATCCTTTAGGATACGAATTAAGCCTCCTATATTTAGAGAGATATGGGTTGGCAAACACAATTGAAAAACATAGGAGGTTTCGTCAAGAAAGTAGTTTATTCCATTTAAATCTGAGATGTAAATACTATATAGGATTTATTTTGCAGATGACAGATTTAGTCCCGGAAAGGGACTTGCAGTGCATAAAATGTGATTGATAAATCATTCAATACCTACTTTAGTGGGTTACCACAAATATTATGCCCTTTCAGGGCTTGGTCATGCCACCTGTTCAACGGGGGGATGACTATTGATGAGATTACAGATAATATTTTGATTAAAAAGCAAGCGACAAATTATATCCCAATAGTGCATTCTTTACAAAAATATTGTATAATAATACTATTCCTTGGAAAGAGGTGCATTATGTCTGAGCAAAAAAAGCGAATTGATATAACATCAGCAGATTCGAAATACATTGGATTTGAATATCAATATTTATATTTTATGAATAAACTGATAAACATTAAATCGGGAGAAGAAGTTGGATATGAGTCATTGGATGATGTGCATTTAGTGACTTGTAGTGGGAAAACGGTTTATTTTCAGTTAAAACATACGATTGAAACTGCGGCATCTGGGGAACAGGTAAATTTAACCTTGTTTTCTGAGGAATTATGGAAAACACTGTCTAATTGGAGCGAGTTAGTATCAGATGATGCTGAAGAGAGAAATACAGTATCAAAACAAATGGAATTTTTGGAATCTTCTGAATTTATTTTTGTGTCAAACAGAAAAATTGATAAAAATCCATTGATTGAAAGAATTTCTAAGTATAAAGATAAGGAAATAGATTTTTTAACACTACTATCGTATATAAAGAGTCTAAAGCAACAAACCAAAAGCAAAACTATTCAACAATATATAGATAACTTCATATCATTAGATAAGAAAGTACTGAAGAAGTACTTCCAACTTTTGAAGTTTGAAGATTCAAATACCGACTTGTTTAGTGAAATACGCAAAAGCATTATGCAGAAAATGATTAGAGAAGTACATGTTGATGACGTTTTATTTAATCTATATGCTCAGCTTAAGATAGAATTCTTTGAGAAAATTGGAAAGCACAAACATCAAGTTATTACATATGAAGAGTGGAGAAAAAAATATCTTTGTGTATTTGAAGAGTTCAGAACGACGTGCCTTCCATTTAGAGAATATACTACACCTTTACCTGATCATTTGGAGGAACAAGGATTTGTTAAAGAATTATATGAGATAGGAGCATTAATTAAAGGTGAAGATGATTTAGCATATATTGCTGAATATACATCTAAGCGCTTGTCTGCAAAGAAGCAATTAGAGGACTGGCATCAAGATGGACATATTTCTTTGGAATGTTTAAATAGGTTCCATAGTGATTCTATTTCGAAGTGGCAAAACACACATCGGGCAGAGCACAGGATGACGCGAATTGATAAAAAACGAGATTTTGTCAATGCGCTTAACTGCTTCGATAAGACTATGGAAAAAGAATTGAAAATAATGTCTACAGATTTAGGTACCAAGATATCGAACGGTGAATTTTTGGATTTGGCTAACGAAGAACGAATTGGTTGGAAGTATTCGTGGAAGGAGAAATACAACCAGAAATGACAAATACACTTAAAAACAATGAATTAGTAACGGGAATTACTATATTAGCGGTACTTCGATATACACATCGACTGAATATTTTGAAATGTTTGTTGATTGAACCGCTACTAAGCTACACTGAGGTGCTGAGTGCGTTGAGTAGAAAAAATTCAAGCATTAAAAGTATTGATGATTTGATAATTAAGAGGAGTATTGCATTCTCAAATTTTAGTGAAAGATATTTCGAAAATTTAATTCTATCCATCAATTCGATCATGTTATTTCAGCAAATGAAATTGCTCAATATTGAGGATGATAAGGTGGTATATTGTGGGGAAAAATTCAATTTTTCTGATTCATCACTTGGGAAAATCGTAGAGAAACGAATTAAGGCAGCAGAACATCTTGCCACTATATTATGTAAAGGAGAAGCAAGCGATATGTATTTAGCTTTGCGTATCAGATTATGAATTTCTACATAGATCAATTAATTCTTTGGCTTAAAAATGGAAAAAAAAGAGTTTTACACTTTGAAAATGACAAAATCAACGTTATTACGGGTAATAGTAAAACAGGAAAAACTGCCATATTAGAAATAATAGATTATTGTTTATGTGGCAGTGAGGATACTGTTGTAATATCTGATGAACACATAGGAGAAAATGTAGATTGGTATGGGATTCGCTTTATTATTAATGATAAGACATACACTCTGGCGAGAGGTGCAATAGAGAAGCAAAATAAACTTTCATCTGAGTATTATTTTTCTCAAGTTGGTGACATTCCGGATATACCAGACTCAAAGATGAGTCCAAAAGAAGTGAAAGCTATATTAGAAAAAGAATTTTCAATTGATGATAGAATAACCTTAACATATGGTGGAAGAAATATCAGGAGTAATTCTAAATTGTCTTTTCGCTACTTTTTAATGATGAATACATTGTCAAAGGATACTATTGATAATGGAAAAGTTTATTTTGATAAATTGAATATTGAAAGATATAGAGAGGTATGGCCGCAAGTTTTTGATTTGACTTTTGGGGTGACTGATTTGGAAAAATTAAAAACTCAAAAGAAAATTGCGGACTTAAACGATGAATTAGATAAACTTGAAACAAAGTTAAAAAAGGCAGATCAGCAAAAAAAAGAAGTACAGAGGCAAATGGGAGATTTGGTTAAGCGTGCACAAGAGGCTGATCTGCTTGATAGTAGGCTTGAAGGCTATGAGGCTGAGCAGAATCTCATAAGATTATTAGAAACAAATACCTTCTGTTTGGATATCTCACCAGAACAAAGAGCTTATGATAAACTTCTTGCTGATCGGAAAGAAATTGTTATTAAGATTAATAGCCTTAAACGATTCCAGGATAGCTATGCTAAATATAGAACATCATTAAGAGCAGATGCAGATGCGTTGCAGCCAATTCAATATATTCGAAGTCATTTTTCTGAGAATATAGGAGAAGAATATCAACTCTTCTTGGAAATGCTTGATAGGGAATATCGAAAAATCCTTTCTGCTATTGAAACGAAACGACCTTTTGAGTTCGATGTAAGTAGAAAAATTGCGGATCTTAAAAAGCGACGCAAAGAATTGGATGAGCAAA
>JAUNIY010000184.1 GCA_030523305.1 Eubacteriales bacterium
GAGGATGATCCTCCGGTACGCAACCTCATCACAACGACACTAAAGACCAATGATTATCGCTATTTGGTTGCGGCGAATGGATCAACCGCAGTCTTGGAGGCATCTTCCCATAATCCAGATATTGTACTACTCGATTTGGGGCTGCCGGATATGGATGGCGTGCAGGTAATCAAAAATATCCGTTCTTGGTCCAATCTTCCGATTATTGTCATCAGCGCCAGGAGCGAAGACACCGATAAGATTGAAGCTTTGGACGCTGGCGCGGACGACTATCTGACAAAGCCCTTCTCTGTGGAAGAACTATTGGCAAGATTACGGGTTACGCAACGCAGGCTATCGTATATGACCGCCGAAATGCTAGCGGCAAATTCCATCTTTGTCAATGGCAATCTGCGGGTAGATTATGCCGGCGGCTGTGCCTATCTGGATAATCAAGAACTACACCTAACGCCAATTGAATATAAGCTGTTGTGCTTGCTCTCAAAAAATGTTGGAAAAGTACTAACCCATACCTTTATTACACAAAATATTTGGGGCCGGAGTTGGGACAACGATGTCGCTTCGCTGCGTGTTTTTATGGCAACGCTGCGAAAAAAACTGGAACCAACGCCGGATTCCCCACAGTATATTCAGACGCACATCGGTGTCGGATACCGCATGATGAAAGTAGAATAATGCGTATCCGCACAAACAGGGTCAAAACAAACTATAGATATCCTCACTCACACAAGAAAACGCGTTGCCTTTCATCAGCCTATGCCTACCATCCTGTCATTTTTTGTACATCAACGCAATATTCCCTGTAAATTTATCCAGATCTGTTGTTGAGTCTCAACAAATGTGGTATACTATTTTTACAATAGATATTTTATTTCATATAATCAGGAGGATATACGCTATTATGTGGGCATATGAAAGCGTCTTTTATCAAATTTATCCTATGGGCTTTTGCGGCGCGCCATGGGAAAACGATGGAAAAACGGTCAATCGCATCCAAAAGGTCGGCGATTGGGCCAAACACATCGCCGCTGTCGGCTGCAATGCCGTGTACTTCTCCCCTGTTTTTGAATCCGACAGCCACGGCTATGATACCCGCGATTTCCGCACCATTGACTGTCGCCTTGGTACCAATACAGATTTCGCCGCCGTTTGTGATAAGCTACATCAAAATAACATTCGCATCGTACTGGACGGCGTATTCAACCATGTCGGCCGCGGTTTCTGGGCTTTTCAAGATGTGAAAGAGAAAAAATGGGATTCTCCCTATAAAGATTGGTTCCATATCAATTTTGATGGGAATTCCGGCTACAACGATGGATTCTGGTATGAAGGCTGGGAAGGACATTACGAACTTGTCAAACTCAACCTGCGCAATGAAGACGTCATTCAACACATTTTTGACTGTATCCGCGGCTGGGTTGAAGAATTTGACATCGATGGGCTTCGCCTGGACGTCGCCTATTCTCTGGACCGCGATTTTATCCGTCGGCTGCGCGCTTTCTGCGATGAAATGAAGCCGGAATTTTATCTGGTGGGTGAAGTCATGAGCAGCGATTACAAGCCCTTCCTGGAAGATGGCATGCTGCATTCCTGCACCAATTATGACTGTTATAAAGGCCTGTATTCTTCGTTCAATTCCATGAATATGTTTGAAATCACACATTCTTTACAGCGGCAATTCGGCCCAGAAGATTGGACGATGTATAAGGGTAAGCACCTGTTATCTTTTGTGGATAACCATGACGTAACGCGTGTGGCATCCATATTGACCAACGAACAGCACTTGCCTTTGATCTATGCACTGATGATCGGCATGCCGGGTATTCCGTGTATTTACTATGGCAGCGAATGGGGCGAAAAAGGCGAAAAGCAGCCGGGGTCTGACGCAAATCTACGCCCATGCTTTGATGAACCACAATCGAATGCGCTGACCGAATGGATTTCTCTGCTGGCAAAAGCAAAGCGAGAATCCAAAGCGCTGTGTTATGGCGGATTTACCACCCGCCTGCTGACCAACAAACAGGTGATCTTTGAGCGCGAATGGGAAGGCGAACGCGTTATGGTTGCCATAAATGCAGACGATCAGCCATTTATGGCGCATTTCAATGCAGAGGCTGGACGTGCCCGTGACTTGATCACCGGAAAGGTGCATGATTTCGGCGGCGGTACGGAACTCCCCCCGTATTTTGCAGCTTACTGGAAAGTATTTTAAATCTCACGCATCGAAACGATATGCGTCATCCATCTGTATAGATTGGATGCATGAAAATTTCAGTTTTCTCTATTCGATTAAAACCACCATTAGAATGCAGGTATAAGCTAAAGGTAGACACATGGAAAACCACCATGCAGTCTACCTTTTCTTTGTGCTAAAATAAAAACGGAGGAGATCCGGTGGTTTTGACTTTGCAGAAAAAAGGGCCGTTGCTCCTCAGATGACGATGCATCTGTTTGCAACGGCCCATCTTGTCTGCGACAAGTTCCGAACGTTATGTTTTGGTATGCGGTAATGGGGTTGATATCGTGTCACTCTTTCCGAGAAAACAACGATAGAAACCGGCCAACTATAAATACAATATCTTCGCTGCGTGCAATACCTATTGTTTTTCCAATCGCTTTGCCGCCGATCGTCAACGAGGAAACACAGCCTGTAATAACCAAAGACAACGCAATGGAGCGCAAATCGGTTCCATTGTTGGTTAAATGTGTAATAATCACTGCGCTTGTCGCGCCAGAAATAATGCCGGAAATGTCACCGACAACATCGTTACAGAAGCTACCTACTTTTTCGGCATTACGCACAATCCAGATTGCCTGTTTTGATCCCTTCACTTTTCTGGCAGCCATGGAGTGAAACCGTTTTTCTGTAGCAACCGTCGCGCCAACACCAATAATATCGAACACAATGCCAATGGCAATGAACGCAAACAAAATGACAAACGCAATGATATTGCCGACATGTTCCAACGCCTGTTTGGACGCATATGACATCACAACGGATAACAAAAAGCTGGTAATACTAATGGTGGCAATCCATCGGACGTTTACCGTTCCACTGTTTTGCTTTTTGGGCTTTGACTTTTTTTTCGATTTGCCCACATCACTTTCCAAGTGACTTGACCTCCATTTTTCAAAAAATAAAATTATTATATAATAATATCGAACATACTTTCAAAAGTCAATATGAAAAACGTCGCAAAATCTACAAAAAACACAGAAAGAATCAGCTATTTTAACAGTCCAAAACTATGATGGCCGTCGCTATAATGTGCGTTGTGAAAACAATCAATGCCTATTGGCAAGCATCCCCGGTAAACAACGGAAAAAAGCAAACCTGCGGCATCTGCAGATAAAAACAAAATTGTTCCCTATTGCACAAACGGCATCCCATCTTAACGTGCAGATTCTATATCTGCCACTGTAACAAGCGCGTCGCGCTGCAAATAGCGAATGGCTTTCAAAGCATAGCAATGTGCTTCCTCACTGGAACCAGCTACCGCATCTGTCACTACCCGGATATAATAGTCGTTTTGATGGGCATCGACCGCTGTATAGTGAATGCATACATCGGTCAGGCCGCCGATCATGTAGAGCGTATCTACATGCAGTCCCTTCAGCAAAATCTCCAGATCTGTACCAAAAAACGCGCTGTATCTGCGCTTAGAAATCAAATATTCTCCCTCAATCGGATAGGTAAGCCACGCATAATCGGTATAAGGGGAGTTTTCTATACAGTGAACATCCTCAGAACCGTCTAGTTCCCGTCCAAAATCTACCATGTCCGGTCTGTGTACCTCTTTAATCTGAATAACCGGCAGTTTTTTTGCTCGGAATACATCCAAAACTCGTTTTGCATTGCGGATGCATGCCCACTCCGGTTCATGCATGTTGTGCTCCTTCATTCCTATGCAGTCTTCCTGCTGGATATCAATGACAAGCAAAGCGCTTCTTTCTTCAATTATCATACATTTGATCTCCCTTCGGTTTGTTTTTATCGTTTGTATATATTCCAAATCCCAATAGTGCTACAAGAGCTTCTGTTATCGGATAAGTCAGCCATACGCCAATCATCCCCCACAAATAAGATAACACAAATGCCAACGGGATAATCAGCACAAGCCCTCTCAGCACAGATAAAATATGTGCAGGCAGTCCTTTCTCTAACGAAGTAAAAAAAGTTGCTAAGATGATATTGTACCCTACAAACGGGGTTGATATAAAATACAATTTCAACCCCGTGACAGCGGTTGCCTGAAGCCCCATGTCATTCTCGCTATTGAAAACTGATACAATACATTGAGAGAATGCGACAAGAAGCAAAGATAGAACACCCGACACGACAATCATGGTTATCATGGCGTACTGCAACATAATCTGCATCTGT
>JAUNIY010000185.1 GCA_030523305.1 Eubacteriales bacterium
AGGAGATTCCGTTTATCCTGCGTGAAAAAGGAAGCGGCACCCGTGAGGTATTTGAGAGCGCCATGCCGCGGCTGAATATCCAATGGGTTTGTAATAACAGCGAAGCAATCCTTCGGGGGACGGAAATGGGATTTGGTATGACAGTCATTTCGCGCAGATTGGCTTCGGAGCGCCTGCGTGCCGGGTCCCTGGTAGAAGTGCATGTGGCCGATGCATCATTGGAACGCCAATTTTCTATTGTGTGGCATAAAAACAAGTATTTAAGCAGCGGCTTGCAGCAATTTATTGATATTTGCGCGCGGTATGGAAGAAGTATAGAAGAATAAAAACAAAAGGCTTCCTCGGTGTAGGAAGCCTTTGCTATTGGCATGGTCAGATATGCGCTTCAATTGCATCATTGAGGGTTTGGATCGCTTTGATCCGTCCAAATTTTTTATCTTGTGATTCGATAATCGTCCATGGGGCGTACTCTGTGGAGGTCAAACGGATCATATCGTTGACAGCGGTTTCATATAGATCCCATTTTTCACGATTGCGCCAATCCTCTTCCGTGATTTTCCATTGTTTTTCCGGCGTATTTTGCCGCTCGGTAAAACGGCGTAGCTGTTCATCGGAATCGATATGCAGCCAAAATTTGATGAGGATCGCCCCCCATTTCTGCAATTCGTATTCAAATTCATTTAGCTCCTGGTAGGCGCGCTTCCATTCGTCCTCGGTGCAGAAGCCCTCTAGGCGTTCTACCATGACGCGGCCATACCATGTGCGGTCAAATACGGTCACATGGCCGTCCTTCGGTAGATTTTGCCAGAAACGCCATAAATAATGATGCGCTTTTTCGATTGGCGTGGGGGAAGCAATGGGAACAACTTCATATCCGCGTGGATCAAGCGCGGAGGTCAACCGCTTAATGTTGCCGCCCTTTCCAGCGGCGTCCCAACCCTCATAAGCGATGATGATTGGGATTCGCTCGCGATAAATAATATTGTGCAGCTTGGAAAGCTTGCGATGTTCTTTTTTTAATGTTGTATGATACGTATCGTCCTCGATGCGGCGGTACAGCGGGATATCCGCCAGTTTGGGTTGTTTGATTAGCCGGAATGGATGAACCTGATATTCTGATGGGATGATCACTTTCTTTTCATCCAGTGCGCGACGGATGGAATCGACGATGATCTGGTAGATTTCATTCATAGCGCTGCGGCGTTCCATGGCGCTGATGATATGCCAGGGGGCAAACACCGTATTGGTCTTTTCCAGCATTTCATCGTACATACGGTAGTATGTTTTGTAATGCTTGTTGCGGAATTTATCGCGCTCGGTCACGCGCCATTTGGTATTCTTGTTGCCCATCAGCTTGGCATGACGTTTGGATTGCTCCTTTGCCGAAATATGTAGGAAAAATTTGATAATCAGATACCCGTCTTGTGATAACTGGCGTTCGAATGTATTGATGCTGTCCATGCGGCTGTAGGCTTCTTCAACAGGCAGATCCTGCTCGATACGGGCACGTGAAACTTCCGGATACCAGCTTTCGTCAAAGATAGCCATTTTGCCACGTTCGGGTATCCGGCACCAGTGCCGCCACAGGAAGGGATATCGCTGTTCCTCCGGCGTAGGCTCTTTGGTATTATAGACCTTGAAGAAACGTGGATCGAGGGTCTGAATCATGTTGGCAATCATGCTACCCTTGCCGGACGAATCCCATCCTTCAAACAATACAATGACAGGAAGCTTTTGCTCTTTCATACGATGCTGGAGACTGGCCAGTTCCCCGCGCACTTCATGGGTTTCCAGACGATATTCGATGTCTGTCATGCGGCGGCTGAAATCAATATTGTCTAACATAACATACCCTCCTTGTGCAGAAAAGAATCAGTATATGTATATTATACCATGAATGTGGTGGATTTCCTAAAAAGATCTGTACAAAATGACGACGCACTTTTGTTCATAATGATAAATGATACGTAAACTACGCAGAATTTTCCGGATAGGCTTGACAATTCCGCTTTTCAACTGCTATGATAAAGATAATAAAAATGATTATTGTTTTTAGTATGTTGAAAGGAGGTGACCGGATGAAGTATTCGAGACAACGGGAATTGATTCGGGAAGCGCTGGAGCAATCGGGTAGCCATCCTACGGCAGATGCTATATATCAGGAAGTCCGCAAAAAAGAACCAACGATTAGCTTGGCTACCGTTTACCGCAATATCAATCAGCTTGCCGAAAACCATATGATTCGGCGCATTGTCGTCCCGGGAGATTCTGATCATTTCGATCACACATTGGCGTATCATGAGCATATGATCTGCACACAGTGCGGCTGCGTTGTAGATATCTGGCCGAAAAAGCCTTTGCTGGAACAGTTTCAGTCGTTTTCCGATGCAGAGGTGACCGGGTATGATTGTATCTTGTACGGACGCTGCCGGAATTGTGCGGACCAAGTCAAACAGCCTCAGAACTGACAGGGCGCGGTGCGCCCGGAAAGGGTGATGCACAATGGAGCTGAAGGGCTCAAGAACGGAAGCGAACCTGATGGCAGCTTATGCCGGGGAATCGCAGGCAACCAATAAATACGTCTACTATGCTGGCAAGGCACAGAAGGACGGTTATGAACAGATCGCGGCGTTGTTCCGTGAGACGGCACACAATGAGCAGGAACATGCAAAAATTTGGTTCAAGCTCCTGCATGGCGGCCAGGTTCCGGAAACGGATGTGAACCTGAAAGATGCCGCTGCGGGCGAAAATTTTGAGTGGACCGATATGTATCCTACGTTTGCAAAAGAAGCCAGAGAAGAAGGCTTCGATCACATTGCTTTTTTGTTTGAGCATGTGGCGGAAGTAGAAAAAGAGCATGAACAGCGCTACTTGAAGCTG
This sequence comes from Eubacteriales bacterium, assembly GCA_030523305.1. Taxonomy (GTDB): domain Bacteria; phylum Bacillota; class Clostridia; order Oscillospirales; family Butyricicoccaceae; genus Butyricicoccus_A. The sequence continues at coordinate 2,881 of JAUNIY010000185.1, forward strand.
CTGGAAAATGTAGAAAACGGTCTCGTATTTTCACGGGAAGACGACAGGATATGGAAATGCCGCAATTGCGGGCATATCGTGATTGCAAAGGCGGCACCGGATGTCTGCCCGGTGTGTGCGCATCCAAAGGCATATTTTGAAATCAAAGCGGAGAATTATTGACTTTTCCGGCGGAAGCGGCAGGCTTCCGCCATTTTCTTTTTTCCCTGTTATGTACAGAAAGAAACCACAACATAACAGGTCGACCGGCAAGATAGCAGGAAATAGGGAGCAGTATGCCGGATAGTTTGTGCAAAATGTAAAAAATACGTTGCGGAATCCGCATGGATTTGCTATAATAAAAAACAAGAATGGTCTCCGCCATCACAATGCGTAAACCATGGCTTTGGGAATTGCGGCGCTGCGGAGAACGAACGATAGGATATCTAAGGAGGAAAAAAGCATGAAACGCGTTGGTATGTTGACGAGCGGAGGCGACTGTCAAGGCCTGAACTCTACCCTGCGAGGCGTTGCAAAAGCGTTGTATCAGGAATATGGTGACCAGGTTGAAATTTATGGCTTCCGCGATGGATATAAAGGTTTGATTGAAGGCAACGTCCGTATGATGACGCCGCGCGATTTTTCCGGTATCCTGACGATAGGCGGCACAATCCTGGGGACCTCCCGTCAGCCGTTCAAGAACATGCGGGATAAGGACGAAAACGGCGTAGATAAAGTCACAAAGATGATTGACACATATAACAAGATGGAGCTGGATTGCCTGGTTATTCTCGGCGGCAATGGAACCACCAAAACCGCAAACCTGCTGCGTGAGGAAGGGCTGAATGTCATTTCCCTGCCGAAGACCATCGACAATGACCTGTGGGGCACGGAAGTTACGTTTGGTTATCAAACCGCAATGGATATTGCAACCGATGTTATCGATAAAATCCATTCCACAGCCACATCGCACAGCCGCGTGTTCCTTGTTGAAATCATGGGACATGGCGCCGGTTGGCTGACGCTGACCGCAGGCATTGCAGGCGGCGCGGATATTATTCTGATTCCGGAAATCCCCTATAACTTGGACGCAGTTGTCCATCAGCTGGAAAAGCGCAAGCAAAATGGCCATGCATTTACCATTGTAGCGGTTGCAGAAGGTGCAATATCCCAAGAAGAAGCTGCTATGTCCAAGAAGGAATTTAAGGCTGCACGCGCTGCCATGACAGATCCGTCCATTGGCTTTAAACTCGCCCGTGAGCTGGGCGAAAAGTGTGGCCAGGAGATCCGCGTGGTCAATCCGGGACATTTCCAGAGAGGCGGCGGGCCGGATGCATATGACCGCATCCTGACGACCCGTTTGGGAACTGGAGCAGCCCGCTTAATTAAGCATAAGCAGTATGGCAACATGGTAGCAATCCGCAATAACCAAATTGTTGCAGTTCCGTTGAGCGAGGTTGCCGGCAAGCTGAAGACTGTACCGGTTGATCATGACTTGGTGCAGGCAGCACGAGACATT
>JAUNIY010000186.1 GCA_030523305.1 Eubacteriales bacterium
ACTGAGAGAGCTGGCTTGTTCCACATGTAGATGCCGGAACAGCATCCGTATGGTGCATGATTGTTTTGGAAGCTGTACCGGGGCAACCACAAGATAGAGATGCTGTTTTTTTCTGCTTAGCGGCGAGTACCGCTGATTCGTCATAAGCAGGCGCTTCTCTTTCTTCAAATGCAATCGCGTCCATAGGACAAGCAGGCAAACAGTCACCAAGTCCATCGCAGTAATCCTCACGGGATAGTTTAGCTTTTCCGTTTACCATTTCAATTGCACCTTCGTGACATGCTGTGGCGCACGCGCCGCAGCCATTGCATTTCTCTTCGTCAATCTTGATTATTTTTCGGATCATATTTCTGCTCCTGTTCTATATTAAAAAATATTGATTCCATCACTATCGGGACAACAAAATCGAACCTCACCGCACACAGCTCTCGGTGGTTTACCGTCATGTCCCAGAATATCGATCATAAGGGAAAACAATGTGCATTGCCATTGGACAAAATTTCCTTCGATCTGTTTGCATGAGATAATTTTTGATTTCCGTTTTATCACCTCCATTGACTTTACGATGTCATCATAGTACAATCATTCAAACAAATCTGTTGTTTTTACAACGAAAAGAGGAAACCCATGAAACGATATATTCCACTTCTCAAAAGAACAAAGTTATTTGCTGGAGTCGGCGATGATGAGATAGCGTCGATGCTAACCTGCCTTGATGCGCGTCTGCATACCTATAGCAAAGGTGCGTATGTTTTAAGGGAGGGAGAACATATAAGCGATATCACCATTTTGGTTCATGGAAATTTGTATATTCAAAAGGACGATTACTGGGGGAACCGCAGCATCCTTGGTCATATTGCTGTCGGTGAAATGTTTGGGGAAGCCTATGTCGCTCCGGAAAGCGGGGCATTGCCTCATGATGTCGTTGCAGTAGAAGACAGTGCAATCATCTCTTTTGATATGAGGCGAATTATTACTACCTGTTCATCGGCCTGCCGTTTTCATACATTGGTGGTACAAAATCTGTTTTTTGCCATTTCTGAAAAAAACAGAAAACTCGTGCAGAAACTTGGCCATATGTCCAAGCGTTCCACACGAGAAAAATTGCTTTCTTATTTATCTGAAGAAGCCAAAAGGGAAGGATGTGCGAGTTTTACAATTCCATTTAACCGTCAGCAGCTTGCAGATTTTCTTTCGGTTGACCGAAGCGCTATGTCAAATGAGCTAGGTAAAATGCGTGACGATGGGCTTCTGCGGTTTGAGAAAAACAGATTTGAGCTAGTATAAAAAGTGCAAACACCTACGAAGCTGCTTTTCCTGTCTGCTGCTGTACACAAGCAACCAGCAGCTCTACCACTCCGTCAATTCCCCAAAAGCCACTGTCAACGCAGATATGGTAGTTGGCGGTTTCTCCCCATTTTGCGTCGGTATAGTACTCGTAGTAGGCAGCACGTTTTTTATCTGTATTCCGGATTCTCTTTTTCGCTTCATCCGCACCGATATTATTTCGTTTCGCTACACGAGTGATGCGATGCTCCATTCCTGCATGGACGAATACAGATAAAAGTTCCTGCTTTTCCTTTAAGACATAATCCGCGCACCTTCCGACAATGACTGCAGAGCCAGCCTGTCCAATTTTGCGGATAGCTTCAAACTGGCCAATAACAGCCCGCAATGGAACCGGAAGTTGGTGAGGATCATCCGTCCTATGCATTCCGATGGAAAGGTTCATCCATTTGTCTGCTAGCTTTTCATCATATCTCGCAACGATTTCTTCTGACAGACCGCTGTGTTTCGCGGCCTGATCCAACAGCAGTGTGTCATAATACGTATATCCCAAACGTTCTGCTAACTTTTCCCCTATTTCTCTTCCGCCGCTTCCATATTGGCGGCCAATTGTAATCAACATCGTGTCGACCTCCTATGCATTTATTTTCTTTGATTTTTATTGGATGATATATTCGTATGATTTGCGTTGTCGTTCTGCAAACGTTCTTAAATTTTTTTCCAATATATTTTCAGCATCATGAGTGCTGTGATGAATGCCAGTACGTCAGCAACCGGTCCTGCCCACAGCGCACCTACTACGCCTAGTGCAAGAGGCAGCAGGATCGTGGCCGGAAGCAGATACACAATCTGTCTTGTGAGAGACAATATCGCGGCTTGTCTTGGCTTGCCGATGGATTGAAAAAAGATTCCCGTTACCATCTGTAATCCATTGATCGGGCAAGCTAGCAGAAAAATGCGGAAACACATGACCGCAAACTCGTTGTATAGATCGGATTCTGAACCAAAGAGCTGTACAATACGCATGGGCGCAAACTGAAAAATGCAGAATGCTACAATGAGGATCATGGTTGCGGAGACCAAAACGATCCGATACGTTTGCTTGGCCCTGCCTTTTTTGCCGCTTCCATAATTGTATCCCCAAATTGGTTGTGCGCCGGTTGCCAACCCAATAATGATAGCTGAAAGGATTTGGTTTACTTTCATCGTAATCCCAATTGTTGTCAGCGGAATATCCGAGCCATAAATGGATTGTGCGCCGTAGATAACCAATACATTATTGGTAACTGCCATGACCAAGACGATTGCAACCTGAGTAATAAAACTTGAGATTCCCAAACTGCACACTTTGGAAAGAACTTTCTTTTTGAGGACAAAACATCCTTTTGTAATCTGGATGTTTTTAAATTTCCAGATATAAGCCAAATAGAAAATGGCATTAAAAATCTGTCCAAGAATCGTGGCCCATGCAGCGCCTTTGACACCCCAGTGAAAAATGAAAATAAACACTGGATCCAGTATAATATTGGTAATGCATCCAATCAACAGACCAGCCATGCTGTATTTGGGACTTCCATCCGCGCGGATTATTCCGGCCATTGCTGAATCAATTGCAGAAAACAGCACTCCCCATGCGATAATACGTCCATAATCCATTGCATAGGGAAGGATATCCTCTGTAGCGCCAAACAGCAGGCAAAGAGGCTTCAAAAAAATTTGAAAAAGAATGCACAGCACAATTCCGATAAAAATCGTTGCTATTATAGCATTTCCTATACCATGGGCTGCTGATTTCGCGTCTTTTTGGCCCAACTTCAAGCTAAGATATGCTGCTGCACCATCGCCAACCAAAAGGGCAAGCGCGATGACAATGACAGTAAGCGGCATAATGACATTGGTTGCACCATTTCCAAGATAACCAACGCCCTGGCCGATAAAAATCTGGTCAACGATGTTATATAGAGCATTGACTACCATGGAAATAATGCTTGGAACAGCAAATGTTATAATCAATTTTCCAATCCGCTCTGTTCCCAACGGATTTTCTACAGTTTCTCTATGCATTTGTGACCTCCATAAATGATCTATTTAGATTCCAAACTGTCCCGTTTCTAAACAATATTAAAGCATAGATTTTCTTGAAAGAGAAGTGAAAAAGTGGTATTATCAATGATGAAAACGCAATAATGGAGCGATCATATGACAACAGATCAGTTAGAAAGTTTTATTCAAGTTGCTGAAAATCTCAATTTTGCGAGAGCTGCTGAAATTTTGAATATTACACAGTCAGCAGTTTCCCGCCAAATACACGCACTCGAGGCGGAGCTGGGTGTCAAATTGTTACACCGAACGACTAGAACAGTAACGCTGACATCTGCGGGAGTCAGTTTTTTAGATGATGCGAAAAATGTGATTGGAAGATTAAAAATTGCTGCTGCAAGGATACAGCACAATCAGTCCTCTGGCATACAGCTTCTGTCGATTGGATGTGGAAATGAAGCAGATCTTGCCCTGTTAGGTGAAATCTTAAAAGTGTGCAGGGAACAGCTTCCCAATATTCATCCGTTTATAAGGGTTATTCCGCATCGTGCTATCTTGAATCTTTTTTATCAGGGAGAAATTGATATTCTCTTTGGTTTTCAGGACGATATACCGCCTAAGGAGGGCATCATTTATACGGAACTATTTCAAATACCACTTTGCTGTTTGGTGTCAAACACACACCCGTATGCTGAAAAAACACACATTTTAGAAAATGAATTATTTTCGGAACATATTGTCAGTTGCAATTCTTATGCTATGCCATCCAAAGCTGCCGAAGTACAAAACCGCATTTCACAGCATCTTCTGCCGGAATCTGTTTATATCTGCGAGAATATGCAGGTACTTCTTACATTGGTACGGGCCGGATATGGCTGCGCTATTGTACCACAGATGCATCATGCCGTAATTGATATTACTTCCATTCCTTTTCAGAATATCGAACCATTATCTTACGGTATGTTTTATAAAAGTGGAATACAGGATTCTCT
>JAUNIY010000187.1 GCA_030523305.1 Eubacteriales bacterium
TTATTGCCAACCCGCGGGATCATTCACCCCAAATTCACCCCAAAAATTTCTCCCGCCGAGCAGATGCAGAATTGTGTCTGCTCATTTCTTTTTACCTTGTAGACACCCGCGCAACGTCCAAAAGAACAGGCGTTCTATTCATGTGTGACCGGCGGGCGTGGTTGCACCTTGTGTAACGCCGCTTGTGGCTACGTTCTTGAGTTTCATGATACCTACAAATAGCATCGGAAACGCAAGCTACAATTCATGCATAGAAAAAGAACAGACACCAAACGTATCTGCCCTCAGTTCCTTATGTCAGGCTATTGGATGGGCGGCGTATCCATCATCACGTCAGCTTACACCGGTATCGGGAGCCCTTTCCGGCTTCAATAGCTCTTCAATAATTCTGATAAACTTGACCACGATTTCCGGCATCAATAACTGTAATAATCAGCGCGCCGTTGTCGATTTTATAAATAATACGATACGTCCCCACCCGAAGCCGGTACACGCCATCATTGCCTTTCAATTGCTTTACATCCCCTTCGGGTAGCTGACTGATTGCCCGTAACAGCCGTTCTTGCTGTGGTTTTGACTGCTTTACAATAAACTTATGCGCCCGTTTTAGGATAATAATTTCATATTTCATAGTGAAATCCCCAATTCGGTTGCAACATCCTGTATGGTAACGGCGTCATTTTTTTCCGGGTCTGTATCATTTAGATATTCCTGATACAAGGCTTCACAAAATGCATCATCTGCAGCTTCATCTGCTGTAAGTCCCTGCAAGTATGCCAATACATAACCGATTTTAAATTCCGGCACGTTTTCCAGTAATTCAATACATTTTTCACGGTCGCTCACAAGAATCAACTCCTTTGTTGGTATCACGATTTATCGTTTCATCTATCGCACGCTGAATGAACCCGTTCAGGCTTTCTTTGTTCTGATCCGCGTGTGCTCTAATCGTTTCTTTCTTCCCCTTAGGGACACGCACTTTGATTTCGTCATAGGCTTTCGCATTGTATCGGTCTTTGACTACGCTGGATGTCCTTCCCATGTGCATTCCCTCCTTTGAGTATATTATACCATGTTGATGCTCATTTTCATACTGTGTACAGTATGGTATTATCAACAATCATACTGGGTACATTTTGTTCATTCTGTCCATTTTCATACTGGGTGCAGTATGCTATACTATAAACCACGGAACGGAGGTGACAACATGGCACTGACAAAGCACGAACGTGAAACGATCATCTGTTTCAATGAATCTGAGCCAACCGCAGAGATATTTACATACAACAAGCGTCTACGGCGCGAGCTGGCAGCACTGACATGGGATCGCCCCGACGACGTGCTGTGCATCCGAGCCAACAGCGCGGACAGCTGTACATACAGCATTCCCAAACGTTGGGTAAAAATCCGGCCTACTCGCGTTCTGTCAGCAGAAAACCGAGCATTGCGGGCAGCATTAACCCGTCAAATCAATTCTGATCGAAAAAACAACGTCAATTGACGACGTTCGATTGCCTGACCGGCATTGGGGGTATGTTTACCTACCCTCAATAGAAAAGACGCTCTCAGACCGAATATAAAGCCATTGGGATTACACAATGAAAACGCCCATCCTCTGCGCCGTGAGAGCGGTTAGAGCATGGGCAGGCATCTATTCATTGCTTGTTATGTTATATCACAGTTTCCAATGGGTCAGCTATCACCGGCATATCAGCCACAGTGAACGGATCGATATCAATGCACTGCGCCGGATCATGCTCACCCGTCAAATCCCAAGCAACAGTGTCATTCAATACGGTCAGGTGCGACGTAAAGAAATTTTCATCCCGCAGCTGCTCAAATACGCCGCCTTGGGCAATCATCGGTTTCATGTCAACGCAACGCACTGTGCCGTCATTCAAATAGGCATACACTGTATAATCGTCACCTGTGATAGCCTGCAATACCTTCGGAAAAATCTGTTCCATCGTGCATCCTCCTCTCGGTCAGATCAGCGGATTGATACGGTTGAGCGGCTTTGCATCCTTGGATAACTCCCAGTTCTGCATCAGTTCGTCCTTGTGGATTTCGCACCATGCAAGCACCAACTTTAATTGTCTGTTCGGGAGTGCACCGGTCATACTGTACCCTTTTCAATATCAATAAGTGCCTTGCGCCCGGCATACTCTACATGAAAGTGTGGCGGGTTATGGTCGCTATAATACATGGTAATACGAATACCATAAAACAGAGATATTTCAGGCATTATCTTCACCCTCTCTTTCTATTATTGTATCTCTGGTGGGCGCGGTATCCCGCTGCATACGTTCATCTATCGCACCAATAATGTACTGATTCATTGATTCATTGCGCGCCGCAGCAGCTACTCTGATTTCATCTTTTTTTCCTTTTGGCATTGCAATAGAAACACGATCAAGATTTGCAGCATCCCATCTTCTGTTACCCGCTTTACGTGCTTCTGTATATCTCTGAGCCATAGAGACACCTCCTCTACAATAACGATTATATCATACACTTCAACACTTAACAAGTGAAAAACCCTCACGAATATTCACTTAATAATTTGTGTAAAGTGTCAATTGTATATTCACTTAATAAGTGCTATACTATAATCACAGCAAGGGAGGATGTACGAAGCCAAGACTACATCGTAACCGCGGGAACGGATAAGAAAACTTGAGTGGAGATAAACTTAACGCCGCCCGCCTCCCAAGATGAACCACAAAGGAGGTTACTACATGACATTGACGAATCAGGAACGCGAAACAATTATTTGTTTCAATGAAGCTGATGCAACCGCCGAAGTGTTTACATACAACGGTCGGATGCTACGAGAACTGTCTGCACTCGCTGGTGAACGGTCGGACGATATAAAACATATCAGCGACAACGGCGCAGGCGGGAGTACCTACAGCGTGCCCAAGAAATGGGTGAAAATCCGGGCAAGCAGGATTTTGACGGATGAGCAAAGACGATCATTAACCCGCAGATTACCGCACAATCAATTTTGAGCCTATAAACGCCCTGTGGTGTGGGCGTTCGATTACCTGACCAGTATTGAGGGTATAGTTACCTACCCTACGACGCATAAGCTCGAAAATCAACGAATACACAGGAGGTACAACATGAGTACGATTGAATTGGACAACAAGGTCGCCGAGTTACGAGAGCTGCAAAACATGATTGCCGAGCTACAGGCAGAAGCCGAAGCGATCAAGGATACCATCAAGGGTGTTATGGTCGACCGTGGAGAGGAAACAATTTCCGGCAACGGCTGGAAAGCCAGCTGGAAGAACGTCAACAGCAGCCGCTTTGACAGCAAGCGATTCAAGGCGGAATGCCCTGACCTGTATGCAGCGTACACCAAGCAGACAATAACCTGCCGGTTTGTGCTGGCATAAGAAAAGACCATTCTCTTAAGTCACGGTGCCATCTGGATTTCTGCAAGACCGCCTATCTCACGCAGTTCGGTTTCATTCTCCTTGATGTATTGCATTACATCGGTTTCGGATACTCCCAGTGATTCTGCAATTTCCTGCAGTGTGAAATATTCGTGTTCTCCGTATTCTATGCTAAGTCCCAGTCGAACGCCCGCCAATGCCGCATGGACTGAAAAACCGCTGTTCATACCGGACGATACCAGTTCATTAACCAATTCATAATTGACGCCGTATTTCTCATACCGCTTCACAATGAGGCGAATTTCTGTTTCAATTTCTTTTACTGTCATAAAAATTCTCCTTGTATCCGGCGGGCGGTTCTGGTACAATGCGACCAGATAACCGCCCTGTGTGGGTAGGTGTACATGGCTTTTTCCGTTGCTTTGGTCGGCAGGTCGGAAAGAGCCTTTTTTAATGCCCGTAATATCCGAGCATATCCAGAACTTCCATCAGTTCGTCTGCATCTTCCATGCGGTCTACCAACATCTTGATTGTCTCGCGCAGGTGTTCCGCCTGCATTGCCTGATTGTTGTTCATAGTAAATACCTCCTGGGTCATTCGGTAGCCTCCACGCCGATCTCAGCCAGCGCAACCAAAACATTGTATACGCGCTCCATATCATCCGGGTGGCTGAAATACTTTAGCATCTCTTCGCAGCGTTTGCGATAATTCTGATACTTCCGCATCTCTTCCTCGGTATACTTGATCGTTGTGCTGCCGTCTGTGTTGTGTGTGTACTTCATAATAATTTCCTCCTAAGTTTTATGTCGCCGTATATTAGGCATTGTAATTTATTTGTTGTGGTCAAGTATTTTTGTAACACTTATGGCTAAAAAATATCGCTTATCAGT
>JAUNIY010000023.1 GCA_030523305.1 Eubacteriales bacterium
CTGATTCATGATGATACTAACCTCTCAAACAGTTTATTGTTTTATCACTTTAACGCGTTAATATGATACCATTCTTGCGTTCCTATGTCAAGCGCTGTATGTTATGTTACAAAAAGAATGCTGCACGGCGCATCCGGAACATCCGCACGAGCCTATCTATGCACTTTAAAAGAACGATACTTGCGTGCTTTCCGGCATGTCTGCCAAAGCACCGATCTCCGCTAGCATATCTACCGTGCTCTTGGAAACACGGGAGCAGCGGATAATGATCTCCTCTTGCGATAGAAATTCGCCGTTTTTCCGCTCCTCAACGATTGCCTGAGCAGCCTGCTCACCGACGCCCGGCATAGACGAAAACGGCGGAATCAGGCCATTTTCTGTGATGAGGAACCGCGTGGCATCTGATTTGTAGATATCCATCCGCTCAAAATGAAAGCCGCGATGGTAAAATTCGTGTACAACCTCCAACGTGGTCATCATATCCTTTTCCGCTGCAGATATCGTCTTGTCACGCTCTTTTTGCTGCAATTCATGAATTTTATTCACGCAAACGGTATCGCCCAAAATCATGCAGGACGCGTCAAAGCCCTTCGCACGGATGGAGAAATAAGCGGAATAAAACGCCAGCGGACGATGTACCTTAAACCACGCAATGCGATACGCCATGATGACGTACGCCACGGCATGTGCCTTCGGAAACATGTATTTGATCTTTTTGCAGGAATCAATATACCAGTCCGGCACATCCTGCGCCTTCATCGCTTCCTCCATTTCGGGCTTGAGGCCCTTGCCCTTTCGGACAGATTCCATTGTCTGGAAACTCAGCTTTGGATCCACACCCTTGCCAATCAGATAGTTCATGATATCGTCACGGCAGCAAATACACTCCTTCAGCGGGATACCGCTGTGTACCAAATCCTGCGCATTACCCAGCCATACGTCCGTGCCATGCGACAGGCCGGAAATACAAAACAGTTCGTCAAACGATGTCGGCTTGGTTTCCTTTACCATGCCGCGCACAAATTTCGTGCCAAATTCCGGCACAGCAATGCAGCCAATATCGCCCAAAATTGGATCCGGTTCATCGTCCACATATTTCAGCGCTGCATTGGAGGTGAACAGGCTCATGGTTTCCGGATCACCCAACGGGATTTCCTGCGCCACCACATCCGTCATATTTTCCATGTGCTTGATGATCGTCGGGTCATCGTGCCCAAGTTCGTCCAGCTTGAGCAGATTTTCGTCGATGGAATGGTATTCAAAATGTGTGGTGATGATATCGGAATTTGGGTCGTCCGCCGGATGCTGTACCGGGCAGAAATCATAGATTTCGACCTCTTTCGGTACGACGACGATGCCGCCCGGATGCTGTCCGGTATTTCTGCGGATACCCGTGCAGCCTGCGACAAGGCGGTTTTCCTCCGCACGTCCAACATCCATGTTGTGCTCCGCCATGTATTTTTTCACATAACCGTAGGCTGTTTTTTCCGCAACCGTACCGATGGTGCCGGCACGGAACACATGGTCATGCCCAAACAGCTCGCCGGTATACCAGTGGATTTTGGGCTGATATTCGCCAGAAAAATTTAAGTCGATATCCGGCACCTTATCGCCGTTAAAACCGAGGAACGTTTCAAATGGAATCGAAAAGCCTTCCTGTTTCAGCTCCGTACCACACTGTGGGCACACCTTTTTCGGCATGTCCGCGCCGCAGCCAAAGCCTTCGTTTTCATGCCATTCGATGTAATGGCATTGTGGGCACAGGTAATGCGGCGGGAGTGAATTAACCTCGGTGATATCCGACATAAACGCAACCAACGAAGATCCGACTGAACCACGCGAACCGACCAGATAGCCATCCTCCAGCGATTTGGCCACCAGCTTCTGTGCAATCATGTACATCACATCATATCCGTTGCCAATGATGGAGCCAAGCTCCCGCTCCAGCCTGGCTTTTACCTTTTCCGGCAACGGATCGCCGTACATACGCTTTGCCTTTTCGTAGCACATGCGCTCTAAATCCTCCGCGGAATTTTCCATTTTCGGCGGATAATTTTCCCGCGGGACTGGGCGCAGCGTATCGCACCAATCGGCGATCATGTTGGTATTGGTTACGACAACCTCCATTGCGCGATCCGCCCCGAGATAAGAAAATTCCTCCAACATTTCATCGGTTGTTTTGAGATATAACGGGGCCTGGTGGTCGGCATCTTTGTAGCCCATGCCTGACGTCAGGATGCGGCGGAACGCCTCGTCCTCCGGCTCCAGAAAATGTACGTCGCCGGTCGCCACGCACGGTTTACCCAGCTCGTCCGCCAGCGACAGGATTATCCGGTTATAGTTGCGCAGCTCCTCCTCGTCTTTCGCCATACCGTTGGCAATCATAAACTGGTTGTTTCCAATCGGCTGGATTTCGAGATAATCATAAAAATCTGCAATGCGCAGCAATTCTTCCCGGGATGCGCCGCCAACCATGGAGGAAAACAACTCTCCCGCCTCGCATGCAGAGCCAAAAATCAGGCCTTCTCGATGGCGAATCAGTTCGCTGCGCGGCATAATCGGCTTTTTGTTAAAATATTTCAGGTTGGAATACGAAATCAGCTTATAGAGATTTTTCAGCCCCACCTGGTTTTTGGCAAGGATGATAAAGTGATACCGGCGCAAATTTTTGAGGCTGCCGGTCTTGGCCTTCAGATTTGCCAGCAGCGGATTGATATCGGATATTTTTTCCGCATGCAGCTCGGTTTGCAGCTTTTCCAACAGCTTGATAAAAATGCGTCCCAACACAGCGGCATCTTCGCTCGCGCGGTGATGATCAAACGGGCCGACCTTCAACGCTTTTGCCATGACGTCCAGTCGGTGGCGTTTCATGTCTGGGAACAGGATTTTAGACATTTCCACCGTATCGATAGATGTAAATTCCTGTTTGATCCCCAAACGTTCACAGCCTTTGTTGATAAACGCCATATCAAAACCTGCGTTATGCGCAACCAACGGCAATCCATCCGCAAATTGCAAAAATGCAGGCAGCGCCTGCGACAGATCAGGGGCATCCTTGACCGTATCATCCGAAATGCCCGTAAGCTCGGTGATGTTTCCCGGAATCGGCTTATGTGGGTTGACATAGGTCTGAAATTCTTCCAGGACCTCTCCGTCTCGAACCTTGACGGCTGCAATTTCCGTGATTTCTTCAGAGTCCGGCTTGAGGCCGGTTGTCTCTGTATCAAAGCAAACAAAAGTACCTGTCAGCGGCGCATCATAATGCCCGCGCACAACCGAAACATTGCCGGAATCATTGACATAATATGCCTCAACACCGTATAACACCTTGATATCGATTTTATTGCGTTCAATCGCATGCATCGCCTCCGGGAACGCCTGCGCCACGCCGTGATCGGTAATCGCAATCGCTTGATGCCCCCAATCCTTCGCACGCTTCATCAAATTTTTTGTCGGGGACATGCCGTCCATCGCAGACATATTGGTATGCAGGTGCAGCTCTACGCGCTTCTTTTCTGCGGTGTCCATACGCATTTTCTTGACGCTTTTGACAATCCCGGTCGGCTCCATAATGGTTTCCTTCTCGAATGTGTCATAGCTTACCTTGCCCTGCACCGTCAGATACATACCCGTTTTGATCAGATCGATGTATTCACCGGCCTTTTCCTTTGCCATAAAACGGCTGACCCGCATGGAACCATGCAGATCCGTGATGTCAAAGCCGACCTTGACCCATTCCTTACCGGTATTTTTGCTTGTAATTTCCCTTGCTTCCACAAAGAACACTTCGCCGCGGATCGTGGCGCTGTCCACCGACGCCATGGCTTCCGGAATCGAAACCACCGGCTGATCGTACAGCCTGCCGAATAAGACGTCTTCATCCTTTTTGACATGGAATGATTTGCGGTTGTAACGGGTTTCGCCCTTCTCTGCCTTGACTGGCTTCGGCTTCTTTTTCGGCTTTTCCTTTTTCTCTGGCGCAGGTGAAGCCGCTGCCAGCTTTTTCAAGCGCTCTTCCCTGCGCGCTTCGGTCTTTTGCGCGACCTGCTGTTCCGTTGCCTCGTCCGGATCCACCGTGATAACCGGGCATCCCAAGCCGGTTTCCGTCCGAATGATTTCCGGCAGCTGCCGAAGGTCTGTCGATAAGTAATCCGCGCCCGTCGCCAGCATAGAAACAGACAACCCATCTGCCGTCATGTTCCATTGGCTGTCCGCCAGATATCCCTGCGCGGACGGTTTACGCAGCACAAGATAATCCCGCAAGCTCTGGATATAATCCTCCGTTAGTTCCTCCATGTCATATCGCGGCGCAATGCGCACACGGGATAAGCCGTACACGGTTCCGATACCTTTTTCCATATCAAACAACGCTTTGCGCGGCACAATGCGGTCAAAGTGAACACGGCAAATGACAGCCTTTCTGTCATGACTGACTGTAACAGAGCATACCTCTCCCTCGGAAAGGTATGCTCCATACGTTGTATCCTCATATCGTTCAAACAGGTCTTCCAGAGTCGTCAACGTTTATTCCTGCTCCTTTGTGATTGCCTCAATTTCTTTCATCAGTTCATCTATCAACTGCTCCTGCGATACCTTCCGCAAAATCTCCCCTTTGCGGAAGATCATGCCGACACCGTCGCCGCCTGCAATGCCGATGTCAGCCTCCCGTGCCTCGCCCGGGCCATTGACAACGCAGCCCATGACAGCGACCTTCAGCTTGGCATCCATGCCGGCAACGCGCCGTTCCACCTCATTGGCAATACCAATCAGATCGATTTTGGTGCGGCCGCAGGTCGGGCAGGATACAATATTGACCCCGGTGTCGTTCAGCCCAACAGCCTTCAAAATCGCATACGCCGCCGTAATTTCATGTACCGGATCCGCAGTCAAGGACACGCGGATCGTATCGCCAATCCCGAGCGCCAGCAGCCCGCCAATGCCCGCGGCGGATTTGATCGTCCCCATGTATTCGGTACCAGCTTCGGTCACGCCCAAATGCAGCGGATAATTTGTTTTTTCATGCATCAGCTGGTATGCGCGCATCGTAGCCGGTACGCTGGACGATTTGAGAGAAATACAGATGTCATCAAAATCAAACCGGTTGAGCAGAGACACATGGTACAATGCGCTTTCCACCATCGCCTCCGGTGTCGGGGAACCATACTTGTGCAAGATCTCTTTTTCAATCGAACCGGAATTGACGCCGATGCGGATCGGAATGTTCCGCGCTTTGCAAGTCTCCGCAACCGCCTTGACGCGTTCGTCCGCGCCGATGTTCCCCGGGTTGATGCGGATCGCGCTGACACCTGCTTCCGCAGACGCGAGCGCCAGCCGATAGTCAAAATGGATATCCGCCACCACCGGGATCGGGGATTGCGCGCAAATCGTCCGCATCGCTTCAGCTGCCTGCATATCCGGCACGGTGCAACGCACAATATGGCATCCAGCGGCCACCAGCCGTTCAATCTGTGCCAGCGTCGCCGCCGCGTCCCGGGTATCTGTGTTGGTCATCGACTGCACCGCAATCGGCGCGCCGCCGCCAACCGGCACATTCCCAACCAAAATCTGTTTTGTCTTCATGTCGATCCATCTCCTTTGTTTATGCCGCGCCAATCAGCCGCATAATATCCTGCCACGTGACATACAGCATGAGCAGCATCAGCGCTGCAAATCCGCCAAAATGGATATATCCTTCATATTTCCGCGGGACTGGCCTGCGGGCAATCAATTCAATCAACACAAACAGCAGCCTTCCGCCATCCAGCGCTGGAAGCGGCAGCAGGTTCATAACGCCCAGGTTGATGGAAATAAAAGCGATCAGCGCAAAAAAGCTCATCATGCTGCTCTGCGCAGTCTGCACCAATACATCGGTCACACCAACCGGCCCGGACATCTGATTGATCCCTACCTTACCAGTAACCAGCTGCTCCAGGCTCAACCAGACCAATCTCCCATAATCATAAGAACGGAACAACGCATTTTTTACCTTGCCGACAAACGTCAAATCCTCTACGGAAAAATCGATGCCATAGCGCATAACACCGTCGTATTCCGCAACCTCGAGCGGAACATCGTACAATGTGACCTTTTCGCCATTGCGCCGCACGACAATCTCATAATTGGTATCGTCGCCCATGCTGAGCGCTGTGGAAATATCTGCGTTGAGCAAAATACGGTAGCCATCAATGCGGAGGATCTGATCCCCCTCCATTAGCATATCCTCCCCTTGGGAAGGAAATTCATCCACAAAGCCGTCGATCACCGTACTTGCGATCTGCGACTGCGGCAAAACCAACAACAAGACAATGAGAAAGCCCAAAACAAAGTTCATCAACGCCCCGGCTGCCAGGATCAACGCACGCCAGCCAATCGGCGCGCCAGCTAATGTACCAGGCGTTTCATCTTCTGTATCCTCGCCCTCCATGACGCAAGCGCCGCCAAACGGCAGGATGCACAGTTTGAAATCGGTTTCTCCGAATTTCCGGTGCGCAATCGCCGGACCCATACCGACCCAAAATTCCAGTACATGGACGCCGGCAGCCTTTGCCGCGATAAAGTGTCCAAATTCATGCACAATAACAAGGCATCCAAACGCAAGTATCGCTAAAATGATGGTTAAAATGGTCAAAAAAACACCTCTTATCGACAGGAATTTATGTCAAACAATACGTTCCGGGCAATCTATTACACGAGGGAATCTACGACGGCACGCGCCATGCGGTCGCTCTCCAGCACGTCGTCCACCGTAATATCCGGCATATAATTGACGGAATCCATCGCTTGCTCCACCAATTCCGGAATTTGATGGAATGCGATCCGGTCCTGTAAAAACAACGCTACTGCCGCTTCGTTTGCACCGTTTAACACCGCACCAAGGTTGCCTCTGGCTGCCGCTGCGCGGCGCGCCAGCCCCAATGCCGGGAACGCTTCCTCATCCGGCGCAAAAAATGTTAAACTATGCCTGCGCGGCAGATCGACCGGCGGCACCTTACACGGCAGGCGCTTCGGATAGGTCAGCGCATATTGGATTGGCAAACGCATATCCGGGTTTCCCATCTGCGCAATGACAGAACCATCCACAAATTCAACAGCTGAGTGCACCACACTTTCCCGATGCACAACAATGTCAATATCTTCCGGCTCTACATCGTACAGCCACATCGCTTCAATCAGCTCCAGCCCTTTGTTCATCATACTCGCCGAATCGATGGTGATCTTGGCCCCCATGTTCCAGTTCGGATGATGCAGTGCCTGCTCCTTCGTCACATGACGCATCTGTTCCCTGCTCATACCAAAGAACGGGCCGCCAGATGCTGTGAGCAAAATATGGCCGATCTTATTCCCACCTGCGCCTTGCAAGCACTGAAAAATCGCAGAGTGTTCGGAATCCACCGGAAGGATTGCGACGCCTTTTTCCTGCGCACGCTTCATGACGATCTGTCCCGCACAAACCAACGTTTCTTTGTTTGCCAGCGCGATGTCCTTTCCCGCATCGATCGCCGCCAATGTCGGCAACAGCCCAACCATGCCGACGACCGCCGTGACAACGATATCCACTTCCGGCAATGTGGCAGCTTCAATTAAGCCATCCATACCGGAAACCACACGGATATCGGTGTCCGCAAGTCTGCTTTTCAGCTCTGCCGCTTTTTCTGCATGATAAACTGCGACAACCGATGGATGCAGTTGACGCGCCTGCTGTTCTGCACGCGCAATATTGGTATTGACTGAAATGGCACAAACCTTCACGTCAATGGAATCTAAAATATCAATGGTTTGCGTACCGATCGAGCCGGTTGAGCCAAGGATAACAATATTCTTCATAAATTATAACCCCAGATTCAGAAACACATGCAGCAGCAGCTCTACAACCGGCGCAACGAAAATTACGCTGTCAAAGCGGTCGAGTACGCCGCCATGACCTGGGAATATTTTTCCGTAGTCCTTGATGCCGCTTTTACGCTTAACGATAGAGAAAGACAGGTCGCCGATCTGCCCCAGTACCGAACCGAAAATGCCGGTGGTGATACACAGCGGTATCGAGAGCGAAATCGCACTGAAGCGGCTCACAATTGCGCCGTAAACGACCAATAGGATAACCGCACCCACGATGCCGCCGATGCCGCCGACAACCGTCTTCTTCGGAGAAATAACCGGGGCCAGCTTACGCGGGAAGCGTTTGCCGAGCGCCATACCAGTAAACAGCGCACAGGTATCCGATCCCCATGCTGCTAACAGCGGAACTACCAGATACAGCGCACCATTTCCGCCTTGCATGGTAAATATGCGGATCAAACTCATCAATAAATATGGAATCACAATGCCGCCGAAATATGCCCCCGCCAGCTCCGAAAATCCCATATGCTTATGACACCGCAACAGAATGACAAACAACACCACAACGCCGATAAACAGCATGGCACGCGTAAAATAAACAGAATAACTATCGCGTGCGCTCGCCCATGACATCCCCAGCGCAAGGATCATGGCCGTCAGCTGCAAGCCTTTGCTTTCTTTCCCCGCAATGGCTGCGGTAAATTCCTGCGCCGCAGCAACACAAAGCGCCATCATACACAGCTGTGCGACAATCGGTGGAAAGACGAACAGCGCCAGAATGACAAAGGCCGCCCCTCCTACGCCAAATGCAACTCTTGTCTTCATCTCTATCCAATTCCTCCGTATCGTCTTTGTCTTTGATTGTAGGCTGCAATCGCCTCTTCCAGATGCTGCGGCTTAAAATCCGGCCACAGGACATCTGTAAAATAATATTCCGCATATGCACTCTGCCACAACAAGAAATTGGATATACGGATTTCGCCGCTTGGACGGATCACCAGATCAGGATCCGGCATAGCCGCCGTATACAGCTGTTCCGATATCATCTCTTCCGTGATGTCCTCCGGCAGCAGCTCACCCGCCTGCACTTTGCTTGCAAGCGCGCGGGCTGCATGCTTGATTTCATCCCGCCCGCCGTAATTGATACACAGCGTGGCGATCGCCGGATCTTGTAGCTTCTGCGCCTCCCGGCTGCAATCCGCAATCAAATCCCGGATATCCTCCGCCAATACAGACAGATCACCGATCACCTGCACGGCAACATTTTTCTCAGCCATTGTTTCAATTGCTTCCTTGAGATACCTGCGGAACAGGTTCATCAGCGTTTCCACTTCTTCCGCCGGACGCTTCCAGTTTTCCGTAGAAAATGCATATACAGTAAAGTATTTGACGCCGATATCCTTACAGTAGGTGGCGATAGATCGGAAGGTTTCCGCACCTACCTTGTGCCCAGCCGTGCGCGGCATACCGCGCTTTTTGGCCCAACGCCCGTTCCCATCCATAATGACCGCAATATGCCGCGGTACCGGACGCTCCTGCTGTGTGTTTTCCGGCGTTCCTTCTTCCTTTTTCAGTATATTGAACAACGCCACGGTACTATGCACCGACCTTTCTCATTCGTCACTCGCCCCAGCAGGCCATGCCTGCCGAAACCGCCGTTATACGCGACATGGGCGACTGGTTAGCCGCCCACATGTCACAATGTTTCACAAACGCGCTCAGACAGACCGCAGCTCTTCCGATTTCGCAGCAGTCGCGCTGTCGATCTTCTTGATATACGTATCGGTCAGCTTCTGCATATCCTTCTCGGCGTCCTTCTGTTCATCCTCCGTAATTTCGGACTTCTTCTTCGCCGCCTTCCACTTATCCATCGCATCGCGGCGGATGTTGCGGATCGCCACCTTGGAAGCTTCGCCCTCTTTGGATACCTGTTTGATCAGATCCTTGCGGCGCTCCTCTGTCAACGGCGGGAAGCTCAGACGGACAACCTTGCCATCGTTCTGCGGGTTGATGCCGAGATCCGAGGTCTGGATCGCTTTTGTGATCGCCTTCAACAAAGATGCATCCCACGGCTGAATCGTCAAGGTACGCGGATCCGGGGAGGATATGGATGCTACCTGCGCAATCGGGCTTGCGGTTCCATAATAGTCAACCGAGATCTTGTTCAGAACATTTGCATTGGCCCGTCCTGCGCGGATACCGGACAGATTTTCTGCCAGAACATCCAGCGTTTTCTTCATTTTGGTCTCATACGGTTTCAAATCAGGTTTCATATATAGTCTCCTCTCTGCTATTTGAGATTACATTTCTACCAGTGTGCCAATTTTCTCGCCGAGAACGGCATGATAAATATTTTCCGGATCCTTCAGTGCAAATACCAATACCGGGATGCTGTTATCCATCGACAAACTGGTTGCCGTGGTATCCATAACTGCCAAACGCTCTTTCAGGACATCCATATAGGACAACGCGTCATATTTCTTTGCCTCCGGATTTTTCGCCGGATCAGAATCATATACACCGTCGATATTTTTTGCCAACAGAATGATATCTGCATTGATCTCTGCCGCGCGCAGCGCTGCTGCCGTGTCGGTGGAGAAATATGGGCTGCCGATCCCGCAGCCAAAGATGACAACGCGTCCCTTTTCCAGATGGCGGGTCGCCTTGTTGCGGATGTACGGTTCTGCAATTTGACGCATCTCAATGGCAGTCTGCACACGGACGTCGACACCGCGCTGCTCGAGTGCATCCTGCAACGCCAGAGAATTGATGGTGGTGGCCAGCATGCCCATATAATCCGCACGGGTACGCTCCATTTTCCCGCCGCCGTCTTTCACGCCGCGCCAGAAATTCCCACCGCCGACAACAATACCTACCTCTGTCCCAATTGCAACGCACTTTTTAATCACATCACAAACCGGGCCGATCACTTCAAAATTCAGTCCAAATTTATTGTCGCCTGCCAGCGCTTCGCCACTGATCTTAATTAACACACGCTTATATTTCGGTGTATCCATTCTATTGCTTCCTCCATGTGCGATCCGATTTTCTTTTATCTTGCGGGAGAACGTCCATGCTCTGTCCCGTATTTGATTTGTCATTTTATATCATACATGATTGCTGTTCAGATTGCAAACGGTTTCCAGCAAAATTCTCAACTGATACAAATTTCCTTTTATATTTTCGTCGTTTCTGCACGGATTGTACACAGCAAAACCTCCGGCAGATACCATTGCCTGCCGGAGGCTCCTTATTTTCCCTTCGGGAGAAATACCCGTATCTCTGTACCTGCGCCCAGGACGCTGTCCAGTTCTACCCGTCCTCTGTGGAATTCCACCACGTGCTTGACAATCGAAAGCCCCAATCCGGTACCGCCGATCTGCTTGGAACGGCTCTTATCCACCCGGTAAAAGCGTTCAAATACACGAAGCCGCGCCTCTTCCGGTATCCCGATGCCATTGTCCTTGACCGTCAGCTGGATTTCCTGTCCCATGTCTGACAGAGAAACCCATACCGTACCGTGCGGGCGGTTATATTTGATCGCATTCTCACACAGATTGTATACCATTTCACTGAGCATCGCATCCTCGCCCGGAACCACTGAGGCGCTTCCTTCCAGCTGAAGGGAGACTTCTGCCTTATCCGCTACTGGCTGCAACGATTCAAGCACTGCGCCGCACAAGTCGTTCAAATCCACCGGCTCCAGTGCATCCGCCTGTATCGGCCCTTCCTCAATCCGGGAGAGCCGGATGATATCCTCAATCAACGCGATCAGCCGCAACGCTTCCTTGTGAATGCTTCCCGAAAAGGTGCGGACATCCTCCATGCTCGCCACCATACCGTTTTCCATCATCTCCGCATAGCCAGAAATGGACGTCAGCGGTGTCTTCAGTTCATGCGACACATTGGCGGAAAATTCCCTTCTGCTTCGTTCAGCCATCCGCTGCTGCGTCTCATCCAATACAATGACAACCGCACCCTGCACCTTTGTCAGACGCATCATCGGGCTTGCATACACGTGATAAACTTTTCCATACATAGAAAATTCTGCATCCCTGCTTTCCCCTGCCAAGGCAGCATTGACACACAGATGCATTTCCTGCGTGCGATTGGCAATGAGATAATGCCTCCCAATAAATTCCAGCGGCTCGGCCGCCCGCCCGGTCAACATCCGGATGGCACTGGGATTGATAGAAATCACATTATTGTCACAGGAAATCAACAACAATCCTTCCCGCATGTTGTTGGCAATCACGCCCAGCGTTTCCCGTTCCTGCTGTAGAATTTGCTTCTGGTTGCTGATCTCCTCATCCTGCTCTCGCATATGGGAGAAAAACGGCTTCAATTCCGCATACGGCTCCCGATTGATACCCGCGCGTTCCAATGCCAACGCCGCCTGTTCCACTGGCCGCATCATCCAGCGTGCCAACCAGCGGGACAGCATCAACGCAAGCCCAAACAGGACAATCATCACAACCGCGATACCCGGAATCGAACTGAGCACCATACTGCGGATGCTGGAATACGGGCGTGCCAGGCGCAGAATACTTTTGTCCGACAGCTGCACGGCATAATAGTAGGCGTCAGAATGCGTGGTGGACGATTTCCGGATATCTTCCCCCGTGCCGTCGTGCAATGCTTCCTGAATTTCCGTGCGGTTCAGATGGTTTTCCATTTCCGTCGCCGACACATTGGAATCATAGAGCACCGTACCATCCTCGGTAATCAGAGTAGCACGCACATTTTCCGGCAAACTGGACAACACATCAATATAGTCCTCCAAGCTCATGTAACCATAGCTTTTGACGACAGAATTGGTCAGATCGCGTACCGACTGTTCCGCATGCTGCATCGAATTTTCTGCGGTGACCGCCAACGTCAATGCACTTGCACACACAACGCCAACCGCACTGAGCAGCAACAAAATCCAATAAATCCGTTTTTTCATTCCCCAGCCTCTTTGCCGATTTTGTAGCCGATGCCACGTACTGTCTGAATGATGCTGCCGTCATCCCCGATTTTCTTGCGCAGGGTGTTGATGTGGATATCCACCGTCCTCGTCGCGCCGCCGTAGTCAAATCCCCAAACCTGTTCCATGATCTGATCTCTCGTGAGCACACGTCCCTGGTTGCGCAGTAGGTCGCTGAGCAGTTGAAATTCTTTTCGGGTGAGTATCACCTCTTCGCCGTCGACTGTTAAAATATGGCCGTCCTCATCTAAACGGATGTTACGGTACTGGTAAATCTTCCCCTCCTGCTGAGATGTCTTTCCCGTTTCTACTGTACGGCGTGCCACCGCCCGGACACGGGACAGCAATTCCATAATGCCAAACGGCTTGGCGACATAATCATCCGCGCCCAGATCTAGGCCGCGTACTTTGTCAATCTCAGCTGATTTTGCAGTCAGCATGATAACAGGAAGCCGCTCCGTGGACCGTGACGAACGCAGCTGCTTCAAAATCGAAAGCCCGTCTTCCCCTGGCAACATAATATCCAATAAAATCAAATCCGGCAACGCGCGTTCCATCGCCGCACGAAACGCATGGCTGTCCGGAAATCCTTTCGCTTCATATCCGCTGCCATTGAGCGCATATACTACCATGGTACGGATGCTTTCGTCATCCTCTACCACATAAACAGACAGCTTATCCATGTTGGATTCTCCTCTCTGCATCAATCTATTTATGATTTATTATATCAGATTCCGTCAACCTGTAGCGTAAAATCTATGTAAAAATTCCAAGCTCCCGGCGCCCCATAGGGCATCGGGAGCTCGTTTGTCAAAAAAACAGATCAACAGCAGCTCTTCGCATAAAATTTTTTTCCAGTTCGTTTTTATGATATAAGTAAACCTCATCGTCAAAATACCGCGCGTGTTGCGGGCATTTCTTGATACAGGCACCACATTTGATGCACGGCCCCGTATACCGCCGCACATCTTGCGCATCGATGCAGCCAACTGGACACAGCGCGGCGCATTTTCCACAAGCCACACAGGCATCGCTTACCACTGGCTTAACCTTCAGATAAGCACGGGCATTTTTTGGCGTATAATAGGGCCGCAGTGGGATGTTTCCCTTGACCTGCACCGGCTGCTCCGGTAAGGCATCCATACCTTCGACCCGGTCTGCGATCTGTTCTGCAAAGCCTTGTGCTACATGCAAATCTTCTGCATCCGGACGTCCTGCCGCCAATGTATTTGAGAACGAATGCTCGCCCACAAATGCCGCCCCGGCAATGGAGCGGAACCCATTTTGTTCCAACACATCGCGCAGTTCAATCAACGCGTCGTCATAAGCACGGTTTCCAAACAAAACCACCGGCACCGCAGGCGTGCTGCTGCCATGGATGCGTTCCGCAACATACGGTAAAAGCTTGTTGGGAATACGCCCAGCATAGACTGGGACGCCGACTACCGCCAATTCGTCTGCACAGCACGTAATATCTCGTTCCCGTGCGGCCGGCAATGTAAAATCATCCTCCTGCACAACTGCAGAAAGCCGCTGAGACAAAACTGCTCCAACCTGTCTGACAATTTTCCTCGTTGTGTCTGTTGCACTGAAATAAATCAGCCGGATGCGCTGCACTTGCATCGTCAATCCCTCCAATACTTGGTATTGACTACAGTATATCACACCCCAGCGCATATACCAACGAATTTCTGCATTGATCACAGGCTCTCACAAAGGCATGGAACAGCCTGCGGCTACTGTCATCCTTCTCCCAAAAGAACTCCGGATGCCATTGCGTCGCAAGGAAAAACGGATGCCGCCTATCCTCTATGGCTTCAATCAGCCCGTCCGGCGCCCATGCGCTCGCTGTAAGGGACGGCGCCAATTCCTTCACCCCCTGATGATGATAACTGTTGACGCCGATTTCGTTCCTTCCGAGGATATGATACAGCAAGCTGTCCCGCTCCACAGTGACTGTATGTGCCACACGATCATAGGGCGGTTTCATATGGTGCTCCACAGCACCCGGCAATTCGTCCGGAATATGCTGATACAGCGTGCCGCCCAGCATAGCATTGAAAAACTGGATGCCGCGGCAAATGCCATATGCCGGCTTTTTCTTGATGCGGCACAGGCGCAGCAATTCCTCTTCCATGGCATCCCGCTGTTTGCATAATTCGCCACAGCCCTGCCGCACAGCTTCGCCATAGCTCGCCGGATCCACATCCTGCCCGCCGGTAAACAATATGCCGTCCACACTGTCGAATAGTGCGCGCAGCTTTGTCATATTGCTCGTCAGTGGTAAAATAATCGGGATTCCTCCTGCATCCAGGATGCCGTTCAAATAGCCCGGTACCATCCAAACGCTGTCTCTTTGCGTGTCATATAACGGTGTCACACCGATCATAATCGGTTGGTTCATCATAAATCCCTCCCAAACGCACAAAAATGGAGCGGCCTCATAAAAAGGTCCGCTCCATTGCATGTCTATTTTCTTATCGTTCCTTTATTCGCAATCGCTGAATGCCAGCATACTGATTGCTACAATGGCTGTTCCAAGTACGGTAAGCAATCCGCCTATGGCAAGCGTTGCAATACTCAACCCTCGATTCATCTTCCACTCACCTCACAGCTTTTGCATTTTTATCAGTATACCATAGTTTTCCTCTATTTGCACGATTTTTTTCAAATGATATGCCAATTTAACACTCTGTCCATTTTCCTATGATTTCGAGCATCCGCCGCAGCTCCCGCGTCTTCCAAGCATCCCGCTTTCCGAGGATCGCGGTGAGCTGCTCCTCATCCTGCGGCCGCTGTTTGACCAGCTCCTCCAGCGTCCGATCCGAACAGACGGCAAACGCCGGAACACCGCGCAGCTTCGCCAGCCGCTGACGATATTCCCGCAATGCCTTTGCCAGCTGTGGATGTTCTGATGCACTGCTTTCCCGGGCTAGACGCGCTTGCTGTGGAGACACCTGTACCCGCATAGAGACCGTTTCCCCCTCAAACAGCACGGGTTTCGCGCTCGCGCTCAGGCATAGCCGCGGCGACGGATTGTCCTGCCGGATCAGATAGCCGAGGCTGACCAGATGCTGCAATATAGCCATGATATCCGCATGTGCGCTGTCCTTCATAATGCCAAAGGTGGAAAGCGTCGTATAGCCTGCTTGCACAATATCCGGATCGTTTTTCCCCAAAACAATACGGCACAGCATATCCGCGTCGCACTGCTCCCGCACACGGTACACACAGGACAGCAGTTTCTGTGCCGCTGTGGTGATGTCCTGCTCCACACTGGCTGCTTCACAGTTGCCGCATTGCCCACAGAAATCCGGAGCTTCCTGGCCGAAATATTGTAATATCTGCTGACGGAGGCACCCTTCGGTAAACACATACCGTTTCATATCGCGCAGCCGCGCAAGATTATTGTCCCGCAGCCAATCCACTTCCTCCTCTGTCAAGCAGGGATTTTCCGGATCCTGCCGGATGAGAAATGTATGAAACTGGATATCGTTTTCATCAAACAGCAGCAAACAGCGCGCCGCCATGCCGTCCCGCCCAGCACGGCCCGCTTCCTGATAATAGCTTTCCATATCCCTCGGCATACCGAAATGAACGACAAACCGGACATCTGGCTTATCGATCCCCATACCAAATGCATTGGTGGCTACCATAACTGGTATTTCCCCGCCGACAAACCGCTGCTGCGCCAAACGCCGCGCCATCGTGTCCATCCCCGCATGATATACGGCAGCGCGGATGGCATGATCACGCAGATACTGCGCCATTTCTTCTGTCTTTTTCCGTGTCAGGCAATATACAATGCCGCTGACATCGCCCTGCTTTTGGATAAACCGCAGCAATTGCGCTTCCCTATCGTATACACGGCGCACCTCATAATATAGATTCGGGCGGTCAAAGCTTGTGACCAGGCGTTCCGGTTGTTGCAAACCCAGCGCCTGTACAATATCCTCGCGTACCCGCGCTGTTGCGGTAGCCGTAAATGCCGAAACGATCGGTCTGCTGGGCAGGCTTTGCAAAAACTGTGGGATTTTCCGATAGCTCGGGCGAAAATCATGCCCCCACTGGGAAATGCAGTGCGCTTCATCCACCGCCACCATGGAAATCGGTAGACGCTGTATCAGATCACAGAAATCCGGCGTTGCCAGGCGTTCCGGTGCAATGTAAATCATCTTGCACCGCCCGGAAGCTGCCAAATGCATGGAAGCCCGCCGCTCCTGCGGTGTCTGTGCGCTGTTGATAAGACAAACCGAAATCCCTGCCCGCTGCAATGCCGCCGTCTGATCCTGCATCAGTGAAATCAGCGGGGAAATGACAAGCGTCACACCTGGCAGCAGCATGGCAGATAACTGATAGCAGATGGATTTCCCTGCGCCGGTGGGCATGACGCCAAGCACATCCTTCCCGGACAGCATCGCGTCGATCAGCTTTCTCTGCCCCGGCCGGAATGCAGTATAACCAAAGGCCTCCCGTAGCAGCCGCTCCTTCAAATCCATCCGCTTGTTTGCCTCCCTGCACGTCATCTGTCCATCAGTATGCCACAATTCCGTTTGTTTCGCAAGGCTTTTGCGCTCTCGTCAGACGGATCACGCGGTATCTACCGCTTTACTTTTCCAACCGAATGCGTTATACTACAAATAATTTTGTATGCTGCGTCAGCGATATGACTCTCACATCGTTCCATGCTTTGTGCGCAGCAGAAAGGAATGGTTATCATTTATGTTCATTGAGCTTGTAAAGTCATTTATTCTTGGTATTGTACAGGGCATTACCGAATGGCTTCCGGTATCCTCCACCGGCCATATGCTGCTGGTAGATGAATTTTTGAAGCTGAATTTTCCCAAAGACTTCACGGATATGTTCTTTGTCGTCATCCAGTTCGGCTCCATCCTAGCTGTATGCGTGCTGTATTTCGATAAATTGAATCCGTTTTCCCGGCATAAAGACAAAACGCAAAAGCGCAACACCTGGCTGCTGTGGGAAAAGGTCATCATCGCCTGCATTCCTGCCGGCGTTGTCGGCATCCTATTCGACGACCTGATCCACGACCTTTTGTACGGTGCCATCGTTATCGCCATCGCCCTGATTGTTTATGGCATCCTGTTTATCATCTTGGAAAATTCCAATCCGCATCCGACAACAACGTCGCTTGAATCGCTTTCCTTCCGCAAAGCGTTCTTCATCGGTATCTTCCAGATGCTGTCCTTGATCCCAGGTACATCTCGTTCCGGCTCTACCATCCTCGGCGCGGTATTCCTCGGCTGCGAGCGTTCGGTTGCTGCCGAATTCTCCTTCTTTCTCGCCATTCCGGTTATGCTTGGCGCAAGCGGATTAAAAATGCTCAAATACGGTCTGGCTTACACAAGTGCGCAAATCGGTGTCATGCTGGTCGGCACGGTAACTGCTTTCGTGGTTTCCCTCATCGTTATCCGCTTCTTTATGAATTACATCCGCAAGCATGACTTTAAAGTATTCGGCTGGTACCGCATTGTTCTGGGTATCCTTGTCCTGCTATACTTCGGTGTGCTGGCATAAAAATACAAAAGAACAGCATTTTTTGAACAGCTTTCCCATTTGTTCCGTTCGTATATCATACCGACTAACAAATGGGAGCTGTTCTATATCTAAGCGATACGCAATGGGAGAAAGGCAGGTGATCGATATGGCAAAAAAATTTGTTTTATATATTTTGGGATTGAACCTGATCGCTGCGGCTGTCGTTTTGAATATCCGGTACGCGATGGGCGTAGCAGCCTTCAGCTCGGTCATGTATGCAATCTCCGAAATCTATCAGATATCCCTGGGCGCAGCGTCTATTATTTGTTATCTGATTTTTGTATTGATACAGTGTATTTTGTCCAAAAAAATAACTTTAGCCTATGCGCTGGAAATTCCATTGTCCTTTGCTTTCGGATTCCTGACAGATTTATACGATTTCCTGATCCCCACGTTGCATTTTTCACTTCTCTTCCGTGGTACGTTTTTTATCTTTACGATGTTTATAACGGCCATGGGAGTATTCTTATGCGTGAAGACTGACCTTGTTTTAACGCCCACAGACGGAATCGTAAAGACGATCTCCGAGGTCTTTCGTATCCCGTTTTCCACTGTAAAAAATGTATTTGATATTTCCTTGGTGGCAAGCAGCGCGTTGCTCTGTCTGGCAAACCAAACCAGCTTCTATGGTATTGGCATTGGGACGGTATTGTCGGCTGTATTTCTTGGGCGTATCATCCGCATGTATGAACATCATATCCAATCACACTATAGCATGTATCTACATACCCATATGCTCCTCTGGTAAAAAACGGTGTCGTTTGAAAAAGAGCATAGGAAAAATAACAGGTAGATATGGTCCAAGTGGTCTGAAGGCTTGTTGTCTGTGAAAAACAGGCAGCAAGCTTTTTTATTTGTTTTATCCTACAGCCTCAAAATACAAACAGGGACAGCGGTTTTCCCGCCATCCCCGTCGAATGGATCACTTGTTATCCGGCTTAAAACTATCCTTGAGCGAGACAATCCGGTTAAAACACAGCCTGCCGTTTTCAGACGGCTTGCTGTCCTGGATATAATAACCCATACGGACAAACTGCATCCGCGTATCCGCCGGCACATCGGCAACCGACGGCTCCAGCTTGCAGCCGGTCAGCTGCTTCTTGGATTCCGGATTCAGATAGTCCAAATAGTTTGCCCCCTCGGGCACCGAAGCGGTATTTTCCAGCAGGAATAGGTTGTCATACAGATTCAGGTCTGCATCCAAAGCATATTTGGCGGATACCCAATGGATGTTGCCGCGTACCTTGCGTCCATCTGTCGGGTTGCCGTTGCCGGTTTCCAGATCCGCCGTGCAACGAATCTCGACAACATTGCCATCCTCATCTTGGATCACCTCGTTGCACTTGACAATATACGCGCCCATCAGACGCACCTCGCCGCCCGGCTTGAGACGTCTGAACTTCGGGGGCGGTACAATGGCAAAATCGCTCTTTTCAATCCAAAGCTCCCGGGTGAATGGCACTTGACGCATACCGGCGCTTTCATCCTTCGGATTATTCGCAATCTCGAACTGCTCTTCCTTGTCCTCCGGATAGTTGGTGATAACCAGCTTGACCGGCTCAGTCACCGCCATGCGGCGCAGCGCCGTCGTGTTCAGCTCGTCACGGATGCAGTATTCCAACAGCTTGATATCGACCAAGCTATCGGTGGTTGAAACGCCCGCACGGGTGACAAATTCCAAAATTGCGGACGGCGTATAGCCGCGGCGGCGCAGGCCGCACAGCGTCGGCATCCGCGGATCATCCCAGCCGTCTACTCGGCCCGTTTCCACTAGCTCGCGCAGATATCGCTTGGACATGACGGTATTGGTCACATTCAGGCGCGCAAATTCCCTCTGCTTTGGATGCGACGGCAGGCACGGCGCGCAGTTATCTACAACCCATTCGTACAGCGGACGGTGGTTCTTGAACTCGATCGAGCACATCGAATGGGTAATATGCTCCATGGCATCCTGAAGCGGATGTGCAAAGTCATATAGCGGATAAATGCACCATTTGTTTCCAATGCGGTGATGCGTCGCATATACGATGCGATAGATTGCCGGATCTCGCATGTTCATGTTCGGCGAAGCCATATCAATCTTGGCACGCAGCGTCTTCGCGCCCGCCGGATATTTGCCTGCCCGCATCTCTTCAAACAATCGAAGGTTTTCCTCAACAGAGCGGTCGCGATACGGGCTATTTGTTCCTGGCTCGGTCAGTGTGCCGCGATATGCGCGCATCTCTTCCTGATTCAGATCGCAGACATATGCTTTGCCCTGCTGGATCAAATATACCGCACATTCATAGCATTTCTCAAAATAATCTGAACCATAGAAAATCCCACCGGACGGTTTGGAGCCAGTCAACCATTCCACATCCTGTAAAATGGATTGTACATATTCATCATCCTCACGCACCGGATTGGTGTCATCGAAGCGCAAATTAAATAGGCCATTGTACTTGGTAGCAATCGACCAATTGATATAAATTGCCTTCGCAGAACCAATATGCAGATATCCATTCGGCTCTGGCGGGAAGCGGGTGTGAATCCGCTCCGTCAGTCCATTTGCAATGTCTTCATCTATAATTTCATGCAAAAAATTCGATGCAAACTCCATGGTATTTCCCCTTTTCTTAATCATATTTGCCCCTGCTTACAGCGCGTCACAGGCTGCCTGCAAGCGGCGGTTGATTTCTTCAACCGGCATCAGCTGCATCACAGAATACAGATCCGGCGCATTGGTGCGCCCGCATATTGCCACACGCAGTACCATCGAAATGTCGCCGACCGGACCCTTATATGCTTCCGGATTCTTTTTATACAGCTTGGTTTCCGGCGCAAAGCCATGCTTGTCCGCCAACGCCTTGACCTTGTCAAACCATGCGGACATATCATCCGCCGGATCGTAGATATCCTGGTACTCGGTCAGCACAGCCTTCGCGTCGTCCTTTGCGCTCTGCGGCATGCCAGAATAGTCCGGCTCGAATAGCTCCGGGAACAGGAAATTCATATATGCCTTGACCTCGCTCCACAGCGCAAAATCCTTGCGCGGCTTCTTACCGCCCCGTCCAATGGCAAGGAATTTCTTTGTCAGCTCTGGTTCGCGGACAAACAGCGCATGAAATGCCGGATCATAGTCCGCACTCCACTTAGAAACATAATCGTACACTTGCTCCGCAGTCATGCGGGAAATCACATTCTTGCTGACATCGCGCAGCTTTTCCATATCGAATAACGAGCCGGAAACACTCATCTTCTTCGGGCTGAACGGGAAATCGTTGAGATCCGCCGCCTGATTTGCCTTGCGCCACTCCTCAAAATTGGAATTGAGCAGCGTCATCAGGTATTCCATCACCGCCGGCACCGGAATGCCCTGTTGCTCATAATAGGACAGCGCCAGCTCCGGATCCTTCCGCTTGGAAAGCTTGCGTTTGGATCCGCCGTCCATCTTCATCAGCTGCGCTGTATGCACATACTTCGGGCGCTTCCAGCCCATCACATCAAACAGCTGCAAATGTACCGGCAAGGTTGCCAGCCATTCCTCGCCGCGCACAACATGGGTCGTATGCATCAGATGATCATCCACAACATGTGCAAAATGATAGGTCGGGATGCCATCGGATTTCAGCAGGACGATATCCTGGTTGTTCTCCGTCAGTTCAAGATTGCCCTTAACCAAATCCGTATGACGCACTTTGTTTTCAATGCTGCCAGGAGAACGGAAGCGAACCACATAGCTTTCGCCCGCCGCAATACGTCGCTCAACCTCCTCTAAGGGACAATCGCGATATTTTGCGTACTTGCCGTAATAGCCGAAGTTCTCTTTCTTTGCCTCCTGCTCCGCATGCATCTGTGCCAGCTCTTCTTCCGTACAGAAGCACGGATACGCATAACCGCGCTGGACCAGATCCTTCACAAAGACGTGATAAATTTCCGCGCGCTTGCTCTGGCGATACGGACCATATGCACCATTGTCGCCATCAATGGTCGCGCCCTCGTCAAACGGCAGGCCAAAGCTTTGAAAGGTTTTCAAAATCAGTGCAACGCCATTTTCTACTTCACGTTTTTTATCCGTGTCCTCGATACGCAGGTAAAATACGCCGCCCGACTGGTGCGCCAGACGCTCATCGACAACCGCGCCAAACAGATTACCCAAATGCATAAACCCGGTTGGGCTCGGAGCCATACGGGTTACTTTTGCCCCTTCCGGCAAATTGCGGGCCGGATAACGCGCCTCAACCTGCTCCGGTGTTTCGGTGATTTCCGGAAACAGCAGCTGTGCCAAACGATTGTAATCCATAATATTTCCTCTCCAATCACATACTGATCGATTGATATGCGATGCTTTTTTCTTTCATTTTCCAACGTCTCCCAAAAAAGCGACGCTAAAAAAGCATCATAAGCATACCATAGTTTCACCGTTTTCGCAATGTTCCGCACAAAAAATCGCCAAAGAAACCATCTTATAGCCCTCATACTGCGTCGCCTTGATTCCTGTCTTTCCGCACCATTTGGGGGAATTTTAGCGTATCCTTATACGAAAAATTCCGTAATTTGTTGTCTTTTCACAAAAATCATGCTATAATAAGGATACTTTACAGTAAAATAAGGCGGTGAACACATGAAAATCCAGGAATCCGGAGAAAATTATCTGGAAACGATCCTTCTTCTTGAAATGCGCAATGGCACCGTACGCGCTGTTGATATTGCAAATGAGCTGGGCTACTCCAAACCAAGCGTCACCCGCGCAATGGGCGTGCTCAAAAAAGCCGGACTTGTGGATCAGGAACTATACGGCACCATCCAGCTGACGGATGCCGGCCGAAAGCGCGCAAATGAAATTTATGACCGTCATGTCCTGATTAAGGAGTTTTTGATGACGATCCTTTCTCTTGACGCGGTAACAGCGGAAACGGATGCCTGCCGCATTGAACACATCGTCAGTCCGCTGACCGTTGAGCGCATGCGTGCTGTGTTGCGAGAAAAAAGATAATTTTTCTTGACGGATCAAAAGAATTGTTGTATACTATTCAAGCAGTTTGTTTTAGGGGCTGCTTGAATGATATGGAGAGGTATCGAAGTGGTCATAACGGGGCTGACTCGAAATCAGTTTGCGAGCAATCGCAC
>JAUNIY010000024.1 GCA_030523305.1 Eubacteriales bacterium
CATCTTTCCCGACAAACACACAGACCGGCTCGCCATGATACCGGGCTTCATAGAACAGACCTTCCCGGAAGCACCTTCGGATCACATCGGAGCTGATTCCCCGCCTCTGCAAATAAGAAACGGCAGCGGTAGCGCACCGTCTGGCCCAGGGGAGGGAAAAGGCTTTCTTCTCCTGTTCTTTCTGCACACGGTCTGCCTCCGGCGTACTCCGGCGTGCTGGCATCTGCTGGATTTCTCCGCCGACCAGCGTATGAACCGCATCCACCAGCCCATACCCCCGAATCTGGATCAGATAATCCAGGGCGTTAATGCTACGGCCACGGCTGTTCCAGTACCAGTACCGTTTTCCGGTCACATAAACCAGGCTGTCATGCTCTTTATGCCGGTAATTTGGCCCGTCCCGTTTGAGCACCCCGGGCTCATAGGATTGCAGGTAGGCGAACAGGTCTGCCTCCCGCGCTGCCTGGATCTGTTCTTTGGTTACGCCGGGCATGACGCCGGCACAGTGTTTCGATTCATTGTGCTTTCGCCTCCTTTCTGTTGACCGCATGAAAAAAGCGCCCTCTGGCGCCTAACAGCCGTACAGGTCGTGGTTGACCTCGGCACGGTAATAACTGTCCATCGTTGCCGGGGCGTTATACAGCGCCGCCAGCAGATAAGCCTTGATATTTCCGACCTTCGTGGTGTTCTTGTCGATACAGTCAAAAACATACTCCAGGTGGCTGGAATTGATCTTCAGGAAACGGCTCCTGACAACCTCCCGTGGGAAATCGTCTCCGGCAATGCGGATATAAGGGCGTTTTGACAAGACTACTTCAAGCATAAGTTCCACAGCCTCGTCCATTCGTTCTGTGCCGTACCGTTCCGCCAGAATATCGTAATCAACATTGGATTTGATAATTTCACGGTATGCGCTCACAGGCTCAATCCTATCCATCCAATCAGAACGGCTTTCTGTTTCCGGCTCCGCCGGATAGATTGATTGATACGTCCTTGATCTATCTGTTTTTGATTTTTTCGTTTTTTGTGGATTAGTATTTAATTGTGCGGGATTTTCCTGTCCAGGTTCCACCTGTTCAGGTTTTGCCTGTCCTGGATTTACCTGTCTTGGATTTTCCCGTTTAGGTGAAGCCCCTTGTTTTTCAGGGTCTACAGGCTTTTCATGGATCGTATACTCGATGTCTCCGAGCTGTCCGTTCTCATAGCGGAGGCGCTGCCTGGTGAGATACCCATGCCGCTCCAACTCCTTCAGGGCAGTCGTGATGGAATCCACACCGTCCTTACAGATATGGGCGAGCCCCTTCGTGGTATAATCCCAATCTTCCGGCAGCGACAGCATGAGGGAGAGAAGCCCCTTTGCCTTTAAGGACAGTTCTGCATTTCGCAGGTGGTGGTTGCTCATAATCGTAAAGTCCTTTGTTTTCTCTACACGGAATACAGCCATTTCACAGCCTCCTTTCTCCGATTATTCCGTTACAAGGCGCGGTCCCTGCGGTCGTAGTAGAGATTGCCGCCAGAGACCTTTGCATGGTTTTTCAGTTTCACTTCGCCCCGTTCCTGGCTGTCCAAAAATTTCTGATAGCCGGCATCCGTAAGAAACAGGCGCATCTTATCGCCCTTATCTCCGACAGGGGAATCATAAGACAGCACATCAAAGACGATCATGTGGCGTACCTCCGGGTCAAAGCGTTCCAGCGCCATGATGTCATGCCCCTTTAATTTCTCCGCACCAGATTGCTGCCTGGCCTCGGCGATCCTCTCCCCAATGGTACGGGGCGGGTGCGGCAGACGGTAATTCTTCTGAATGTCCTTCACTAAATCCATGCACTCCACATCCGACAGAACACGCAGCTTTGCCATAAGATTTTGCGCCGCCTCCCGCTGTTCGGAATTATTTGAATAGCGCACGGTCATATAAAGTTCATTCAGGACCTTTGCCTGATAATCGCCCTCCACCTGAAAGAGCAGCTTTTTTTCCATTTCGTTTAGTTCCATGTGAATCTCCTTCCTTCTGAAAATAGGTATGAAAAAAGGGCGTCCACCTGTAAAAGTGAACCGCCCACGGCAATCAGCGATCCGGCAATACACCGGACCGCTGATACTATTAAATTTTGTCGGTAATGAAACAGCCTCCTTTATTCGACAGATTTCTTGTTGTCATTCAAGGTTGGAAAAGGAATTGAATAGACAACGGCAAACGCTCAAACCCCTTGAAAATAAAGGCTTTTTCCGTTTGTCGTTATTATACCGTAACGGCATACTTACGCCTGCAATGCTCTGAAAGCTGGGGACGATGTAAAGACGCTGTCCGAAAACCTTGGTCATCATTCGGTAGCGTTTACATTGGACAAATACGGACATGTGCTGGATGAAATGAAAAAAGCCAGTGCCGCCCGCATGGAAGCTATGTACGCTTCTATGGTGAACTGACACCGGCTTGATTCTGAACTTTTCCGAGGTGTAAAAATCCCAATTGCGGTCAAAACTGCGGTCATGTGAAATTCACGCCGCAGATATTTTAAATATTTTCCTTTTGTAAAACTCAATAAATGTAAAAATAACCCTGTATCCATAACGAATACAGGGTTTTCCAATGGTCCGAGTGACAGGATTTGAACCTGCGGCATCCTGCTCCCAAAGCAGGCGCGCTACCATCTGCGCTACACCCGGAAATGCAATATCCATTTGAGATATCAAGCCACTCGGAAGCGCCTTGACATTTGTTTATTATACGCTATAATAAGAGCATAGTCAAGTTTTTTGTGACTAAATTTTGCGTGCATAAGCCATATGCGCCATAAAGGAGATTACAATGATGAAAAACACCGAAAAAACAATGGACAAAATCGTCGCATTATGCAAGGGGCGCGGTTTTGTTTACAGCGGCTCCGAAATCTACGGCGGTCTTGCAAACACCTGGGATTACGGCCCGCTTGGTGTCGAGTTCAAGAATAACGTCAAAAATGCATGGAGAAAGAAATTTGTCCAGGAATCCCCGTATAATGTCGGCTTGGATTCCGCTATTTTGATGAACCCCATGACTTGGGTAGCTTCCGGCCATGTCGGCGGATTCTCCGATCCGCTGATGGATTGTAAAGATTGCCATACCCGTCATCGTGCCGATCAGCTGATTGAAGATGCGACCGGTGAAAATCCGGCCGGCTGGAGCAACCAGCAGATGAAGGACTATATTGACGAGCATCAGATTGCCTGCCCGGATTGCGGCGGACACAACTTTACCGATATCCGTCAGTTTAACCTGATGTTCAAAACCTTCCAGGGCGTTACAGAGAATGCAAAAAATGAATTGTATCTGCGTCCGGAAACCGCACAGGGTATTTTTGTCAACTTCCAGAACGTACAGCGTACCACTCGCCGCAAAATCCCATTTGGCGTAGCACAGGTCGGCAAATCCTTCCGCAATGAGATCACGCCGGGCAACTTCACATTCCGTACCCGTGAATTTGAGCAGATGGAGCTGGAATTCTTCTGCAAGCCGGGCACCGATCTGGAATGGTTTGCATATTGGAAAGATGCTTGCAAAAACTTCTTGCTCAGCCTTGGTATAAAGGAAGAAAACATGCGCCTGCGCGACCACGAGCAGGAAGAGCTGTCCCATTATTCCAACGCAACCACAGACATTGAATTCCTGTTCCCGTTTGGCTGGGGCGAGCTTTGGGGCATTGCAGACCGCACCGACTTCGACCTGACGCAGCATCAGAACACGTCCGGTGTTTCTATGGAATATTTCGACCAGGAAGCCGGTGAAAAATATATCCCATACGTCATTGAGCCGTCCCTGGGTGCTGACCGCGTTGCACTGGCCTTCCTGTGTGATGCTTATGATGAAGAAGTTGTCGGCCAGGACAAGAAGGGCAAGGACGATGTCCGCGTTGTTATGCGCCTGCATCCAGCGCTGGCGCCGTACAAGGCTGCTGTCCTGCCGCTGTCCAAGAAGCTGCATGACCAGGCAATGCCGGTATATGAAGAGCTGTCCAAGCATTTTATGATTGATTATGATGAGGCCGGTTCCATCGGCAAGCGTTACCGCCGTGAGGATGAAATCGGCACGCCTCTGTGCATCACTGTCGATTTTGAAACCGAAACCGATGGCTGCGTCACCATCCGTGACCGTGATACCATGGAACAGATCCGTCTGCCGATCGCAGAAGTAAAGGATTATATTGCGAAAAAATGTGAATTTTAATCAGTAAGGATATGGATATTGGAACAGCTGCCTCATGGCTTTGAGGCGGCTGTTCTTCTTTTTCACGCCAACGCCGCGTTGCACAAAAGCAAAGGACATGCCCGTTTGGAGCATGTCCTTTTTGGAATAGATAAGTAAGATAGGGTTGGAGAAATAGGTAAACAGATAACAATGGATTTCAGCGCATTCCCAAACGGAACGAGACAAACATACAGAATGCGCAAACCAGCAGAAGCGCAATGCTTCCGGAAATATCTCGCCAGAAGTGGTCATGCCATTTTTGGCGGATTGCCATGATGGGATTGAGACCGGTCATATCAAAGACAAAATACATCAGGATCATCATCATGATGCAGTATATTGCATTGGAGAGCATCGCTTCGCCGACCATGATGAGCGTCAGGTTTGTCATGGTATACGCGGCATCCCCTTCATACAAATGCTTTTGTGCAAAGCCCATCAGGTATGCCGCGAACGGCCCGGTCATGGAAGCGAGGAAGCTGACGGTGATCTCTGGAT
Source organism: Eubacteriales bacterium (assembly GCA_030523305.1). GTDB lineage: Bacteria > Bacillota > Clostridia > Oscillospirales > Butyricicoccaceae > Butyricicoccus_A. Next base: position 4,727 of record JAUNIY010000024.1, read on the forward strand.
TTTCAGCGAGCAATGTAGCCAGCTGCATATCGCTTCCCGTTGCCGCGGTCTGGAGGTATCCCAGCGCGATCAGCGGCGATAGGGTTAAAAATATTTTTGCGGCAGTAAACCATTTGTCCCGCGCATGGTAATTCGGAAGAGCGTGGGCTTTGCCGCTGCGTTTCTTTTTGTTCGCCATGGGAATACCTCCAGTTTAGATGATAGAAAAAAGAGTTGGAAAAAGCTTACTTCAGTTCCGGCCAGTAGCCCTTGTTCGCTTCAATCAGATCGTCCAGAATCAGCTTGGCAACGCGTGCGCTCGGAACAATCTTAGAAAGCGTCAGCGCCTGCCACATTTTCTGATAGCTGCCTTCGATCCACGCTTCTACAACCAGCTTTTCGACGCCAACCTGCTGCTCCATCAAGCTTTTTTGGAACTGCGGGATTGCACCCTGTGCAATGCGCTCATAGCCGTTCGAGCCTACGATGCACGGGATTTCAACCATTGCCGTGCGGTCAAAGTTTTCTACTGCGCCTTCATTCGGCACAATCAACAGGAAACGCTCCTGTGTGTTTTCCGCAATCGCGCAAGCCAGGTCAACGATGTAGGTTGCATGTGCATCCGCCTCAAAGCCGCCGTCCTTGGCTGTACCCTTTGCGATGATATCGCGGCATGCGCCGAATACCTGCTTTTCACGGCCTTCCATAACCTCGTTTGCTCGGGTGTGGTTCGGGTCGGTGTGCTCGACAACATAATCCGGGTACAGGTAATATTTCAGGTAGGTATTCGGGATGGTAGATGGATCAACTGCATAAACATCGCGCGCCTTGCGGAACGTCTCCTTCCAGCTGTCGTCCACATGCTGGTTTGTCTCGGCGATACCGTCTGCAAAGCCGTTCTCTGCGACATGCTTCTTGATCTCCGGCATCAGGTCGTTGCCGTCCTTGTCATAAATCTTATGCCACCAGCCGAAGTGGTTGAGGCCATAGTAACCAACCTGCATTTCCTTGCGGGATTTTAAGCCAACCATGTTTGCCATTTTCTCTTCCAGATCGATTGGCATATCACAGATGTTCAGGATCTTGGAATTCGGGCGCAGGCGGCGGGTTGCTTCCGCAACGATGGCTGCAGGATTGGAATAGTTCAGCATCCATGCGTTCGGGGAATACTTTTCCATGTAGTCCAGAATTTCAATGACACCGCCGATGGAGCGCATGCCGTATGCAATGCCGCCAGGGCCGCAGGTTTCCTGGCCTACGACACCATATTTCATCGGGATCTTCTCGTCCTTTTCGCGCATCGCGTACTTGCCGACGCGGATATGTGCCAGAACGAAGTCGATATCGGTAAATGCGGTTTCTGGATCGGTGGTATAACCAAATTCAATCTCCGGCGCATTCTCGCGCAGATAGATTTCACATGCTTTTGCAACAATTTCCTGACGCTCTGCATCGTTGTCATAGAACATGATCTTACGGATCGGGAAGCGATCGCGTTCCTTCAGCAGCATCAGTGCGATACCCGGTGTGAACGTGGAGCCGCCGCCGGCAACGGTTACTGCAAACTGTCTCTTTGCCATGATGATTCCTCCTAAATACGTGATAACAATGTATGGTTGAAAGGTTTTCTTTTTTGTTCCTATGTGTATCCTAACACAGCCCTTACGGGGATGCAATGGCCTGTGAAGAGGTTGGAACCCCTCCACAGAATTGCTCATTTGGTACGTTTCGTGTGAATATTCACACAGTGCTGTTACAAGCGGTATTGCACGACAACCGTCTTGCCTGCCTTTGCTTTATCGCACGGCAACAGTGTGATCTCGCCGCATTCGTCACCGTTGGTGAGCAGCGTCGGCGTGTGCATCGGATAGCCCTTGCTCTTCATCAGCTTCATGTCAACCTCACACAACAGATCGCCTGCCTGGACGGTTTGCCCAACCGATACCTTCGGCTGGAAGCCCTGTCCCTTGAGCTCTACCGTGTTGACGCCGATATGTACCAGCAGCTCCAGCCCATCCGGCGTGGTAATGCCATATGCGTGCAGGGTGTCTGCCACCATGCTGATTTCACCGTCCGCTGGTGCATAGACCTTGCCGTCCTCTAGAATGACAGCAACGCCATCACCGAGGGCCTTGGATGCAAATACGTCGTCTGGTACGTCTTCTACCTTGACAACCTTGCCGTTGCCCGCCGCATACAGCTCATGCAGCGCTGCTGTGACGTTCACCGTCTTGACTGCGCCTTCTGCCGGCGCGGGCTCTGCTTCCTCTGCGGAAACCAGCTCATAGGCGGATGGATTCTGCATGACCTGTTCAAACCGGTCGCGCACATGCGGTACACCCAGGCCGACAATGACCTGCATCGCCTTGCCGTTTTTGGAAATGCCATGCGTGCCAATGCCCTTAAAATACGCGTCGTCCTTGACCTTTGTCTCGTCCTTGACGTTGGTGCGCAGGCGGGTTGCGCAGTTCGTGACATCGACAATGTTGTCCGCACCGCCCAAGCCTTCCAGGATCATCGCTGCCAAAATGGTCTTTTCATCCATTTTGACATCGCCGCCAGCCTGCTTTGCACGGAATTCCGCCTTAGAATAGAATTTGGTTTCTTCTGTATCCTCGCGTCCCGGCGTCTTAAAGTTGAATTTGACAATCAGGAACCGGAAGACGACAAACCAGATCGCGGTATAAATCAGGCCGATGACCAGCAGCAGCAGATATTGCTTCCAATGTGAGGACATCAGCGGGATGAAGTTCAGCGAACTCATCTCAATCAGGCCGCCGGAGAATACGCCGACAATGCCAAACAGATTCATCGTCGTGGACAGACATGCCGACAGGAATGCATGAACCACAAACAACGGGGGGGCAATAAACAGGAAGGTGAATTCGATCGGTTCTGTGACGCCGCAGACGATCGCCGTCAGCGTAATCGGGATCAGCAAGCCGCGTAACTGCTTTTTCTTTTCCGGTTTCGCGGTTGCATAGAATGCGAGCGCAATACCTGGGCAGCCGAAGATTTTGGAGAATCCAGTTGCTGTGAACGCAGCCTCTGGGCACAGGGATTTCAACGACTCTGCCGAAGCGGCAATGGCCGGCAGCTGCGTTGCCCAATAGGAATAAATACCGCCCGGGCAAACCAGGTTGTCATAATAAAACGGGCTGTACAGCAGATGGTGCAGGCCGAATGGAATGAGCAGACGCTCCAGGAAAATAAATACCCAAACGCCCAGCGCACCGGCGTTCATGACGAAATTCTGGAACAATGCCATGCCTGCCTGGATATGCGGCCAAATCAGCACAGACAGCAGCGCGACGGGAAGCATGACAAAGAAGCCAATCATGAAGATGAAGGTAGAGCCATTGAAGGAACCCAGCCAATCCGGCAATTCTACATCAAAGAAGCGGTTGTGCAGATAAATGACAATGCCGGAAATCAGCAGCGCGCCCATCATGCCCATGTCCATGGTTTTGATGTTTGCGATCATGGTCAGGCCGCTGGAGCCGCCAACCTCGGCTGCAAAATCAACGCCGAATACATCGCCCCACTGGGAAAGAATCGTACTGACAAAATAATGGAAGGTCAAATACAGGACCAATGCTTCCATACAGCAGCGTCCTGCCTGTTTTTTTGCCAAACCAATTGGCAAACCGACAACAAACAGCAACGGCAGCTGATTGAATACACACCATGCGCCCTGTAGGATTACGTTCCAAACCAGATACCACATGCTGGTTGGAGCGGCCAAATCGCCCAATACTGCTTCGGTTGTGCACAATGTCCCGATACCTACCATAATACCTGCAAACGCAAACAACAGGACAGGGGTAAACATTGCTCCGCCGAACTTTTGAATTTTTTGCATCATAAGTTTCAGCTCATCCTCTCTTTTTTTGTTTCTGCGAAGGCATCATCCTTCCGGAAGAATTTGCTGTACAACGATGATGTCCTTTGACGTGTTTATGATACCACGTTACATTACCACACTTCAAGAAGCCGCGTTCACTTTGGTAACAAGCGGCAGATTTTATAATCTTGCACAAAATCTGTGAATATTCACAACCAGTTCCATGCGCATTGCAGGATACCATACAGCGCGGAAGAAACGGAAGAAAAAACGGAGTAGGGCTGGCGATCCCCGCGGCATTTGCCCGCAGCGATAGAACATGGTATACTACATATATACCAAAAGGCAGGAGAATGGAAAATGGGCATTGAAGAGCTGGTGAATCGGAATTATGAGCGGTTCAGTGAGAGCGACCGAGCGGTCTGGCAGTATATTTCCGCGAATCGGGACGCATGCGAGGGCATGTCTATCAGTGTGATGGCAAAAAATTGCTGCGTATCGCGCACCGCAGTTATGCGTTTTGCGCAGAAACTGGGGTTTCATGGCTTTGCGGAGCTGAAGATGTATCTGAAAATGGGCGCGCACAAGGCGGAGGTTTCCGACCAGATCGACCAGGTGTGCCAGATTTATACCAATGTTGCCCGCAGCATACGCGACAAAAATTGTGACGCGATGTTTGCGGCGATGGATCGGGCCAAACAGGTTTTTATCTGCGGCGAAGGTATGGTGCAGACGTCGATCAAGCGGGAATTTAAGCGCATTTTTATGAGCGCAGGTATGATGCTGTTCGATGTGCCAAGCGGGCAGGAATTGTTTAACGTGATCCATATGATGACCGACCAGGATCTGTGTATCCTGATTTCCGTATCGGGCGAAAATGAGAAAATGGTACAGACGGCGCGCCAGATGCGGGTGCGGGGGACCAAACTGATTTCCATCACAAAGAACCGGGAGAATACGCTGGCGCATCTGTGCGATTATCAGCTGTATATCGAGGCGGCGGAAATGGTAGAAACACCGATCCACTGGCAATATGAATCGACGACATCGTATTTTATTTTGATCGATATCCTGTTTTTAAAATACTTGGAATATCACAACGGAAAGGAGCAGAACAATGCATCTGGAGACGCTGGTACAGCAGCATTATGACCATATGAGCACGAGCGATCATATGATTTGGCAATATATCAGCCACCACAGGGACGAATGCCGGGTTATGTCGCTGCATCAGCTGGCGGATGCCTGCCAGGTATCGCATACCAGCGTGCTGCGGTTTATCCAGATGTTGGGGATGGATGGCTTTTCGGAATTTAAGGTATTTCTCAAATGGGAAGAACGGCAGAAATCTGTCATGGATTCGTATACAGTGGAACAAAATTGCTTTAATTTGAACCGCACCATCAGCATGATAGAGAGGGAAGATTGTTCTGCATTGTTTGCGGCGATGGACCGGGCAGAGCGGATCTATGCTTATGGCAGCGGTTCGGTACAAAAGGCTGCGGCCCGTATGCTCAAAAACTATCTGATCGTAGAAGGTCGGCTGGTCGATGTCATTGAGGGGCGGGAAGAGCGCCAGATGGCGCTGCACATCATGCATCCCGGCGATGTCGCATTTTTATATTCTGTGTCCGGCAATAACCCGCAGATGAACGACTATGCCACGCAGATGAAGGAGCGGGGCATGGTGCTGGTGGCGATCTGCCAGGACGGGGCCAATACGCTTGCCAAGATCTGCGACTTCCGGCTGCCGTTTTACACACAAAAATTTGAAATCGGGCGGCACGCGATCCCATATCACAGCTCCGCGGGAATGTTTGCCGTTTCTGAGGTGTTGGCTCTCAAATATGCGGTTTACCGCGCCAGATGATAGGCGAAAAGGCTCCATGCAGCGATGCACGGAGCCTTTTGAAAGGAAGCTAGAGATAAAACGCAGTGCGTATTATAATTCTTCGACAAGGATGACGCCCTCGGTAGCGGAAACAGTTTTGATGACCCGATCCACAGGGAAGCTTCTGTTCAGCCGCAGCGTAAAAATGGCACAGGCATTGTGCTTTTTGCTGCCCCTGGAACGGGTGATTTCCATGTTCAGGATTTTCAGATCCATTTCACGGTATAGTTTGAGCACATTTTCCAGGCATGGCTTGTCGTTATATTCCATATATAGGTTGATCTCTGGGACATGGTCGAGCACCCGGTATTCCAGCTTGGAAAACAGCAGCTCAGCCACCAGGATCATGAGGGTCGTGATGATACCGCCTTCATAGAATCCGCCGCCGAGGGCGAGGCCGATGATGGCAGAAGCCCACAGGCCGGCGGCCGTTGTCAGCCCTTTGACGCGCTGCTGGCGTGTGACGATAATCGTACCTGCGCCGATGAAGCCGATCCCGGCGACAACCTGCGCGCCCAGCCGCGCCATATCGGTGTAATAGTGCATGTTCAGATACAGGTATTGGCTGGTCAGTGTGGTCATCGCCGCGCCCAAGCAGATCAGGATATGGGTCCGAAATCCGGCAGGACGGCGTTTATAGGCCCGCTCGATGCCAACCAATCCGCCGCAGACCACAGAAAGGATCAGCCGCAGGGTAATGGACGCCAGGGTGACGTCCCGGAAGCCGTCAAAAATAGATAACATATGCGCGCCCTCCCTATATTTCTTCAATCGTGTAAATGCAGTCGATATCCGCGAGCGCCGACAGGATCTGTGTGTGTGTCCGTTTCCGGTTCAAATGGATGGAAAACACAGCGCTGGGATTGCGGGAACGTTTTTCACGGCCGCGTTCGATATCGACGTCGAAAATCTGGACATCCTGCGTTTTGATGCGGTTGATGATTGGCCCTATATTATCCAATGACTCAAATTCCACATAGATGTTCATGATTTTTGCATTTTCCTGAATGAAATTGTCGATGATCGGGAAGATGCGGATGCACAAAAAAATCAGGATAAACGCAAGCACAATGCATTCGTAAAATCCCGCGCCAACAGCCAGCCCCATGCAGGCGGAGGCCCACAGGCCGGCGGCGGTGGTCAGCCCCTTGACCTGTTGGCGGCCTGTCACGATGATGGTGCCCGCACCGAGAAAGCCAATGCCGTTGATGACCTGTGCGCCGAAGCGGGAAACATCGGTGCGCAGGCCGATTTCTTGGGCAAGCGAAGCCCATTGTGTCGAAACCATGGTGGATTCGTATTGGCTCAGCAGCATGGTCAGCGCTGCGCCCAGGCATACCAGCATATACGTGCGGCAGCCTGCGGGGCGGCGTTTGCGGCCGCGTTCCAACCCGATCATACCGCCGCTGAGCATGGCCAGCGAAAGCCGGAGTATCACAGATAGTATATTCAGTTCACGAAGATAATCCAATGCTGCCGTCATGGCTGCCGCCTCCCTTCCGATGCATCGATTGCTGTGTCAGATGGTTTTTGCCGCGACCAGATTGACGTCGGTACCCAGGATATTGGCCGCAAGGATTTGCCCAGTCTGAACAGGCGGCTGTACAGTCAGGCTGTTGATGAGCGCCATGCAGTCGAACATTTTTTCCTTTGGCAGCGGACGATCGGTTTTGACCGGCAGGCGGGGCGGCGTGTAGCCGTCAACCCGTACCGTAGAAGTCACAACGCGGACCGGATGCAGCAGTTCATTTTTGCCATATGCTGCACCGCGCGGGCAGGCATTGCCGGTCACAGTATATTCGTTTGCCTCGTCAACCGACAGGTGGCAGCCCTTTGGGCAGGTGATACAGATAAGATGGGTCATGGTTCGTCCTCCTCAACAGAAACGGTAACCGCTCCCTGCGCCTTTTCCAGCAGGACGCGGGGCAGCTTGATCTGTTCCATCTCGCCGGGAGCCATGCGTTCGCGGCGGAAGGAAGCAATTTGTGCGCCGGTTTCGTCTGTAACAACGATGCGGCTTTGCCCGCAGACAGCGCGGACACGGAAAAAGACATCGACTGCGGGAAATGGTGCGTCCATGTGGATGTGCTGCGGCACCGTATAACCCACGATATTGCCGTTGCGGATGTCCAGTATATGGCTGGAAGAAACCCGTGCGCCTGCCGCATAAGCGGCCGCAGCCTTACCGGCGCGGGCAGATTCCGCTGTGACGAAATCGACCAAGTCGTGCACATGCAGCACATTGCCGCAGGCAAATACACCAGGCATCGAGGTTTCCATGTTTTCATAGACGGCGGGGCCGTTGGTGCGAGAATCGATGCAGATACCTGCGCCGCGGGACAGCTCGTTTTCCGGGATCAGGCCGACGGACAGCAGGACGGTATCGCAGTCGAAGGTCATTTCCGTCCCCGGGATCGGGCGGCGGTCTGGCCCCACTTTTGCGACAACCACGCGCTCGACGCGGTCTTTGCCCTGGATATCGGTGATCGTGTGGGATAGATACAGCGGGATGTCGAAATCATCCAGGCACTGTACAATATTACGGGTCAGGCCGCCGGAATATGGCATCACTTCGACGCAGGCCAATACCTTAGCGCCCTCCAGCGTCATGCGGCGCGCCATAATCAGGCCGATGTCGCCGGAACCGAGGATAACGACGCGTTTGCCCACCATGTAACCCTCGATATTGAGATAACGCTGCGCCGTACCTGCGGTGAAGACACCGGCAGGACGGGTGCCGGGGATGGCGATCGCGCCGCGGGTGCGTTCGCGGCATCCCATGGCCAACACAACTGCACCAGCCTCCAACACTTCGTATCCGCCGGAGGAGGAGACAATATGGACTTGTTTTTCTTCTGTGATTTCCAGCACCATTGCATCCAGACGCACATCGACGCCGGTATGCCGCAGCATTGCAATGAACCGCCCGGCATATTCCGGTCCGGTAAGCTCTTCTTTAAAGTAGTGCAGGCCGAAGCCGTTGTGAATGCACTGATTCAAGATACCGCCCAGCTCGCGGTCGCGCTCCACAATACAGATGGAGCGGCAGCCGTCTTCCCATGCGGCGTTGGCTGCGGACAGGCCGGCAGGGCCGCCGCCGATAATGACCAGATCGTATTTCATGCCTTTGCGCCTCCTTTGGTTTTGCCAATCAGCAGGACGGTGCCGTCGCCATCCTGTAGGATATCCAGTGGATCTTCCCCAAACTCACGCGCCAGGATATCCAGCACGCGCGGGCCGCAGAAGCCGCCTTGGCACCGGCCCATGCCTGCACCGGCGCGGCGCTTGATGCCGTCGATGGAACAGGGCGGGATGGGCGAGTGGATTGCGGCGACAATTTCACCTTCTGTAATCGTCTCACAGCGGCAGATGACGCGCCCATAGCGCGGGTCGCGCTGGATGAGCGCTGCCTTTTCCGGCTGGGATAGCTCTTTGAAACGGATTTGCGTCCGCGTTCCATCCCAATCCGCTTTTTTGTGCAGCGGCACGCCCATGTCAGCCAACATCCCGACGGCGTATTCCGCAATCGCCGGAGCTGCGGATAAGCCGGGTGATTTGATGCCGGCGACATGCAGCATGCGTGCGCATGCTTTTGCGGGGCGGATGATAAAGTCGGATTCGGAGGTGATGGCGCGCACACCGGCAAAGTTGCGGATGGATTGCCGCAAGTCAATGCCGTCCACACTTTTGCGGCTGGCCGCTGCGACCTCGTCCAGGCCGGCGAGCGTGGTTTCACGGCTATATGGCGAGGAAACCGGCGAAGCGTTGGGTCCGACAATCAGATTGCCGTGCACGGTAGGAGCGACCAGGACGCCCTTGCCGGCGGCCGTGGGGCACTGGAAGACAACATGGCTGACCAGGCTGCCGCTGGATTTATCCAGCAGGTAATATTCACCGCGCGAAGGCTGCGCCTCCCATTCCGCCTCGCCGGTCAGGGCACAGATTTCATGGCCCCAGCCCCCAGCGCAATTGACGACATAGCGCGTTTCGTAATTGCCCGATGTGGTATGCAGCAGGATGGAGGAACCGAGCTGCTCCAGTCCGGTCACCGCGCTGCGCAGCCGCAGCGTCGTGCCGTTACGAACTGCAACCTCAGCTTCGGCAATACAAAGCCCCCAAGGATCGATCACCGCGGCGGAAGGCGCATATAGCGCGGCGCAAACCTTTTGTGACAGGTTCGGCTCCATGGCACGCGCTTGTTCGCCGGACATGATCTGCATATCCGGTACGCCGTTTTTTATGCCGTTGTCATACAGCTTGTCCAGATGTTTGCGGCCGTCTGCATCGAAAGCGAGGACGAACGAACCGATGCGCTTATATTTGACGGATAGTTTGCGGCACAGCGTTTCCATCATGCCGGAGCCGCGTACATTTAGCTTGGCGATCAATGTCCCAGGCTCGGGGTCATAGCCTGCGTGTACGATGGCGCTGTTTGCCTTTGTCGTGCCCATCGCGACGTCATTTTCCTTTTCCAAAACCAGGACGTTCAGATCATATTGCGACAGCGTGTAGGCGAGAGATGCGCCCACAACGCCGCAGCCGATGATCGTTACATCATACATAGGAATCATCCTCTCTTTCTTTCATTGCAACCAGAAACCAATAAAAAAAGCCAAAGCAAATAACCGCAACGCGGTAGTTTACTTTGACTCTAAATCTCCAAAATTGCTATGTACTTGTAGAACTGTGATAACTATATCACAGAAATCAGCGGAATGCAAGAAGAATTTTTGTAAGATTTTTCAGAAATTGCTGGGTTGGATGCATGCATGAGCGGCGCGCAGTCACACAAACCACAAATCCATGCTGGTGGTGGAAACCGCCAGCGCGCCGGCGGACAGCGCGGACATGATGTCCTGCTTGTCGATAATCAGGCCGCTGGCGATGATTGGCTGGCGCACCTTGCCGGACAACCGCTCGATGACGCGCGGCATGGTGCCGGGCAGGATGTCGATGGCATCGGCATATCCGGATTGCCGACGGATGTTTTCAAACGCGAGGGAATCGAGCAGGAAAAACCGCTGGATGGTGATGAGGCCCAGCTTTTTGGCGTGGCGGATCAGATTGATGCGGGTGGAGATAATGCCATCCGCCTGGGTTTTCTGCGCGATAAAATCCACTGAAATATCCTTTCCGGTCAAGCCTTCGATCAAGTCCGTATGGACGAAAACCAGCTTGCCGTTGCGCTTGGCCCGTTCGATCAGCTGGGAGATATTCAGGATGGTGCCGTATAGAAAAAAGACGGCGGCGCAATCCGAAACGAGCGCTTTCTCCAAGCCTTCGTCATTTTTTACAGCCGCGATCACCGGCGCGTCCTGAAGCCATTCTACAAAATCCAGTTGTTTGTTCGTCATGCGTGCGTTCCTCCCCATATATCAGAATGCGCCGCAATCCCGTTGGAGATGCCGCAGGGGCTGGCTGCATTCGGATGTTTTACAAAAGATTTGCGTATGTTTTACATAAATAGTATAGCACGATATATATATGACGTGGTAATATAATATAGGAAAACATCGAAGACAAAGTGCACAAAATCTCGGCAAAAAATCTGTCTAAATTGTAAGAATCGTGTTTCTTTTGTGGAAATTGACTTGCGGCGCACAGAATTCTGTGTTATACTTTGGTCAAATCAAATAGACAATGCTTAGGAGAAACGAGTCAGAGCAATTTCGAAATTCTTTTGTACAATGTACGGAGAGTTTATGTTGTGAGGCTTGTTATTTTTTTGCGTTTTTCTGACGCGATGTCTGTTTGCTCCGATGCTTTCCCTTCTGCACGCCATGGCGCCCGGCGCGCAGAAAGAGCTGGAGAGAAAACCGAAGAAAGTAGAAAGAAAAGGGGTGGAAGCCTAATGTTTAAAATGTTGAACCCACGGCGCTTTTACCATGCGGTAGGAAAACGGAAATTCCTGGAATTTATTCTTCTGGCGATTTTTATCCTGTTTTTCTATGGTCCGTTGCTGAACATGCTGATGCTGGCGTTTGCAAACGAATACAGCGTACCGAATGTCCTTCCGCAGGAATGGGGCTTTGAATGGTGGGGCTATGTATTTGGTCAAAAGAGTCTGGTTTCTTCCATGGTACAGTCCTTTGTGATTGCCATCATTACGACGATTGTGTCCATGATCTTTTGTATTCCAGCGGCATATTCGATCTCGCGGTTCAAATACCGTGGACGCAAAATTTTCATGCTTTCCTTTTTGCTGACCAATGCGTTCCCAAAGCTGGGTATTTATACCTCGATCGCCGTCCTGTTTTACAAGTACGGATTGATGGGAACCTATCCGGGCGTCGTTATCATTCACATGATCAACTCCATGATGTTCATGGTTTGGCTGCCGGCCAGCGCGTTCCGGTCGGTTCACCGGCAGCAGGAGGAGGCCGCGCGCGATGTTGGCGCAGGCCCGGTCCGCACCTTCTTTAAGGTGACCATGCCGATGGCGATGCCGGGCATTGCGGTAGCAACGCTGTACACCTTCCTCGGATCGATGGAAGAAGCACAGGGCACGATGCTCGTCGGTTTGGGACGGATTCAGACCATGCCGGTTGCGATGTATGGCATCGTACTCGATTCGTCCGCCGTACAGATTGGCGCCGTATTTGCATTGCTGCTGATTATCCCGTCGGCTGTCCTGATCTTCCTGATGCGCAAGTACATCGGGCCGGAAGCCATTGCCGGCGGCTTCAAGATGAAATAACCGGGAACATGGGAGGATTCAATTGATATGAGTGATCGCAAAATCAAACTGCAGATCAAGGATATGACCAAGAAATATGACAACGGGGACGGCGTTGAGCATATCGACCTTGATGTATACGAGGGTGAGATTGTCACCTTCCTCGGGCCGTCCGGATGCGGCAAATCTACCATCCTGCGCACCATCGGCGGATTTCTGGATGTCACCAGCGGCGACATTACAATTGACGGGCAGTCGATTGTCGCGCTACCGCCGGAAAAGCGTCCGACGGCCATGGTGTTCCAGAGCTACAACCTCTGGCCGCACATGACCATTTACGAGAACCTGGCATTTGGACTCAAACTTCGGAAGATTCCGAAAAAGACCATAGACGAAGACATCAAAAAGATGCTGGCGCTCGTGTCCATGAGCGGATGTGAGAAAAAGTATCCGGGGCAACTGTCCGGCGGCCAGCAGCAGCGCATTGCCATTGCGCGTTCCCTGCTGCTCAAGCCGTCCCTGCTGTTGCTTGACGAACCGTTTTCCGCGTTGGATGCGAAGATCCGCCAGCAGATGCGCGAGGAGCTGAAAAAGATCCAGAGCGATCTGGGCATTACGGTCATCTTTGTCACCCATGACCAGGAAGAGGCGATGGCGCTGAGCCACCGTATTGTCGTCATGAACAAGGGCAAGTTCGACCAGGTCGGCACGCCGGCGGAAATTTACGACAATCCGGCAACGCTGCATGTCGCATCCTTTATTGGAGAGATGAACTTTATCCGCGGCCGCGGCGATACCATTGCGGTCCGACCGGAGGATATCACCGTTATGGAAGGCGGAGGAAAGGGCGACATGGATGCGGTGGTCCGCACGATCATGATGCTGGGGCATTATGTGGTGCTCACCGTCCAGCACGGCGACGATGTCATTAAGTGCTTCATCGACCGCGAGCTGAGCGACCGGCTGAAGGACGGCGATACGGTCAGCCTGACCATTGGAAAGCACAGCAAATTTGCCGCTTCCGCTTCATAAAAAGACGCTTGTTTTGGGGAAGAATAGGCTCTGAAACGTTCCCTATCGCTATATCGCATCAAGGCAATTGAGTAAAGGAGAATCGAAATGAAAATGAAACGATTTGGCGCAGCCGTTCTGGCGGGCGCAATGATGATGACAGGACTGGCTGGCTGCGGCAGCTCCGGCGGAGACGAGACCGGCAGCGGCACCTCTTCCGGCGGCGGAAAGACCGTCACCCTGTGGGCAACCGGTTCGGACAACGTCCGCGAGGTATACGAGTCCCTGGTCGAGGATTTCAACAACAATTCTGAATATGCAGGGCAGTATGAAGTGGAGCTGCAGTTTATGCTCAGCGGCACCGGCACACAGACACTGACCGATATGATCGTAGCAGCGTCCAAGGCAGGGCAGACCAATACCGATTATGATATCGTAGACCTGGGCGGCGACGACCTGTCCAAGGTTGTGTCCCAGATCGGGGAAGAGACCTTTGTCAAGTTGGACGACAGCAAGCTCCCGAACGCAGAAGGCGTGGAGGCAGAAAGCAGCGTAGCGACCGACTATGTCCAGCCGTACCGCGGCACGACCGTCGTTCTGGCGTACGATTCTGAAAAAGTAGAGACCCCCCCGTCCACGTGGGACGAGCTGGTAGAATGGATGCAGGCAAACCCGGGACGGTTCGCATATAACACGCCGGGCACCGGCGGCGCAGGCGACTCCTTTGCCCGTACCGCAGTGTACAACTTCATGGACGAAGAGGCCATCACCTCTGACGACGCCAAGTGGGAAGAGGATTGGGACGAAGGCTTCCAGTTCCTAGCTGATATCCACCAGTACATGTATTCCTCCGGCGGCTCGATTGTTTACCCGAACAAGAACCAGGGCACGCTCGACCTGCTCAACCAGGGCGAGATCGATATGTGCGCAAACTGGGCGGATATGGTCCTGTCCCAGCGCGCTGAGGGCACCCTGAAGGATACCATCAAGATTGCGCAGCTCGATCCGGCGCTGACCGGCTCCTTCCAGTCGCTGGCAATTCCGACCTTCGGCTCCAATGAAGACGGCGCATATGCGTTTATGGATTACATGCTGAGCGAGTCCGCACAGGAAATCATGGTCAAGGAAATGGCCGCAATCCCGCTGATCGATACCTCGAACATCGATATGACCGGTTTTGAGGATGTACAGAACCTGGACGTCAGCGATTTCCGCATCATGTCCATCGGCGACCTGAGCACGGACTTTAACGAACGTTGGGACAACGAGATTGGCACACTTGGCTGATCGCACTTTTTAAAACGAAGGGGAATATCAGATGAGTAAGAGCCTGAAACAAAACATTGTGGCATACGGTATGGTTATGCCGGCGTTCCTCGTCGTCATGCTGACCGTTGCCTACCCGATCGTTTCGGCTGTGATCCAGAGCTTCCAGGATGAAAAAACCGGCGAATTTACCTTTGAAAATTATACCTACTTTTTCACCGAGCCTGCACAGCTGCAAAACCTGCTTTTTACACTGTTTGTTGTATTTGTAACCGTCATCGTTGCAATCGTCATTGCCTATTTGCTGGCGCTGTATCTGCGCTTTGTCAAATCCAAAATTTCCAAAGCAATCGGTACGCTGTACCTGCTTCCGCGTTTTGTACCGGCGATGTGCGCCGTTTATGCAATGATTACCATCATCCGAGATTCCGGCCTGATCAACCGCATTGGCCTGTTGTTCGGCGTGGATATCCATCTCGGCATGATGTACCATGCCAGCGGCATCATCACGATGAACCTGTGGTTCAATATCCCGTTTGCGGCGATGATGATTGCGGCCGGCCTGGGTGCGATCCCGGATTCCATCATTGAGGGTGCGCGCGACGTAGGCGCAGGCAAATTGAAGGTTTTCACCTCGATGATCCTGCCGCTGTCCATGAAGGATGTTGTCGTTGCGGGTACGTTTGTCTTCATGACAAACGTCGGTTCGTTCACCACCCCGTATTTGATGGGCGGAAATGCGCCGAAGATGCTTGGCATCGCGTTGTTCGACCAGTTCAATAAATATCTGGACTACAACCGCTCGGCTGCGCTGTCCGTCATCATGTTCCTGATTTGCTCGGTTTCGGCAGGCGTATACATCTATACAAACCTGAAAGAACAGGATTGGGAAAAGCAATAAAACAACATAGGCTGCTTGATACAGCCAAAGGCGCAACCGCCCGGGATCACAACACATTCCGGGCGGTTTTTTGCGGAAAAAAGGAGGTTTTACAGCCATGAACCATCAACCGTTACTTACGGCGCACTCCGGTGCGGACGGCACGCCGGAAAACAGCTTGACATTTGTGCGGTATGCGCTCGAATCGGGCGCGGATGCCATCGAGGTAGATGTGCGCCGGGAACCGGAGAGCGGCGCGCTGGTGTTGTCGCATGACGCGGTGGGCCGGGGCACACAGACCTTGCTGCAGCAGGCGTTGGAGCTGACGGCGCAGCATGCCGCAGTGCGTATCAATTGTGATTTGAAGGAGCCGGGCCTGGAACAGCAGGCAGCTGCATTGGCGGGTGAGATGGGGCTATCCGGCCGCCTGATCTTTTCCGGGACTGTTGATCCCATGCGGCTGCGCGGTACGCAGATCGGTATGGAACAGATTTACTGGAACATCGACGAGCAGATTCCGGAGCTGTACCAGCGGTGTCGGCGGGAGCCTGCCTGGGTATTGCAGGCTGCGGAGGAGATGTGTGCCAAGTGCGCCCGTTTCGGTATCCAAACGATCAATGTGTATGAACAACTGGCGACGGACGGATTCCTTGATATTTTGAATCGCCATGGAATCGGAGCGTCGGTTTGGACGGTGAACGACCCGGCGCGTGTGCGCCATTTTCTGTTGCGCGGCGTGCGCAATATCACGACGCGCAATGTCATTGCGGCGTTGGCCATGCGGCAAAAGGAGGGATCCCATGCTGCTATTTGAACAGAGCTATCGGTGGACGCCGTTAGATACGGCGCACGACGTGTCGTTTGCGTTCCGGTGCCCACCGGAGGTGACGGCGGTTTGCATCCGGTTTTCGTTTGCACCGGGAAAGGAGACTGCGGAGGCGATATGCAGGCCGCAGATCGAAGCCGCGCTCGCGCGCTATTATGACCGCTATCCCCGCGACATTCAGCCGATGCAGCCGGAGCAATTCCTGCCCGTCAAGAATTTGATTACGATCTCACTCATGCGGGAGGGCGTGTATTTGGGCAATGCGCACCGATGGGCACCGGAACAGACGCATGTGCTGACGGCGGAGCGCGCGTCGCTCGGGTTTGTCCCGCCGCAGGCGATAGCGGGCCATTGGACTGGGATGCTGCATCTGCATGAAATTTGCTCCCCCTGCTGCATGGGGGAGCTGCGCATCGAAGGGAGGACAGGGATATGAATTGGTATCCGGTGGAGCTGCACACCCATACGCAGCACAGTGACGGCGATTTTACGCTGGACGGGCTTGTTCAGGCGGCAAAACAGCGCGGATTTGCCGCCATCGCATGTACCGATCACAACACCTGTTCCGGGCTGCGGGAATTTTACGCGGCCATCGGGCGCGAGCAGATGGTGGGCATTCCGGGCATCGAATGGACGACGTATTGGGGACATATGCTGGTGCTGGGCGAGCAGGGGTATACCGACTGGCGCGGCGTCCGGCCGGAACAAATTGACCGGGCGATCGCCGCAATTCATAAAAATCAAGGAATCGTCGGCATTGCTCACCCGTTTGCGCTGTCCAATCCGGTGAATACCGGATACCATTGGGAATTTCACGTTGCCGATTGGGATGCGGTCGATTTTTTGGAGGTGTGGTCGCGCGATGATGCCCCGAGCAAGGTGCAGAGCTTGCGTGCGATTGAGCTTTGGGAGCGGCTGCTCGACCGGGGCTGCCGCATCACAGCGACGAGCGGACGTGACTGGCATCGGGAGGATGACAAGCCGTATGGACATACCTATGTCGGGGTACAGGGCGCACTGACGACAGAACGCATTTTGGATGCGGTGCGCCGCGGGCGGGTGTGCCTGGCTGCCGGGCCGCTGTTGACGATGCGGGGGACAGCGAACGATCAAGATATCACAATAGGGGATATCGTATGCCCGGGAGATTTGGAAATCGAGCTGGAGCTGGATACGGAAGTGATGCCAAACGACTGGGATCGCGTGCAAATCCATTGGGAGGAGATCCAGCTGGTGCACAACGGTGTTGTTGTCCGGCATTTTCCGGCGGCCGTGCGCCAGCGCGTGCGGATGGAGCTGGGGGCCGGATGGCTGCGGGCGGATCTGATCGGAAGCTATTACGGCCGGGCGCGGCAGCGTATTGCATTGACAAATCCAATTTTTCTAAGAAGATAGGAAGAATAGGAAAAATAACATAAAATATAAAAATGAATATAAATGAATAAAAATTTTTCTTTATAAATTTATAAAAATATATTGTATTTTGTGCATAAATACTGTATAATAAGCCAAAAGAAAAACACTTATTGGAATTTTCAAATAGGTGTTATTTTTGCTGGCAATATACCCGGGAAAAGTTTGCCAAAACATGGAAAATGAAGGGGGATGATGTTTTCGAGCGGTAAAAAGTATGAAATATCTGCAAATTCGACGTAAAAGTTAGGAGATGAACAAAATGAGGAAAAAATATTTTGGCATTGTTGCGGCAATGCTCACGGTGTGTGTGTTGACTATGAGCGCATGGGCGGCAAGTACCAGTATTTCGATTTCTAAGGGGCAAAGTTCCGTTACCTCGAGCACGCTTTCAGGGAAGAAAGGATCTTTTTATGCAAAAAATGATTCAAGTTCTACGGAAGTAATGCAGGCATATGGAATTGTAGATGGTCGAAGCAAGTGGGATGTAATCATATATTCTGGTGGAAATGAAAGTGGAAGTTATAGTGATTCATCAGCTACACGCGCTTATAAGCTTAAAATTGTTGGCAATTATTATTGCAAAGGCAGCGGAACGTTGACTGTCACCTAAATGATAATTATATCGTTTTGGTGAAAATGTTGTGAAAACAAACATTTATGGTGTGGATTCTGCCGTTTTGCCGGCAGAATCCACGATCATACCATTTCTTTTGAGAGGGGGAACACATATGAAAC
>JAUNIY010000188.1 GCA_030523305.1 Eubacteriales bacterium
GGGCAATGATACCAGCTACAATGCAATACTTACAGCGTGTCGCAACGCAAGCCGGAATCTCCGCCGTTTTTGAGCTGCCTCGATAGTGCTGTGTCGTCGCTGATAGGATTGTGGTATCAGATACCGGCGCTAAATTATCTCCAAAATGTGCGCCACAATAAATTGCTCCTGCCAGAATGGCTGGCTGGCAGTTGAGCAGCACGCCTGCCGGATATAAGACTGGGAAAGCTGTAAACATAGCAGCAAATGACGAACCCGTTGCACTGGAAACAGCTGCTGTTGCAATAAAAGCAAAAACCACGAACGCACCACCGGTAACGCCAAGGGTGTCGCCCAGCCAAACAAAGCCGGAAGTTAAGTTACAATATCGGATGATATATGCAAAAATACTGACAAGAAACAGCATAATACACACATACATACCACCAGGATCTGCCATTCCACCTAACACAACTTTCCAATAGTCTCCCTGCTTTTTGCAGAGAAGACTGCCAATTGCAAGCCCTGTACAGCAAATTGCCGCTGACGATTGCCAATCCATGCTGCCGACGATCAGATTGACATAAATCATAGAAGCAATAAATATGATTACTGGAATCAACGATGTGATTTTCCCGCCATAAAACTCCAATTTTATTTTGTCTTTACTCGATTCGTTCATTGAGATACCTTCCTTTTGCAATTCTCCGGCGTTAACGTATGGCAGTGGTCTGAGACAAATGAATTCTATTGCGGGGAAAGCGTTTCGAAAAAATATGTCTGTGTTTTTTTATAACAAAATTGGTAGAAATTCTCTGCCATCAGTCAAAGGAGTGTACGTTAACAAATTTCTCTCTTCATAATACCAATTACATTCGATATAGCCACCTCCCAATTTATTCTATCATCCGACGGTAGGATGTTTGTTGGATCTATTATCCCTGCTTTTCATGTGTTTGTCAACAGTTTTTTTGAAGAAACGCCAAAATTTGTGCAAGTTGCCGATGAAATTTTCTTGCAACAAACAAATTCGCAGGCAAATGATGTACATCTATCCTTTTTTTTGCTATAATATTTTTATCTTTAACGATGAGGAGAATTTTGGATGGATAAAAAGCCTAGGGTTGTCAACCGAACGTTGTCTGAGCAGATGGCAAAAATACTGGAAGATGAAATTTATCACGGAGTATGGCAAGTCGGTCAAAAAATTCCCAGTGAATCAGAACTGATCAAGATGTATGGCGTTAGCCGCAATACGCTGCGCGAAACCATCCATTACCTCGCTTTGACTGGTGTTCTTGAAGTACGTCCTGGTGATGGTACATATGTGCGCAGCCGGACGGTATTTGATGCCCTTCTTATCAAACGTCTGGAACATGAAGACATTACCATGATTATGGAAATACGTGAGTTGATTGAACCCAAGGTCATGTCACTTGCCGCTGAATTGCGTACCGAAGATGAGTTGGAGCATTTATTAAAACTAGAACACGAATTAGAGGCAAGTTTTGCGCAGCAAAGTGCGGAATATATCGATAAGGATATCGCGCTTCATCTGTATTTAGCAGAGATTTGCCACAATCCATTTTTAAGCGAAATCTATCATGCAGTCATGAAAGTATACACACCATTTTTAAAACAAGCTTATTTTAGCTTCTTGGACAATGGTGTTTCATCCGATCATAAGCAGCAGTGTGAACTGATCCGTGAACAAAAAGCCGATGAAGTGCGGAAATTGAGCGAAGAAATTCTTATGAATGAAAAAAAGGCATTGCGGGAAAGTGGAGTCCTGTGATACCGGCGGTCATCCGCGTACCAGATCATCCCAGGCGGCATGCCGGCGGGAACAATATTGATACAACAACGGTTACCCTGATAGGAAAAATCCCAGTAATCCGTTATGTCTGTACAAATTGCGGGTATGTGGAAAACTGGGTGGAACAGGAATCGCAGTTGAAAGAGATTCGGCGCGTTTTCGGAGATTGAAAAGGAGCAGCGCGTTACACTCTGTTTTCGCGCATCGGATGCTTTGTTGTACGATTGTTTTTTTCTTGCATATCAAAAAGACATTTCCCTTGCTTTGTCGCTTAGGAAATGTCTTTTTTTATCTTAAATCTGAAACTGCCTACGTATGTACCCAATGTGGTTTATCCTGCTTTTTAGAGGATCGGGACAAAAGAGTATGCCGCTGCGCCGCATTTCAGACAGATTCCTGTCGGTTTCATGGTTCTCAGAACTCCTTCTTTGCCCGGACACGCGCAGCTATTGCAAATGATATCGGAAGCAGTATGATAGCTACTGCAACCAACGCCAGCATCACGCTATATATTGTGACGTCGTATTCCGACACATCGATAAATGCGATAACGACACACGTGAGGCTAAAGAAAATTAAGAACAACAGCAGACTCACGACCCTACCGCGTTCTGAGCCAAAGCGATACATAATCGGAATCATGATCTCCAAGTATATCATGGCAATCGCTAGACACTGCACCATAGATAGGATCCATTCATAGAGCGATATCTCCATGGTTCCGGCAATCACAGAAATAGCACCCAACAACAGACTTGCCGCAACGCCCAATACCACACAAATTCCGACCATTCCATAACGTGCCAATACAATCTGGCGATTTGTCAATGGCAGCGCAGCTGTAAATCGATCCCAATGATACGTTTCCTCATAGTTAAATGCAGAAATGCCAAACATTCCGCCAACAAAAATGATGATGTAAGAAAACATATTCCCATCGCCGCTAAATACATTCATAATCGCCATAACAATCAAATACAGCAAAATAAAGCCGCCCTTGATTCCACTGGCAAGTTGCATAAAATCATATTTGATAAGCCCTTTCATCTGTGCACACCACCTTCCATGAGTACAAGAATTTGTTCGATATCCACCCGGTCGCAGGTCAGTGCCGGGTATTTTTTCATCATTTCTTCCCTTCCCTTACACAATACTTCAAAGGAATACGTTCCCTTGCGCAGCCCAAGGATGTCCTCGTCGTCCAGCATAGACAGCTGCTCCGGGCTACCTTTGAGTAGGCAGTATTCATGCAGCAATATATCCTTATCCTCATCAATCCGTATTTTCCCTTCTGAAAGGATTATAATCCGGTCTGCAACCCGGTCAAGATCCGTCGTGATGTGCGTAGACAACAGGACCGTGTGGTTGCCATCCTCAATAAATTCCTGCAAATCATCTAAGATTTCTCCACGCGCTACCGGGTCAAGGCCTCCCGTCGGTTCATCCATCAGCAATAGCTTTGGGTTGTGCGCCAATGCCGCTGCAATCGACAACTTCTGCTTCATGCCACGGGAAAACGTCTTGATTTTTTTGTCGAGCGGCAAGCCATATCGTTCGCACAGCCCATAAAATAAATCGGAGGACCAATTGCTATAAATAGAGCCCAATACCGAATTCATTTGCTTTAGATGCAAAATATCACTGAAACAGCACTCATCGTATACAATACCGATTTCTTGCATGATATGATCGCTTTGTTCCTGTCCCAAAATCCGAATGTCACCACCATCCGGGTGCACGGCACCTACAACACTTTTGATGGTCGTTGTCTTGCCTGATCCATTGCGCCCAACCAGCCCGGTAATCGTACCTACCGGCAAAGAAAAATCGATATTGTCCAATGAGAAGCCAGTATAATGCTTGCATAGCCCCTTGATTTCCAGTACATTCATATCTCGTCACCTCCGAATAATTCATGCAGGCTTTCGGTTAATTCCTGTTCGGTAATGCCCGCGCCCTTTGCGATTTCTACTGCCTCCAGCAGCTTCCCTTCCGCACGTTTGAGCTGTTCTTCGCGGATCATCTGTTGATTTTGATGCGCAACATATGTGCCGCGCCCTTGTACTGTTTCGACAAAACCATCGCGTTCTAACTCTTCATATGCGCGTTTTGTTGTGATAACGCTGACGCGCAGCTCCTTTGCTAATGTGCGGATCGACGGCATTTGTTGCCCCCCTTCCAGCGTCCCGGAAAGAATCTCCGCTTTGATCTGTTCCATAATCTGCTCATAAATCGGTTTGCCGCTGGAGTTTGACAGGATGATTGCCACGCTATCACCTCCTTGTGTTTACTGTTTATATTCGAT
>JAUNIY010000025.1 GCA_030523305.1 Eubacteriales bacterium
CTGACCACCGGCAAGGTGTATTGGAATGTACTGAACAAAGAGCGCAAAGGCGATTATCTGGGGGAAACCGTTCAGGTTATCCCGCACATCACGGACGAAATCAAATCGTTTATCTATTCCGTCGGCAAAAAGAGCAATGCAGACGTCGTCATCACCGAAATCGGCGGAACGACCGGCGACATCGAATCCCAGCCGTTCCTTGAGGCAATCCGCCAGGTATCCACCGAAGTGGGCCGCCGCAACTGCCTGTTTATCCATGTCACGTTGGTACCGTTTATCTCCGGTTCGGACGAACCGAAATCCAAGCCGACCCAACACTCGGTAAAGGAATTGCGCGGCCTCGGCATCCAGCCGGATATGATCGTATGCCGCGTGGATCAGCCGTTGACTGATGACATCCGCCGCAAGATCTCCATGTTCTGCAATGTCCAGCCGGACTGCGTCATCGAAAACCGCACCGTACCGGTGTTGTATCAGGCGCCGCTGATGCTGGAGGAAAGCCATTTTTGCGATATCGTATGCCGCGAGCTGGCGCTCGCCTGCCGCAAGAGCGACATGAGCGAATGGTACGAAATGGTAGACCGGATTGACAGCCGCAAAGGCACGGTCCGCATCGCTTTGGTCGGCAAATATGTCCGCCTGCACGACGCATACCTGTCGGTTGCGGAAGCATTACAGCACGGCGGTTTTGAAAACGGCGTAAAGGTCGAAATTGATTGGGTCGATTCCGAAGACATCAACGATTCCTCGGTGGACAAGCTATTGTCCGGCAGCGACGGCGTTATCCTCCCAGGTGGCTTTGGACCGCGCGGCGTCGAAGGCATGGTATGTGCAGCCAATTTCTGTCGTGTGCGCAACATCCCATACTTCGGTATTTGTCTCGGCATGCAGATCGCCGTTATCTCCTACGCACGCAACGTATTGAACTACAAGGACGCACATTCCGGTGAGTTTGCTCCGGAAAGCACCCATCGGGTGATTGATCTGATGGAAAGCCAGCAGGGCATTTCCAAAAAGGGCGGCACCATGCGTCTGGGTGCTTATCCATGTCAGATTCGTCCGGGCACACAGATGGCAGACGCCTATCAGCAAGAGCGCGTTTCCGAGCGCCATCGCCACCGTTACGAATTTAACAACCAGTTCCGTGAAGAAATGGAACGTGCAGGTATGGTTATCTCCGGTACTTCCCCCTCCGGCGAGCTTGTCGAGACTGTGGAAATTCCGGGACATCCGTTCTATGTGGGCGTTCAATTCCATCCGGAATTCAAATCGCGTCCGAACCGCGCTCACCCGCTGTTCAAGGCGTTTATTGCAGCATCGAAGAAAAGGAGCAAGGAAACCCATGAAAATGAATCATAATTTTTCTAACATCGCGCAGAGCTATCTGTTCTCCACCATTGCGAAAAAGGTTGCCGATTACACCGCCGCAAACCCGGATAAAAAGGTGATCCGGCTGGGTATCGGCGACGTTACGCTGCCGCTGCCGCAGGCTGCTATTGATGCTATGCACGCTGCTGTCGAGGAGCAGGGCAAATCCGCATCTTTCCGCGGCTACGGTCCTGAGCAGGGCTATGATTTTTTGAAGGAATCCATCCAGGCATATTATGCTACCCGCAATACCAGTCTGGAGCTAGATGAAATTTTTGTTTCCGACGGCGCAAAATCCGACGTCGGAAATATCCTGGATCTGTTCGATCAGGACAACGTCGTCCTGGTTCCCGATCCGGTATATCCGGTATATGTGGACACCAATGTTATGGCTGGCCGCAAAATTGTGTATATGAATGCAAACGAATCCAATGGCTTCCTGCCGCTGCCTGACCCGGCAGTCAAAGCAGACATCATTTACCTGTGCTCCCCGAACAACCCGACCGGTGCAGCATATGACCGCGCAGGCCTGAAGGCATGGGTAGACTACGCACTCGCCAATGATGCCGTTATTCTGTACGACGCTGCATACGAGTGCTTTGTTTCCGAGGATCTGCCGCGCAGCATCTACGAAATCGAAGGCGCAAAGGGCTGTGCCATTGAGTTCTGCTCGTTCTCCAAGACAGCAGGTTTTACTGGCACCCGCTGCGGCTACACCATTGTCCCGCTGCAGCTTGAGCGCGAGGGTATGAACCTGAACAAGATGTGGCTTCGCCGCCAGACTACCAAGTTTAACGGCGTTGCATATATCGTCCAGCGCGGCGCGGCCGCTGTCTTTACCGAAGAGGGTATCCGCCAGGTACAGCAGAATCTGGACTACTACCGTGAAAACGCCCGTATCTTAGCAGAAGCAATGGATGAGCTGGGCATCTGGTACACCGGCGGCAAGAACTCCCCATATATCTGGCTGAAGTGCCCAAATGGCATGGAGTCCTGGGAATTCTTTGATTACCTGCTGGAGAATGCCAATGTCGTCGGTACGCCGGGCGCTGGCTTTGGTGAAAACGGCAAAAACTTTTTCCGTTTGACTGCGTTTGGTGACCGCGATAATACAATTGAGGCTGTAGCACGTATCAAAAAGCTTCTTTCCTGAACTTTTTCAAAATAAATAAGCGTATTCTAATTCATTTTTTCGAAAATTATACACTTTCACAAAGGGGTGCCGTAGCTTATGCGCGGCATCCCTTGACTTTTTTGTAACCAAACGTTATAATAATGCTGTTTTAAGTCCAATGGAGGCGCTTTTTATATGAAAAATAAAATAAGCTTGTGTAAGAAGTTTTTTGCGTCCAATTTCCAGAATTTCTTCTTCTATTTGACGCCTCTGGCGACATTTATCATTGTGGAGATTCTGGAATACGGTGGAGCAGACAGCGAATGCTTATGGCCGAACCAGCTCGCGTTCTGGGTCAACATTATGTTCTATTATGGAATTTTTATGCTGTTCCGTGCCATCACTGGACGTCCCCGTTTTACGATCATTTTTCTCAATTTTGTCTTTTTGGTCTTTGGTATTTGCAACCACTATTCCATCCATATCCGCAATGAGCCGATTGTCCCTTGGGACCTGTATGCGATTGGCACTGCGGCCGAAGCCCTGAATGGTTTTACTTGGACGCTTCCGCTTGAAGTGGTTCTGTGTGCTGTGGCTTGCTTGGCATGGTGGATCATCACCATAAAATGCATCCACTTTCCCAAACAAAAGATCCGTACACGTGCTTGCAATTTCGCGCTCTCTGCTGTTGCGCTGACCGGCTTTGTCCTGTTTGGCACCATTGGCAGCGGTAACTTTTATTTCAGCACGTGGCGCCAGGTCACTGCTAACCGCAAGAATGGCATGGCACTGAATTTTACCATCAATATGGATGCCCTGTTTGTGGAAGAGCCGACCGACTATTCTAGAGAAACCGCTTCTACCATCCTGTCCTCTGTGGCGGCTGAGGATGTCACAGCAGAGGAAGAAACGGTACAGCCAAATATCATCGCCATTATGGATGAAACGTTCGCCGACCTGTCTATTCTCGGTGATCTGGGGCTGGAGAGCACCAGTGACGTAATGCCGTTTGTCCATTCGCTCAGCGGGCAGGAGAACACCATCACCGGCCAGCTGGTTGTCCCAGCCTTCGGCGGTGGTACGTGCAATTCGGAATATGAATTCCTGACCAGTAATTCCTATGCTTTCTTCAAAGGCGGCAGCTATCCGATGCTGCAATACATCCACGGCGAGTCAGAGTCCATGGCCTCTGTGCTTTCGGAGCAAGGCTATAACACCGTTGGCCTGCATCCATACTACGGCTCCGGTTGGAACCGCAAGAATGCATACCCGCTGCTCGGTTTTGATTCGTTCTTTGATATCGATTGCTTTGACGAAGAAACCACCGAATACCTTCGCCGCTATGTCAGTGACCGTTCGTCTTTTGACAAAGTCATCGAGTTGTATGAACAGAATAACGCGGAATCGGATGCTCCATTCTTCATGTTCAACGTAACCATGCAGAATCACTGCGGTTATGACACAACCTATTCCAATTTTGAAGAGGACGTCGAATTCCAGTTTGATTCGCTCTATCCGTATACCAAGCAGTATCTGTCCCTGATTCAAGAATCTGACCAGGCAATTGAAGAGCTGATTACTTATTTCAGCGAACAGGAAG
Source organism: Eubacteriales bacterium (assembly GCA_030523305.1). Lineage (GTDB taxonomy): Bacteria > Bacillota > Clostridia > Oscillospirales > Butyricicoccaceae > Butyricicoccus_A. The sequence goes on from JAUNIY010000025.1 coordinate 4,083, forward strand.
AACCAACCATTGTTGTCCTGTTTGGCGACCACATGCCATACATCGAAAATTCCTTCTACAACCATCTGACCAACGGCACAACCAAGACCGCGGCAGAGATTGAGCTGGATAAGCATACGGTACCGTTCTTCATCTGGGCCAATTATGACATCAGCGAAGAAGACTACGCCGATATCGGTCGCATCAGTGCCAACTATCTTGGGCCGCTTACCATGGACGTTGCTGGTGCATCGATGAGCGACTATCAGGAATATGTTTACAGCCTGATGGATTCCTATCCGGTTATTTCTTCTGTTGGCTGCATCAACAACGACGGCATCTATGTCCCGCTGGACATGGCAGCTTCCGATCTGCACGATTATAAAATTGTTCAATATAACAATGTATTCGACAATGGAGATACCGATCCGGATACGGACGCTGGAAGTGCTTCCGGCTCCGGAAGCGGCGGATAAGAAAAAGGATGGCATGTTTTGCCATCCTTTTGTTTCCTCTGCATCGACAAACGGTTTGGCCAGTGTTGTTGATCATACCGATCATTGTCCACCTCGAAGACGGGCATTTTCATTTTCCTTTTCAACCAAATCGTCCATCAGCCGCATAATGCGGTTTTTATAATAATCAGATATCTTTTGTACCAACTCGCAGGTCTGTTCCCGGTCATATCCGCCAAACAATGTCGTTGGGATCGCAAGCTTCATGCTGCCGTCCTCATCATATGAAATATAGTTGCGGATCGTCTCTTCCATGACGCTTCCACTCCTTTCCCATCTATTTGATTTGTTCTCATGATACCATCGGCAGGTAAAATCGTCCTACGGGCCACTGTAAAATTTCTGTTGTGCATGTTAAATCTGTGTATCATACAGCAGTTCTTTTGCAATCATCCCCATGATTGCATGCCCGCGTGCATTGGGATGCACACCATCCGAAAAATAACGAAAATATCCATCCCGTGTATATTTTGGAAAAAAACGGGCAAAATCTAAACATACAAGCTCACTTTCCTCCGCATAACGACGGATCCAGTTTGCCAACGCATCCAGCTGCTCCGGCAGCTTGCGCACCCCGGGGTAAAAATCTGCCCAATCATTTTCCAGCAGCATGGTGTAGTCCGGCATGACGCATACGGCTGGGACAACGTCGATATCGTGCCGCTTGGCCTGTTCGTACATCGTTTGCAGGTTTTTCTGTACCGATTGCAGGCTTTTTCCTTCGCTGAGGTCGTTGATCCCGCCCATAATCACTACCTGATCGGGCTTTTCGTTCAGGACATGCGCTGTAAACCGCCGCAGCATTCCATCCGTTGTATCTCCACTAATCCCATGATTGATGTTGTCTCCCGGCAACGCATCAACCCAGCACGCCCCGCGCGCGACACCGTATCCTTCGGTGATGCTGTCTCCCAAAAATACCGTACGTTTCTCTTTCCCGCCCATGAACAGTTTTCCCTCCTCGCTACATACTTTGTAAATATTTTGTTACATTGATATCATTTCATACCTTTTATTTTGATTGTAAACTTCCTATATTGCGAGCGTTTCATGTCTCTTTTGAGATTTTTTTTGCACATTTTGCACAAACGTGCAAAATCAAGTTTGTTCTCGTTGCCAAATGTTAATTTATTGCATTTTCATTTGAAAAATGTTACAATTGATCTATACAAAACCAGAGGTTCCCTGTGGCGGGGCATTCTCCTTCCCCCCTGTCCCGTCACACTCTCTTTTTTCTACCATGGATGTATCCAGGTCTCACATGTATATTTCTGAATTGAGGTGTTTTAAGATGTTACAGTTAAAAACTCCACTTTCCCAAACGGAATCTGAAATGCTGCTTCAGTGCCTTTCTGAAATGGAAAATAATTTAATGTCCAAGAACAGTTCTTCCAATCAGGATATGTTGAAGCGGACAACACTTGCTTCCGCCAAACAAAAGGTGCAGTCTCAGATGTACGATTGTTTCTACCACGAAGAAATTGCCAATATGGTTTTTGCTTTGGATTCGCTTTCCAGAAAATATAACGCGCAGCTAACCGAAAGCACACCTACCGAAACAGCGGAATCCGTGAGCACGGCCCTGCGCACCGTGGCTGTGACACGGGCTAAACTCCGCCAAGCTTCTACTTCCAAATAAGATGATTCCGGAACCATTGTTATGTTCCATGCCCCCTTTCTCTGCACAGGCAATCGCCTGTGCAAAAGCGCATCTGTCAAAAAAAGACAGATGCGCTTTCTTTTTTATATACTCCGTGCAATGGCGACAATGGAAGCCCATACCAATTTTTCAAACCGCGGCGCGGCCAGATCTGCGTTCTGCTGTACTTCGTCGTGCAGCAACGGTCCGCCTGTCAAACCCGCCGCCATATTGGACACGCAGGAAATGCCGCATACACGCATGCCCATATGCCGCGCAGCGATTACCTCGCAGGCTGTACTCATGCCAACAGCATCCGCTCCCAGCCGCTCGGCCATACGGATTTCGGCCGGGGTTTCAAACTGCGGCCCCGGCAGCTGGATATATACACCCTCCTGCAGCGGGATATTTTCTTTTCGCGCCGTCGTGCGGATGATTTCGCGCAACTTCGGATCGTAAGCGTCCGTCATATCCGGGAAGCGGGTTCCCAACGCATCGATATTGGTGCCGCGCAATGGCGATGGGATAAACGAAGAAATATGGTCATTGATGAGCATCAAATCTCCCGCCTGGAACGTTTTACAGATACCGCCAGACGCATTGGTCACCATCAATATCTGTGCTCCCATTAGCTTCATCAGCCGGATGGGCAGGACGACGTCAGTTATATCATAGCCTTCATAATAATGCACGCGGCCCTGCATGATAACAACTGGCACCGCATCCACATAACCAAAAACAAATTGCCCTTTGTGCCCTTCTACCGTCGAGGTTGGGAAGCCCGCAATGTCATGGTAGCTTACCCGGTCTACAATTCGAATGGTATCCGCAAAATTTCCCAGCCCAGTTCCCAAGACCAATCCCAGCTGTGGCTTAAATGCTGTCCGTTCACGCAGACTGTCGTAACATGTTAATAGTTTTTTGTAGGTGTCACACATGGCTTCCACATCCTTTCGATTCTTTTATATTATAACACAACCACAGCACGTTTTTAACCCCGGTTCAAAACTTTCCGGATTCTGTTTTTGCTGCTTTCTGCTCTTTCGCCGCAGCATGCGCAATCATCCATGCAGCTATACCGGAAACAAACGGTACCGTCAGCACCACCCCAAGGCTGGCGGACAGACCCTGTATGATCTCAATGCCTATATCATACATATTGATCATTTGGGTGTAGGAATACGCATACGCATAAAACAATACCAACGTATTGATGGAACCCCCGGCAAATGCCAGGATCAGCGTATTGGACATGGTGCCCATCATATCGCGGCCAACCGTCATGCCAGAGCGGAATAACTGTCTGCCACCCATCGCTGGGTTTTTATCATGCAGCTCCTGCAGCGTAGATGCAATCGACATACTGACGTCCATGACCGCGCCGAGTGCCGAGATAAGGATACCGGCAAACAACAGCTCTCCCACCTGAATGCCGACTTGCTCCTGCACATAGATCAGATTTTCAATATCCGATACATTATAGCCAGTCACGTGCCCCAGCTTCCCGAATACAAACGCGATGATGCCGGCAACCAATACACCCATGATGGTCCCGATCACAGCGGCCGTACCTTTGACGGAAACCCCCGCCACCAGATACATCGTCACCAATGTGGACGCAATGACAACAATGACCGCAGCGGCCACCGGGGAAAAACCGCGATATATCATCGGCAGAAAGAAGAAAAAGATACACAAAAAAGTAAACGCTAAGCCAAAAATCGAATAAATTCCCTGCTTACCGCCAATAAGCCAAATTGTCAGGAGGAACAACCCTACCATCAAATAGATAACCGGCTCCCGGTTATAGCCATATACAGAGGCCACGATTTCTCCTCGGGATTCACTCAGAATCGCAACCACCTTCATCCCTTCCGTACAGTGTACACCATACAGATATGCAGATGAGCTGGTCGCTTCCACCGACTCACCTTGATGTGCACCGGATAGGATTGTCAGCTGTACGCGCTGATCGCCAACATAAACGCCTTCCAATTGCTCATTGTCTTCCAAGATGGATGCGACCTGGGCTTTGACAAAACTCCGCCCTTCGTTTTCCATAAGCGGCTGACGGTCTACCTGTAAAAAGGTATAGCAGCACACTGCCGCCACAATTGCAGCAACAATCACCGCCAGCCGCTTGCAAAATCCGTTTTTGATCTTACCGTTTATCTTCATCTCTATACGACCATGCCTTTCCGCCAAGGGTTTGCTATTCCTCTCCATAAAAATTTGCCGGAGAACCGCAGTTCTCCGGCTTTTGCTTTGCAGCAAAACAACAGGATATTGGCTTTCCTGCTTATGATGTTGTTACTCGATTTTACCGCTGTAGTTCGCAAAGATCTGTGCCACCTGCGCGCGCGTCGCATTGCCACCCGGCTGTAAAGTATGGTTGTCCATACCTACGATGATGCCGCTTGCGACAGCCCATTCCATCGCATCCTTTGCCCATGCAGATACGTCTGCGGCATCCGAGAATTTGCTCAGATCAGCGCGCGCGGAAACATCTCCGCCGTCGAGTTTTGTGTACTGCTGCAACAGCATAGCAGCCTGCTGGCGGGAAACATCCTCATGCGGCGCAAAGGTCGTGCTGCTGACGCCAGCTGTGATACCATTTTGGTATGCCCACAGCACGGCATTGTAATACCAACTGTCTTCCTTCACGTCGGTAAACGGCATGTTGCCTTCTACTTCTGGATTCCCCGCCTCGTTGTACAGTACCTGTACAAACATGGCGCGCGACATGGTGGTATTCGGCTCAAACGTGGTATCGCTGGTACCTACAAACAGCTTGTTCTGATATGTCTGTACTACAGCGTCATAGTACCACGCATCCTTGGTGACATCGGTGAACGGAAGTTCAACATCAGCCTTCTCTTCCTTCACAATCGTGAACGTGTCGTCTATCTTTTCATCCGTATCCGTGCGGTATGTGTTGATTGTAAAGCTGTCCTCGTCAATATCGATCACAGAATATGTCGGTACATCCTCCTGCCAACGATTTGCAATATAGGTCTGCATACGCGGCACAAGGTCATAATACTTACTGCCAGAGGACGAATTGGCCGTCATATACAAAATGCCGTCCGGATTGACAGCCACTTCCCCGTCGGTCTCCTGTACCGCATCCTTATCCATGACAGCATCCAGATAATTCAAGTACGCCTGTTCTGCCGGCTCCGTGGTAGTCGGAATAATATTCTCCGGCGCGACAAAACGCGTTTCCGGATTTTCCCCAGCATCCATATCGATATCCAGCATGTCGTCAAATGCATCGTCGGTGTATTCCGTGGTCTTCACACCGCCCTTGAGGATCTGCGAACGCGAATATGCATGATCGTGCCCAGTTAGGACTACGTCGATGTCGTTTTCTTCAAAATACGGTACGAGCTGATAGCGCAGGTTCGTGATTTCCGGCTCATTGGAATGTTCGGCGGATCCATAGATATCCTGGTGCAGCGTAACAATGCGCCACGTTGCATCCGGACATGCAGCGATGGCTTCCTCAATGAACTGCTTGTGCTCAGCGACATTGGTATCCTGCGTATTCAACATGATAAACAGCGCGTTGCCATAGGTGTAATAATAGTCGCCGCCGACAATGCCGTTGGAACCCAGCTCGCTGTTATTCGCTGTGTTAAAATGATACGAATAATTTACATTGTCCGCGTCGTGATTGCCCACGGTGGTTGCTACCGGCAGGGAATCCAACACATCCGGACATAGATAACCAGTATATTCGATTTCACTGTTGGTTGCATCCTTGTTCGGCGCCTTGCTCTTGGTCGTCTGAATCTGGTCGCCTGCGGATAGGACAAAACTTGCATCTGGTGCTTTTTCTGTGGCCTGTTCCAGCGTATTGTTCCAATTGAACGAATCGTTGCAGACCGACGCGGACTGCGCCGCATAGAATTCCTCCGTATCTGCGCCCTTCAGCTCATTTGACGAACCAATCTGTGGGTCGCCGACATAGATGAACGAAAATCCGTCGCTTTCATCCTGTACGGTAAAGGAAACCGGCTCCTGATCGCCAATCTGGTAATAATATGTGCCGGGCGTAAGATCTGTCGCTTCCGCATGACAAACATAATACTGCGTGCCTTCTTTGTCCTTTGGGCCTTCGCTTCCCTGGACCGTGATATCCGTTGTCAAATCGGTCATCGCTTTGTCTGAGGCAACGCGGAATGTTACCTGTTGCGTCGTGGCATACCATGCAAAGTTCATCCGCGTTTCATCCGAACCGGGCGACAGCGATACCTGTGTCCAATCGTTCTTCTTGCCTTCCCATTCTTTCTGCCACTGGGCATAGGCACCGTTCGCACCTGCAGCCGTGGTGGCGGCATCGGTATGTCCATCCGGCGCAGCGGCGGCAAAAGCCGGCAGCGCGCTTCCTGCGGCCAGTACGCCGGTCATGACCAATGCTGCGATCTTCTTTTTCACTTTCACGTCATATCACTCCTGTTTGTCAGCCAAATGCTTCCCGCTTGGCTTATTGTATTAGTCTGAATCGATCCAAACGCAGTATACTGTCCATTTTTTTGATTTTCAACCATTTTTACGAACATTTAACACCGCTATACAAACATTATATCGATCGATAACAGTACCATGCGGTAAAATTTTACACACGCCCAGCAGTCGTCTTGAAAGGCACACAAATTTCTGGTATAATGCTTGTACTATCTGTACGGTACTCAAAAAACAAGGAGGTAATCATTTTGAAACGTATATGGAAGGCTTTGCTTGCATTCGTATTGGCAGTGTCCCTGCTCTGCATGTTAACTGCATGCGGGGCGACATTTGATGCAAGCGGCTATGTAAAAGCTGCCTTGGATGCCGATATCCACGGTGAAACGGCAGCCTATGCTGAACTGCTCGATATTACCGAGGAAGAAGCGCAGCAAGAATATGAAGAAGTTTTGAACAGCATGGTCGCTGAAATCGACAGTCTTGGCCTGTCCGACGAGCTGAATGACAAATACCGTTCGTTGTTTGCTGATCTACTGAAAAAAACCGACTATACCGTTCTCGAAGCTACAGAAAATGATGACGGCAGCTTTACCGTTCCGGTAGAGATCAAACCAATTACCAACGTTTTCACTGGCCTGATGGACGAAGCAGAATCCGCTATGACAGAATATGCCAACAGCCTGGTAACAGCGGACGATATCCCAGATGAGAATGAAATCACAGAATATGCAGGCCAGCTGGTTTATGATATTCTGACAGAGCGTTTGAATGCGATTGAATACGGCGAAGCACAGACGGTAGAGATTACGGTTGCCCAGGATGAGGACAATGCGTATGGTGTTGCCGAAGAAGATGTGGAAGCGCTGCTGACAACGATGATTGATTTGGGCGATCTTGCCTGACGGTACCGAAACAACAAGTCGCAGTTCGTTATGAGCTGCGGCTTTCTATTTGGATTGCGAAAGGATACTCCATGAATATTGCTGCAATGCTCGCGCAGGAGCTTGAGCTGCGTACTGACCATGTTGAAAATGTCATCGCCCTGCTGGACGAGGGCAACACAGTCCCATTTATCGCCCGCTACCGCAAAGAAATGCACGGCACCATGGACGACCAAATTATCCGCCAGCTGGCGGATCGCTTGTCTTATTTGCGCGGGCTGGAAAAACGCAAGGAAGAAGTCTTACACGCTATCGAAGAACAAGGTAAGCTGACGACCGCGCTCCGTGCGTCTGTGGAAAAAGCGGAAACCTTGACCGAAGTCGAAGATCTTTATCTCCCGTTCCGGCCCAAACGCAAAACCCGTGCGTCGGTGGCGCGCGAAAAAGGGTTGGAACCGCTGGCCGAACAGCTCCGCACCGGCACAAACCTCCCCATCGACCGGCTGGCGCAAGCTTATGTTTCGCAAGAGCATGAGGTTGGCTCCGTGCAAGACGCTTTAGCGGGTGCACTGGATATCCTCGCGGAGGATTGTTCAGTCAATGCCGTGCTGCGCGGCCATCTGCGCGCGCTGCTGCGATCCACTGGCGAGCTGATTTCCACAGGAAAACAGGCGGAAGACACAGTTTATGCGCAATACGCCGCGTTCCGCAGCCTGATCCGCCGCTTACAAAGCCATCAGATTCTGGCACTGAACCGCGGTGAACGCGAAAAAATCCTCAAAATTGAAATCGAATGCGATGCTGACGCAGCAGTACAATTGATCTGCCACTCGGTTTTCCACAAGCCGCATCCATATGCAGCAGAATTGACCGACATGGCCGCCGACGCGTGGAAACGTCTGTTGTTCCCATCGCTGAGCCGCGAGCTGCGCAAGGAGCTGACAGATGATGCCAATGAGCGGGCAATCGCCACGTTTGCGCTCAATCTGCGCCCGCTTCTCATGCAGCCGCCGATCAAAAATAAAGTCACACTGGGCTTTGATCCGGCATACCGCACAGGCTGCAAGCTGGCTGTCGTTGATGCCACGGGCACCGTGCTGGATACCGCTGTCATCTATCCAACCCCACCGCACAACAAAACGGCGGAATCCAAGCAGAAACTCGAAGCGTTGTGCCGCAAACACAACGTCACCTGCGTTGCGCTTGGCAATGGCACAGCCAGCCGCGAGTCCGAACAGTTTTTGACCGATTTTATCCGCGAAACCGGCCTACCGATTTCGTATATGATCGTCAGCGAAGCAGGCGCATCGGTATATTCCGCTTCCAAGCTCGGCGCACAAGAATTTCCAGACTATGACGTCTCCCTGCGCTCTGCCGTCTCTATTGCCCGCCGCCTACAAGACCCGCTGGCAGAGCTCGTAAAAATTGATCCGAAGGCGATCGGTGTCGGGCAATATCAGCACGATATGCCGCAGGCGCGTCTATCCCAGGCGCTAGACGGTGTGGTTGAGGATTGTGTCAATGCGGTCGGCGTCGACCTGAATACAGCTTCGCCATCGCTTTTGGAGCACATCGCAGGCATTACGCCTGTCATTGCCAAAAATATTGAAGCATTCCGCCGGGAAAACGGCGCGTTTTCGTCCAGAAAACAGTTGTTAAAGGTATCAAAGCTCGGACCCAAAGCGTTTGAGCAGTGCGCTGGCTTCCTGCGCGTTTCAGAAAGTGCAGAGGTGTTAGACCATACAGCAGTTCATCCCGAATCCTATCCGGCAGCAAAGACATTGCTTGCCCTGTGTGGCTATACGGAAGCCGACATCAAAGCACATCGGTTAACCGACTTAGACAAACGGATCAAAGCTTCCGACAAACGCGAGCTGGCAGAGCGCTGTGGCATCGGTATCCCCACGCTGACCGATATTGCGGCGGAGCTGCAAAAGCCCGGACGCGACCCGCGCGACGAGCTGCCTGCGCCGCTGCTGCGCAGTGCAGACGTTATGACGCTGGAGCAGCTTCAGCCGGGCATGGAAGTTGTCGGTACCGTGCGCAACGTATGTGATTTCGGCGCTTTTGTCGATATCGGCGTACATGAGGACGGTCTGGTGCATATTTCCCAGCTGTCCAACCGCTATGTCAAACATCCGTCGGATGTCGTGCGCGTCGGCGATGTAGTCAAAGCCGTCGTATTGTCGGTGGACGCCGGCAAAAAGCGGATCGGCCTTTCCATGAAACAGGTGAAGCAATAATCTTTCTTCCTATATTCCACCACATAAAAAATCCTCCCTCGGGTTTCATCCGAAGGAGGATTTGCTGTTTTGTATACGCTTCAATCACACTGCGCCAACACGCCAAGTAAAAATTCCCATGTCCGCTGCACCGAGGGAATAGATATCCGTTCCCTTGTGGTATGGATATCCAAAATATCCGGCCCAAACGAGATGCAATCCAGCTGTTCCAGCTTGCCGGAGAACAAGCCGCATTCCAATCCGGCATGGATTGCCGTAACAACCGGCGGTTTGCCATACTGCTTGGTATACACATCCACCATGATATCACGCAGGCGGGAATGCTGCTTGTATTCCCATGCCGGATATTCGCCTTCCATCTGGCAATCTCCGCCAAATCGGGTACAGATATCTCTCAACTGCTCCAACAGCCGCTGTTTTTCTGTATTGACACTGCTCCGGACAGAAAATTTCATGTGCATGCCGCGGAAATCAACCGAGAGGATACCAAAATTCAAAGAGGTCTGCACCAGCCCGTCCATGTCATCGCTCATTTTCTGCACACCATTGGGTACCTGCCGGAGCACAGACAGCACATTCCTGCGGCAATCGCCGGTCATGATCTCAAACCGCCCTTCCGCCTGTGGCTCAACAACAATCGCGATATCCGGATCCGCCGCACCATATTGCACGCGATACTTTTCCTGCCATCTATTGGCAAATACCCGCAAATCATTCAAGCGTTCGGGCAGTATCACAATATCCGCCGCCGTTTCCCGTGCAATGGCGTTATCCTTCAGCCCGCCATCGACCGTACACAGCGCAAACGGGAACGCTTCTTCCAACCGGTGGAGCAGGTCTCCCATCAGCTGATTGGAATTGGCATGCCCTTTGCCGATTTCCGTGCCGGAATGTCCACCGCACAGCCCTGTGATCTTCACGGTGACGCGCAGTCCATCTTTTTCTGTCCACAGGATCGGTATCAGGCAATCCGCCGTTGCGCCGCCAGCGCAGCTCGCCAGTAGGATACCTTCTTCCTCGGAATCAATATTCAGCATCCGGCGCGACTGAACGGCAGACAAATCGATGGCCGCCGCACCCAGCATACCAATTTCTTCGTCCACCGTGAGCACAACTTCCAGCGGCGGGTGCGGGATGGTCGGATCATCCAAAATGGCAAGCGCATAGGCCACCGCGATGCCATCGTCGCCGCCCAGCGTCGTGCCATCTGCCCAGACCCATGTACCATCTGTTTGCAGGCGGAGGCCTTCCTTTTGCATATCCATATCACAATCCGGTTCTTTTTCGCATACCATATCTAAGTGGCCCTGTATCATAACCGGCTCCGCCCGCTCCATGCCGCCGGTTGCCGGTGCAAACACAATGACATTGTTGCTGCGATCCTGTGTGCAGCGCAACCCCCTCTGCTGTGCAAACTGCACACAAAAATCACTGATCGCCTTTGTATTGCGCGATCCATGTGGGATGGCACACAGCTGCTCAAAAATATCCCAAACCTTTGCCGGCTGCAAGCCTGTCAATCTATCCATGAAACATCAACTCCTTTTCTTATATCATACCATGCCCCGCGACAAAGAAAAAGCTTCCAGCGCAGCATTATTTTTATCCAAACTTCCCGTTTTTTCTCGCGTTTTTTATCCACATTTTTCGTCATTTCGTATAATTGCACGAGAATTTCCATGGATTTTCCTTGTCATTTTATCTATTTTGGTCAAATAACCAATCGGCAATCTGTGAAATATTCTTAAAATGTTATCAAAACCATCAAAATTTTCATACGTTTTGTAACATGACAAATCTGTGGGAAAGCGGTATGATAGTGCCAACAAAACAAAGACACACAAAGTAACAAGGAGGTGCCCGCTATGGGATTGTTAAGCCAAATCCATCAAATCAGTCAATCCGGTTCCCGCGATCAATTGAATTCCCTGCTTTTTACAGAGGCAAATAGCGCGTACGTGCCAAGTTTATATATGCAGCGCAGCGCGCTTTCTTCTATCCGTCACGACGCTGAGCTGTCGCTGGCAGCATTTTATCCGATCGTACGGACGGGAAAATAACCTTATTTTGTCCAATCTTTACTCACTGACATATTTCATTTCCCCTTCTTCCCTTATGAAAAAAGAGAGGCATGTCTCCATGTCTCTCTTTTTTGACCATATTTATAGTGATCCCTTGGTGGAAAGTACATCCACGATCCTCTCATCATACATCGTAGCGGCATCCAGCGCCTTGGCAAATGCTTTAAACATTGCCTCCATGATGTGATGGTTGTTCGAGCCGTGTAATACCTTCAGATGCAGGTTCATCGCACCTGCATAGGAAACGGCATAGAAAAATTCCCGCGCCATCTCCGTATCCATATCGCCACAGCGGTCTGCTGTAAATTCTGCGTCAAAAACCAGATATGGCCTGCCAGACAAATCAACCGCACACAGCACCAACGCTTCATCCATCGGCAGGATGCACGAGCCGTATCGCTTGATTCCTTTTTTATCTCCGACAGCCTCCCGGATGGCATGTCCCAGTACAATACCGGTATCCTCAATGGTATGATGGCAGTCAACCTCCAGGTCACCATCTACCTTCAGCTTCATATCAAATAGCCCATGCCTTGTAAATCCATGCAGCATGTGGTCGAAAAATCCTACGCCACTGTCTATATCCGCTTTTCCCGTTCCATCTACATGGAAATCCAACTGTATCTTGGTTTCGTTTGTATTGCGTTCGATTCTGCTAAAGCGCGCCATGCTGTTGCCTCCTGTTTGTTATACTATGAACTGTTCCTATTATAACAAGCCCTGGCACATCTTGCAATTGTTTTACATCGCTTACGTACGTACTGGGAACCCTGTGAGCGCAAATGTGCGCGAGCCAATGGAAACATCCAGCTCCAGCATACCATCTGTTAGGAGTCCCATAGCATGGAACGATACTTCGTTTCCTTCAAACCAGATTGTCCCGCAAAAATCGCGGACGTCATCTTCCATCTTCCCGTGCGCAATCTCCGTGGTATGTCCCATCATCATAATATGTCCCGATACATCGTCTTGTTCCGGGCATAAATCCAGCGAGCCAGAAAGCAGGCCCACCGGGCTGTCTAAAAAAATATTATACTTTTCTTGTTTCATGTTGCTGTCCCCTTCCCTACGTTATCTCTTATAACAACCGGAATCCATTCGTTGTCTTTTATTCAGATACATGCCCAAAATATTCACATAATTCTGTCAGTTTTTCATTTTATCCGGACGCAATACCACAGGATGATGGTATCCTTACTTTAATAATAGCCATTTTATGACCTCACGTCAACGAACAGTTTGTAAACAAATTCTCAAAAAATTGTCACCGAATCGAAAAAAAGCGAAAAATCCCCTTGTTTTGCACCTTTTTCACGTTTTATAATAAGGAAAAAGGAGGTCGCTTTTATATGGCAAAAAAAGACTCCCGTAATACCAAAGGGCGTATTGTTGATGCCGCGTGGTCGTTATTTTATGAACAGGGATACGACGAGACAACCATTGATGATATTGTTGAGCGTTCAGAAACCTCAAAAGGTTCGTTTTACCACTATTTTGGCAGTAAGGACGCTCTTCTCTCCTCCCTGTCCTATCTATTTGACGCAAAATATGAACAGCTCATGCAGGAAATTGATCCGGAAATGAATAGCTTTGACAAACTGATGTATCTCAATCACGAGTTGTTCCTGATGATTGAAAACAGTGTCCCCATGGATCTGTTGGCACAGATGTATTCCTCCCAGCTAGTCACGTTTGGCGAACGCCATTTGATGAACCAGAGCCGTACCTATTACCGTATTCTGCGTAAAATTGTCATAGAAGGCCAAAAGCGTGGACAGCTGCGCACCGATGTCTCGGTCAATGAAATTGTCAAAGCCTATGCGATGCTGGAACGCGCTATGATTTATGACTGGTGTATATGCAATGGGGATTACTCTTTATATCAATACTCCAGTACAACGCTCCCTATGTTTTTAAAAGCATATCGATGCCAGTAATTGGCTCTATTTTGATGTAATATTCTCATTTTATTGATGGTATTCCATATAATATGCGTTATATTGTATAAACTTTATTCTAGTATTCAGTTCATATTTTCGTTTACTCCTTTGTATGATAAAATACACAAGTATTGTTTTACAAATCCAAACTGAAAAAAGGAGTAAGTTGAAATGTCAACCACAGTTATCGTCATTGCCATTGTCGTTTATCTGGCGATGATGCTTTACATCGGTTTCCGTTGTTCCCGCAGGAACAAAAACACCGATGACTTCTATCTGGGCGGACGTAAACTTGGCCCGTTGGTAACAGCGATGAGCGCCGAAGCATCGGATATGAGCAGCTGGCTGCTGATGGGCCTGCCGGGCGTCGCCTATCTGACTGGTGTGGCAGATGCAGCCTGGACTGCAATTGGCCTTGCAATCGGTACATATTTGAACTGGCTGATTGTCGCACGCCGGATCCGCATCTATACGCATACCACCAATTCTATCACCATCCCGGACTTTTTCTCTGACCGCTATGGCGATAAAAAACATATCCTGTCCTCCGTTGCGGCAGTCATCATCATTATCTTCTTCATCCCGTACACCGCTTCCGGATTTTCCGCCTGCGGCAAGCTGTTCAACCAGCTGTTTGGGGTAGATTATATGATTGCTATGATTGTCAGCGCCGCAATCATCGTCGGCTACTGCACGCTGGGCGGTTTCCTGGCGGCAAGCACCACTGACCTGGTGCAGTCCATCGTCATGACGATTGCATTGGTTATCGTCGTATGCTATGGCATCTCTTCTGCAGGCGGTTGGGATGCGGTCATCAGCAATGCGCAATCCCTGCCTGGCTACCTGAGCCTGACAAATATCTACGATCCGGAAACCGGTACCTCTTCGGCTTACGGCGCCCTGACCTCCGCATCGATGCTCGCATGGGGTCTTGGTTATTTCGGTATGCCACATGTCCTGCTGCGTTTTATGGCGACAGAGGATGAAAAGAAGCTAAAAACCTCCCGGCGTATCGCTACGATCTGGGTTGTCATCTCCATGGCCGTAGCGGTGTTCATTGGCATCGTCGGCTTGGCCATGACCAAAGCAGGTACACTACCAGTTTTGGAGGATTCTGAACGCATCATCATCAACATTGCGCAGCTCATCAGCCAGCATGGCGTTCTAGCCGCACTGATGGCGGGTGTCATTCTGGCAGGTATCTTGGCCGCTACCATGTCAACCGCTGACTCGCAGCTGCTGGCAGCTTCGTCCAGCTTTTCCCAGAATCTTCTTCAGGACCTGTTCGGCGTCAAGCTGACCAACAAGCAGAGCATTTTTGCTGCCCGCACAACGGTTGTTGTCATTTCGGTTATCGCAATCTTTCTTGCGCGCGATCCAAACAGTTCTGTATTCCGCATTGTATCGTTCGCATGGGCAGGCTTCGGCGCTACCTTCGGCCCGGTCGTCCTCCTCGCTCTGTTCTGGAAGCGCTCCAATACTTACGGCGCGTTGGCAGGCATGATTGCAGGCGGCGCAATGGTCTTTATCTGGAAATTTGGTATTTCCACCCTCGGCGGCGCATTTGCCATCTACGAGCTTTTGCCGGCATTTGTGGTCGCTTTGGTGATCAATATCCTTGTCAGCTTGGTTACACCGGCACCATCCAAAGACGTGATCGACATCTATGACAAGGTCGCAGCTTTGGTTGCCAAAAAGGATTGATCCCATCCAATAGATTGATTTGAGCAGATTTCCCGCAAAAATGCGTGGAAATCTGCTTTTTTCTATTTCCCAAGAAAAATATATCTACTTTTTATATAGCATAAACTATTTTCTTTTTGTTTTTCGTCGAAATGTGTCGATTTTTTCTTTTTTATGGTGTTTGGTCATTTTGCTACGCAGAAACATCCGTTTTAAACGACAATTATTGTATTAAAAACACATTTTTTCACCCTATTTTTTGCATTTTTCTTCTGAGATTAGATTGTCGAATTTTATTGTAATTCATAAATTTTATTCATTTTGAAGTATTGATTGTTTCATTTATACGATATATAATGAAAACCGACATGAAAAAATATTTGCAGAAAAGTGAGGAATGAATTATGTTATCTGTTATTCAGGTCATGCTTGCATCGGAAGACAGTACATTTTCAAAACTGTTCTTCTCCACCGCACAGCCCGCAAAGGGATTGTCTGTTATCGGCATGTATCCTTCCGGCCTGGGTTTGATGGACGCCATTCGGCGCGATCACCCAGACGTGCTGCTTCTTGACCTCATGCTTCCTGGCGTCAATGCATGGACCATTTTGCATGAAATCAATTTGTTGGCACCCGAGCGTCGCCCTGCAGTTTACATTCTCTCCTCCTTTGAATCCTCTGAAACGATTGCAGAATGCCGCCGCCTCGGTGCTCGCTTCTTCCTGCGCAAACCTGTTCATATGGAACAATTGACAGAGCTGATCATCCGGTATGGTGTTTCCCAGCCGCATATGCAGAACCCCAGTCGGCACGATATTTTCGTGCGTGTCACACAGATCCTGCAAAGCCTTCAAGTCCCAGCTCATGTTGCAGGTTACGGCTATGTCCGTGAATGTATCATGATGGTGTTGGATGACGCATCACCAGGCATCTCGGTTACCAAAGTCCTCTATCCAGCCGTTGGAAATAAAAATCATGCTTCTTGGACCAGTGTCGAACGCGATATTCGCAATGCCATTGAATTGGCATGGAAACGCTGCAATGGCTACATGCCCGGCTTCAGTGCAGGCCGCCGTCCATCCAATCGTGAATTTATCTTCACGATTGCAGACCGCGTGCGTTATGAAACGCATATAGATCTGGATCATTTTGCCGATGAACCGTAATTATTTGTGAAGTTTTTATGAATTTTCGTCAAAATAGCGCGGATTAAGTGAAATCCGCGCTATTTTTGTATACTTTTTCTTCGTCTCTGCAATTGACGAATTGCGATATTCGTTTTATAATGGTGAACATGTTGGGTTACCTCGGTCCCATACTGCAACAGCTCTTTCTGACTGCTGTTCCCCTATTGAGAATGATTCGGACTTTTGCATACGCAACCGTTCCCCTGTATTTTGAATGGAGATTTGTAATGAAGAACAGACAGAAAAAATCGATTTTCAAGCGTTGTATCCTTCCTTTTGTTGTATGCTGTACTGCCACCGTTACAATCGCTGCACTGTACAGCCAAGCAGCTTCCCTATCCAGTACGGTTATCGCAGAGCCACGAACGGCAGGCACCGGCGAAGCTGCCAAAAAGACCATCGAACAGGCTGCCTCCCAAGCCGAGAAGCAGGTGCAACAAACCGACGGCGCTATCCTAGAAATTGACGGCGTCCAATGGGTAACCCATGTGGAGCTTCCCATCGAAGAGCCGACCATCTCTCCCGAAGAAGCAACAGACGTTTCTATCGTGGTAGAAAAATCCAAGCATTTGCTCACTTTATATAATAGCGATACCGTTATTGCGCAGTATACCGTTGGACTCGCCAGCCAGTATGCAGAAGGAGCAAAACAGCAGGAAGGGGACAAACGCAATCCCGAAGGCGAATACGAAATCTGTGTCCGCAACGAGAACAGCAAGTACTATCTCTCCCTTGGTCTCAATTACCCAAATGCAAACGATGCCCAGCGCGGCCTGGAGTCCGGGTTGATTACGCAGGACGAATACAACGAAATCATTTCCCAGCTTTCCGCCGGTCAGCAACCGAATTGGTATACCAAGCTCGGCGGCCAGATTATGATCCACGGCCAAAAGGGTGATCTCGGCGGCCAAACCGACTGGACAACCGGCTGCGTCGCTGTAAACAACACGGTTATGGACATCCTGTGGAAATACTGTCCGGTCGGCACAAAAGTCACCATCGTTGCGTGACATCCTTGCCAAATCATAGCCTTGTGCTTTTTGGTATTTGGTGGTATACTATAACAAAGAATCGGTACGCGGATAGATGGCTTCTTACCGCAAACCGCAGGATATTGAAACCAATTGTACCGCCCCGCAAGGAGTTTTGCCTGACGGAAAAGACATTGTTTGTTTTTCACCAGCCGTTCGATACGGTAAAACTATTCTGGCTCATCTTACATCCTTGTGTTGCGGCGCAGGGATGTATTTTTTTGTAGAAAGGATGAATTCATATGGATCAGACCCGTGTAGCTGTTCTCGCCATCGTTGTTGAGAATCCCGCACAAACAAGCCAACTCAATGATATTTTACATCAATACCGCACTTACATCATTGGACGGATGGGTATCCCCTATGAGAAACGGAATATTTCTCTCATCAGCATCGCCCTAGATGCACCTGCCGATGTCATCAGCGCAATATCCGGCAAGATCGGTATGCTGGACGGCATTACCGCCAAGGCTGTATATTCCAAAGCATAAGGAGGCCATCGCTATGTACAATGTCATGTCCCCCAAGGCCGAGGAATTTATCAGCGATGAGGAAATCCGCGCCTGTCTTGCCTATGCGGAAGAAAACAAGCACAACCGCACGCTGATTGACCAGATCCTGACAAAAGCCCGCGATATGAAAGGCATTTCCCATAAAGAAGCGCTCGTGCTGCTGGATTGTGATCTCGAGGATAAGAATGAAGAAATTTACGCGCTGGCCCGCAAAATCAAGGAAGAATTTTACGGCAATCGCATCGTCATGTTCGCCCCGCTGTATCTGTCCAACTATTGCATCAACGGCTGTGAATACTGCCCGTATCACGCAAAAAACCGCCATATCCCGCGCAAAAAACTGACGCAGGACGAAATCCGCCAGGAAGTCATCGCGTTGCAGGATATGGGTCATAAACGTCTCGCCCTTGAAGCCGGCGAAGACCCTGTCAACAATCCCCTGGAATATATTCTGGAATCCATCCAAACCATTTACAGCATCAAGCACAAAAACGGCGCCATCCGCCGTGTCAACGTCAATATTGCCGCCACTACGGTCGAAAACTATACCAAGCTCAAAGACGCCGGGATTGGCACATATATCTTGTTTCAGGAAACCTATAATAAAG
>JAUNIY010000026.1 GCA_030523305.1 Eubacteriales bacterium
GTCCACTGGCAGTTGATGAGGAATACGCCGCCCGGCTTTACGTCGTTGACCATCTTGTAGCCCTTGACAACGTAAGACGGGTTGTGGCAAGCGACAAAGTCAGCCTTGTTGATGTAGTAAGGAGACTTGATTGGCTTTTCGCCAAAACGCAGATGCGATACGGTTACGCCGCCGGTCTTCTTGGAGTCGTACTGGAAGTAAGCCTGTACGTAGTTATCGGTGTTGTCGCCGATGATCTTGATGGAGTTCTTGTTTGCACCAACCGTACCGTCGCCGCCGAGACCCCAGAACTTGCATTCGATGGTGCCTTCTGCTGCGGTGTTCGGAGAAGGCTTCTCTTCGAGGGACATGCAGGTAACGTCGTCCACGATGCCGATGGTAAACTGCTTCTTCGGTGCATCCTTAGACAGCTCTTCGTAAACAGCGAATACAGAGGACGGAGGCGTATCCTTGGAACCAAGGCCGTAGCGGCCGCCGATGATGGTAGCGGAGATGCCAGCCTCTGCCAGAGCGAAGACAACGTCCTGATACAGCGGTTCGCCCAGGGAGCCAGGCTCCTTCGTGCGGTCCAGAACGGCGATCTTCTTCGCGGTAGACGGGATTGCTTCGATCAGCTTGTCTGCACGGAACGGACGGAACAGGCGAACCTTGACCAGGCCAACCTTTTCGCCCTGTGCGGTGAGGTAATCAATGACTTCTTCTGCAACGTCGCAGATGGAGCCCATGGCAACGATGACGCGCTCAGCATCCGGGGCGCCATAGTAGTTGAACAGCTTGTAATCGGTGCCCAGCTTTTCGTTTACCTTGCCCATGTACTTTTCTACGATGCCAGGAACGGCTTCATAGTACTTGTTGCTTGCTTCACGGTGCTGGAAGAATACGTCGCCGTTTTCGTGGGAACCACGCATAACCGGACGCTCCGGGTTCAGGGAACGCTTGCGGAACGCGTCCACAGCGTCCATATCGGTCATTTCTGCCAGATCATCGTAATCCCATACTTCGATCTTCTGGATTTCGTGGGAGGTGCGGAAGCCGTCGAAGAAGTTGATAAACGGAACGCGGCTTTCGATGGTTGCCAGATGGGCAACAGCGGAGAGGTCCATGACCTCTTGTGGGTTGGTTTCACATAACATAGCGAAACCGGTCTGACGACATGCCATAACATCGGAATGGTCGCCGAAGATATTCAGTGCATGCGATGCAACGGTACGAGCGGAGACATGGAATACGCACGGCAACAGCTCACCTGCGATCTTGTACATATTCGGGATCATCAGCAGCAGGCCCTGGGAAGCCGTGTAGGTCGTCGTCAGGGCGCCTGCAGCCAGAGAACCGTGTACGGTACCGGATGCGCCGGCCTCGGATTCCATTTCAACCACATTAACCGTGGTGCCGAAGATGTTCTTTCTGCCGGCGGCTGCCCACTGGTCAACGTTGTCGGCCATCGGGCTGGACGGGGTGATCGGATAAATACCAGCAACTTCGGTAAATGCATAGGATACATGAGCCGCAGCGGTATTGCCGTCCATGGATTTCATTTTTCTTGCCATGATTATATCGTTCCTCCTATATAATTTCAAATAAGCCGTTTCCATATCCTGGTATGTAAACGGCACACGCTGCTTCGGAACGATCAGGAGTGGGCTGATGCAAAAAAGCAGCATAGTTAGGAAGGGCCGTAGCGACAGCTCCTCTTAACCTTACTTATTTTAGCAAAAAAAATATCCCCTGTAAACACAAAACAAAAAGAATTTACGCAAAAAGCACAAAAAAATTAGAAAAATACCAAAAAAGATCATTTATTGTGCTATTATGGTAGAATCTTTGACAAATTTTTATCAAATTTAAAATCCAAGCCTTCTTCCATTGCGGATAGCAAGTGTTTGCTGTAAAATGGAACAGACAGGTATGCGGAGGGAGACGGGAAAATGATTGCAATAGTATATTCTGCGGGGATTTATGGGATAGAAGGATATTTGGTGACCGTGGAATGCGGGATTGCCAATGGCCTGCCTTCGTTTGAGCTGGTTGGGCTGCCTGGCGCGGCGGTCCGCGAGTCGCGCGAGCGTGTGATGACGGCGGCGCGGAGCATCGGCCTGCAAATACCGCCATGCCGCAAGACAGTCAACCTTGCCCCGGCAGATATCAAAAAAGAGGGCGCGGTGTATGATCTGCCGATCCTGCTTGGCCTGCTGACGGCGCTGGGGACCATCCGGCAACCGCTGCCGACGGACAGCGTTTTCATCGGCGAAATCAGCCTGAACGGGGAATTGCGTCCGGTCAAGGGCGCGCTTTCCATGGCGATGGCTGTGCGGGATGCCGGTAAGCGATGCCTGTTTTTGCCGGCAGACAACGCAGCGGAAGCGGCGTTGATCGGCGAGGGCTTGACCATCTATGCGGTCAGCCATGTACGCGAGATCATAGATCATCTGGCGGGAAAACATCTGCTTTCTCCTTATATCCCAACCGTGCGGAGTCCGGAGATGCAGATCGCACAGCCGGATTACAGTGATGTCATGGGGCAGGAAAATGTCAAGCGCGCTATGGAAATTGCAGCCGCTGGCGGGCACAATATCCTCATGAGCGGCTCGCCCGGCTCAGGCAAAAGCATGATGGCCAAGCGCATTGGGACCATCCTTCCGCCGATGACGCAGCAGGAGAAAATGGATGTCGTGCGCATTTATTCTGTTATCGGGGAGGGAAGTGCTGCGGCCATGCGGCAGGGCCGTCCCATCCGTTCGCCGCATCACACCACCAGCGCCGCAGGTATCGCGGGCGGCGGAAAAGGCATTCCAGTGCCGGGCGAGTTGAGCCTTGCCCACAACGGCGTACTGTTTTTGGATGAGCTTCCGGAGTTCCGAAAGGACGCGCTCGAAGTGCTGCGCCAGCCGCTGGAGGACGGCCAGGTTTCCATTGTGCGCACGGCGGGCCGCGTGACGTATCCGGCAAAATTTATGCTGATCTGCGCGATGAATCCGTGCAAATGCGGTTGGTATGGGCACCCGTCGGGGCGCTGCCGCTGCAAACCTGCGGAGGTGCGCGAGTATCGCAAAAAGCTGTCTGGGCCGCTGCTTGACCGCATTGATATCCAGATTGATGTGCGGCCGGTGCCACTCAAAGATCTGGCGAACCGGAAACCGGCGGAAAGCTCAGCCGAGATCCGTGCCCGCGTCATCGCTGCGCGTGAACGCCAGGTGCGGCGATATCATGGTTCCGGCATCACATGCAATGCGGATATGTTGCCGGCGCAACTGGTGCAATACTGCAAGCTGGATGCAGCTGGGCAAGCGCTGATGGATGCCGCATTTGAACGCCTTGGCATGACGGCAAGAAGCTATGACCGCATTTTGCGGCTTGCTCGCACGATTGCCGACCTTGCGGGGGAAGAGCAGATTGCCGCAGCACACATTGCCGAAGCAGTG
Organism: Eubacteriales bacterium; assembly: GCA_030523305.1. Lineage (GTDB taxonomy): Bacteria > Bacillota > Clostridia > Oscillospirales > Butyricicoccaceae > Butyricicoccus_A. Next base: position 3,423 of record JAUNIY010000026.1, read on the forward strand.
CAGTACCGCAGTATGGATCGCTCACGTGAATAAAACCACAAAAAACATGCCTCTGAAAACGGTGCGGTTCAGAGGCATGCTTCCATTATCGGAATGTATAGTCTTGAGAAAGGAAATAATACTCATCCCCGACAAGATAGCTGGTCAGGCTGTGGGAATAGCTGGAACCATAAGGAAAAGCCGTTTGGAATACCGTATTCAAGTAACCGGCATTCATATCCTCACTGGACAACGCGCTGATGGCATCCATCGTCTGTTCCCCATGGACGAGGCAATACAGCGTACCGGTTTGGGAGCCCGCCGCAATCAGCTGCTGCTCACAGAATTGATAATAGCCATTGAGATCATAGGTGATGCTGTTGGACGAAATACCATAGTCGGATAGGCTGTCTATCATTGGTTGTGCGCCAAATAGGTTTTCCAATGAACATTCCGTGCTGTCGCACGACGGAAGCGCAAAACCTTCCTGGGCGCGGATATGCAGCTGATTTTCAAAAAAGCTATCCGTCCGGTTGAAAAAAACATAGCTGGTGAAGCCGCTGGATTCATTGTCATCCCATGTGACGTCGATGTTGTAAAAATTGCCGTTGAGCTGGATGATATTCCAGGAATGGGTCTGCGGATCGAGGCTTTCGCTCTCAGCCGCTGTACCGGCGCAGTAATAACAGGGAATATCCAGCTGCATCATCAAATACTGAAATGCGCGGGTGTATCCGGCACATACCGTCTCATGATTTACCAGAGCGCTGTACGCGGTCTGACTGTATGCTGCGTTGTCGGTATAGGTGACAAGATCAATGAGGGTGTCGTGGATGTACAGCTCACGATCCTGTGGGCGCTGCATGGACGCCGCAGAGGAAAGGAGCTGCTGGGCCGCGGTGTCAAATTCCTGCTGGTGCGTTTCCAAGTCGTTGGCAAGATCGTTGTAAATCGGGCGAACTTCTACAGGGATATCGGGCGCGTATTCGTACGAGCTATAGGAAAAGGAGCCTTCCCACCAAAAGAGCTGGGGCTGGTCATAGGATACAGCCAACGAGACTTTTTTGAGTGATTCGATAGACATCTCAGCCTGCGGATCGAATGATTCTGCGCAATCGGTTACGGCCTGATACAGCTGGCGATAAACGGTTTGTTCGGAGGCGGACAACTGCGCATAATAGGGGGCGTACAGCGCGTCGAACGTGCCGGAGTCTGCGGGGGCAGGGTTGACGGAGGCAACAGAACGAAAACCGGATTCGGGTAGGGAAATTTGGTTGGTCTGCAACGAGGGGAACCCGAAGCGGATGCAAATGGCAAGCGCTGCGAGTAACAAGATCGGCAGGCAGCCGAACCCATTCTTTTTTTGTTGGGGCATAATTCGATCAAATCTCCTGTTGGGCTTGTCCATAGGTATGGGAACGAAGCAGTTCCCAACCAAGATGGAAAAGCAATGTATGGATTCGATGATGACAAAACGATTACAAAAAGTATTGCAAACGCATGATTCAACTCTGTGCAAAACTCTGTGGAAATGTGCAAAACATTTTGTCTGTAAAAAAGCGCCGCGCTTTTGTGCGCGACGCTGCCACGACGACGTCGGTTTACATCATCTATACTCAAAACAAAAAACATGGATCAAACGCCAGTTTTTTGTGAATGGTAGAAAAAAACCACGCCTCTTTCTGCGTGGGAATCTCAACAGTTTCAAAAGCTTGTGCTTACTTTTCAGAAACGCGATGTTCATCACCGTAGATGAGGTCGTCGATGTCGGGCTTTTCCGGACGCGGGTCGTAATTTCGGATCTGGATCATAGACTCCATGGTATTCACTCCTTTCTCTTTGTTTATTTTGTACATTATACACCCGCTGTAGCGGAATGTAAAGAGTAAAAATGATAGAAATTTTAGCGAAAAAAGGAAAGAAAAAGAGAATTTTGCGTGGCGTCTGGAAGAGCGCAAAGAAACCCCGCACGGCCGATGTCACCAGATTAGTAACCTGCACAGCTCCTGGCAGGTGGGTCTCCTGTCCGGCGCTTCTGTGCTTCCAACTTCCGCCGCAGCGGGAGGCCTGCACTCGGCGCCAGGAACATCCGGAGTCCCGTAAACTAATTGTGGGTTAAAAAAAGGTGACTGTCTAACCGCGCAGGGCGCGTGATCCATACTATATACTATGAGGTTGCGGGGAAGATTATGCATCCGCATCGTCTGGAGTGTCATACAGATCCTCCAGGCGATCCATAAACATATGGTAGAGACGGAGGCTTTCCTCCTCGTCATCCACCGAAGCGAGTAGTTCTTCGCCGTCCTCCTCAATGATCTTCAGGATGACAACCTCGGCTTCTTCTTCCAGATTCAGCTCGGCGGGGATAAAGGCCAGATAGACTGTCCCGTTGTCCTCGAGGGTATCGATGTGTTCAAATTCTTTCTCATTGCCTTCCTCGTCGGTGAGGATCACAAAATTGTTTTTGTACTCTTCGCTCATACGTGCGTCCTCCATTGGGAGCCAGCCTTTGGCTATCCTGTATAAATATGATAGCGCATTTTTTCAGGTTTTTCAACAGTTTTGTGAGAAAAAACACTGGAAAAATTATCAAGCCGGTCGGGAATCTTTTTGATCTGACATGGAGGATATCATATGGGACGCCGGGTTGTCAAGCAGGAGATGCAAGACGCCAAAAAACGGAAAATTTCTGTTGACACACTGGAAAAACTCTGCTATACTAGACGGGCAAAAGAAAGAAGGGCTTCACCGTCCTCACCTCGCGCTGACGCTGAGAGGTTCAGATGTTCTGTTTTCCGTTTGCACGGAAAGCGGTGTCGGGCGGTGTTTTTCCGTCCGTTTTTTATTTCCCGGCGCATGCCGGAACCAATTTTTTTCGTTTAACCGTTTGGAGGTGCTTAACAATTAGCAGTATGGAACACCAGATCAATGAAGAGATCCGCGACAAGGAAGTCAGATTGATTGATGCAGAGGGCAATCAGGTTGGCGTTGTGGCGCTGGCCAAGGCGCTGGAAGCTGCCGCTGCAAAAAATCTTGACCTTGTGAAAATCGCGCCAAATGCTGTTCCGCCCGTATGTCGTGTGATGGACTACGGCAAGTTCCGCTTTGAACAGGCAAAGCGTGAAAAGGAAGCAAGGAAGAACCAGCATGTTGTGGAGATCAAGGAAATCCGCCTCAGCCCTGGCATCGATGTGAACGACTTTAACGTTAAGGTCAATCACGCCAAGCGATTCCTTAAGGGAGGAAATAAGGTAAAGGTTTCCGTCCGTTTCCGCGGTCGTGAAGTGACGCATTCTTCCATCGGTCTGGAGCTGCTGCGCCGGTTTGCCGAGACCTGTTCGGATATCGGCAGCATGGAGAAGTCCCCTAAACTGGAAGGCCGTCAGATGATTATGTTTCTGGGGCCGAAAAAGGACAATCCGAAGAAGGATGCTGGCAAGAAAGGCGGCCGGAAGGGAAAATCCGGAAAGCCGCAGCAGGCTCCGAAGGCGGATTCGGCCGATTGATACAATTATTTACTGTACCGTACCGGTGCAGCCCTATCTAGAGAGGAGAACAAAGTATGCCTAAGATTAAGACTCACAGCGGCGCCTCCAAGCGCTTTAAGATGACAAAGACTGGCAAGATCAAGCGTGCACATGTTGGACGCCGCCATATCCTGAACAAGAAGTCCACCAAGCGCCTGAGACATCTGCGCAAGGAAGGCTATGCTGACGTTACCAATGTAGCACAGGTAAAGCGTCTGCTGCCGTACGGCTAATTTCAGGAAAATAAAACCACTTACGATTTGAATTTGGAGGCATTTAAAATATGGCAAGAGTGAAGGGCGCAATGATGACGCGCAAGAGAAGAAAAAAGATTCTGAAGCTTTCCAAGGGTTACTTTGGCGCTAAGTCCAAGCTGTTCCGCACCGCAAATGAAGCGGTTATGAAGTCCCTGCGTTATGCATATATCGGCCGCAAGCAGAAGAAGAGAGATTTCCGCAGACTGTGGATCACCCGTATCTCTGCTGCTGCTCAGGCAAACGGCATGAACTACAGCCGTTTCATGAATGGCCTGAAGAAGGCTGGCATCGACATTAACCGTAAGATGCTCGCTGACCTGGCTGTAAACGACAAGCCGGCATTCGAGGCGCTGGTTGCTACGGCAAAGGCTGCCCTGTAAAAATCAGATTACCGATTGTCAAGCCCTGTTCCGTGTGGAATAGGGCTTTTTTGCGGGCAAGGTTCGCTGCCTATGGTATCACGCCGAAGCAGTTTATCCGGCAGGAACATAAAGGAATAGAATCATGGTGACAGCAAAGAATTGCCTGTAGCATCAGAAGAGTTCTAGATGTTTCTTTTGTGCATGGAGGATACCGACAGCATTGGTATTCTCATTTTATTTTGTGAAATCACACAGACATAAATGCTTGCGAAAATGCAGAATGTCAGTATAATAAATGTAATGTTGAAATTAAGGAATAAAGTATAGAGAAGGAGAGCAAAATGTCCAAACCAAATACCATAGCGGATGATTTTACGCAGGGAAGCATAGCCGGTAAACTCATCCAATTTATGATCCCGGTGCTGGGCGCGTTGATCTTGCAGGCAATGTACGGCGCGGTAGACCTGCTTGTCGTAGGGCAGTTTGGCACCGATGCCGGAATCTCTGCGGTTTCAACCGGCAGCAATATCGTCAATCTGATTACCTTTGTCATTTCCAGCCTGACAATGGGTGTGACGGTCTTAATCAGCCGTTATTTGGGAGAAAACAGCGTGCATCGCATTGGCAATGTCATCGGCGGCGCGGTCTGTTTTTTCGCTGTGTTTGCAGCAGGCCTGACGGTGCTGATGCTGTTGTTTGCGCCACAATTTGCAGGATGGCTGAATGCGCCGACAGAAGCGTATGACCTGACGGTATCCTATGTGCGCGTCTGCGGCGGCGGCATCGTTTTTGTCATTGCATATAATGTTATCAGCGGTATTTTCCGCGGCTTGGGCAATTCTAGGCTGCCGCTCCTGTTTGTCCTGATCGCATGCATCGTCAATGTCATAGGAGACCTTGTTTTTGTTGCGGTTTTTCATATGGATGTTGTCGGTGCGGCATTGGCTACCATCCTGGCGCAGGCTGTCAGTGTGGTGCTGTCGCTCATTATCATACGCAGGCAGGAATTGCCGTTCACGGTTTCCTTGAGAAATATCCGGTTTAACCGGGAAATTGTATGCTTTTTAAAGCTGGGCGCGCCGCTTGCATTGCAGGAATGTTTGACGAATCTATCTTTCCTGATTTTGTGTGCCATTATCAACAACATTGGGCTGGAAGCGTCCTCCGGCTATGGCATTGCGCAGAAAATCGTTACGTTTGTTATGCTGGTGCCATCCTCGCTCATGCAGTCCATGTCCGCGTTTGTCGCGCAAAATGTCGGCGCTGGAAAGGAAAAACGCGCCCGGCGCGCGACTTATACCGGCATGGGGATCGGCATGGCGGTCGGTGTGGTCATTTCTGCAATCGCATTCTTTCACGGGGATATACCGGCGTCACTGTTTACCTCAAATCCTGCTTACATAGAAAAAGCGGCGGAATATTTGCGCGGATTCAGCCCGGAGGCGATCTTAACCTGTGTCGTTTTCAGCTTTATCGGCTATTTCAATGGGCACAGCAAACCGTTGCCGGTTATGATGCAGGGCATTACTGCGTCGTTCCTGGTCCGTGTACCGCTGTCCTATGTGTTCAGCCTGCGAGAAGGCGCAACGTTGGTGGATATTGGCATAGCGGTTCCGTTGGCTTCGGTCTATGGCATTGTGTTCTTCACCATATGTTATCTCATAACGACCCGAAAAATGAAACAAGATGACCTAATCTCATAGTAAAATGCTCCCTGCATGAAAGGCAGTGAAAGACCGCTGTCAACCATACGGGGAGCATTTGTCTATCCAAATCAGAGAAGTGGAATAGAAAAAACGTCGGGGCAAAGCTAGCTTTGCCCCGACATGGTGCGGATAGGGGGACTTGAACCCCCACGATGATCGAATACCACTGGAACCTAAATCCAGCGCGTCTGCCAATTCCGCCATATCCGCAAAAAATATAACGTAGTTATGGTAGCATATTTGGCAAATCGTTGTCAAGGGAAAAAGAAAATTTGTTCGGTCTGTGGTGTTCAAATAGTATAAAGTGTGATACAATAGACGTACTGTCGCAAGGGGAATAGCCTTGCGGCTGGCCGTATGGATAGATTCAACAGATAGGACGTATTGCCTGTGAAAAAAGGATAGATCGTATGAAAATCATCAAAAAATGTTTCATCCTCCTGTTGTGCACAGCGCTGTTGACGGGCTGCTCCCTGATATCGGGAGGAGATGACCTGCTGCAAACGCCGAAGCCGTCGGAGAATTTTACACTGCTGCAAGAGCAACTGGAAAAAATCATCAGTGAGGGAAAAACCTATGTGACGCCGCAGAGCGGTTCCTATCGTAATACCGTTACATTTGAGGATATTGACAGCGATGGCGCCGACGAAGCGATTGTATTTCTCCGCGATGGAACAGGTGGTAAAATTTATGTTTATGCGTTTGCATGGGAGGATGGCGAATACAAAGAAATCGGCAGCATTGCGGGTCCGGGCTCGGCAGTCGGATCCATGTCCTTTCTGACAGTAGAGGATGGTCAGGAAAAGCTGCTGGTGCTGACCTGGACGTTGTCCAACGAAGTGAAACAGGGTTTAACTGTATGCCGCGTGCGCGACCATAAGCTGGAGGAGCTGCTGTCCACGACTTGTACGAACTATATCGTCAGCGATATGGATCGGGACAATACAGAGGAGCTGTTTACATTGTCGTATGATAATACCGAACGCAAAACAGCCTCGGTATATGACTATGATAATGAAAAAATGCTGCTGCTCTCCCAAACGGATGCTACGCAGGATGTGCAGGCGATTGCGAATATAACGGCAGGCCAACTGAACGATTCGGAGATGCAGGCGGTTTTTGTGGACAACAAGTTTGAAAATGACAACGGCATGCAGACAGACATCTATGTACTGGATGGCTCCACGCTGCGCAATGTTGCGACATCGTCGAATACATCCACATACCGGTCTACTTCGCTGTATTTCTGTGAAGATATCGATGGGGACGGCTCGATTGAAGTCCCGCAGCTGCATGCCCTGCCCGGGTATGAGGATAGGGAAGCGGCTGAAACCCTATGGATGATCGATTGGTACCGATACGGTATGGGCGATGAGGCAAAGCTGGTGCATACCATCTATGACAGCCCCACAGAAGGATGGATGCTGGAATTTCCGAAAGAATGGCGAAACAATGTGACGGCAGTGTCAATCAGCCAGTCCGGAAGAAATGAGACGGTTTTTATGGAGCAGGATGGGCTGCAGGAGCAGATTTTGACGATTTATTCGTTCACTGGAGAGGATCGGAAGCAGGAGGCATCGGCTGACGGGCTGATTGAACTGGGCTCCACCTCTGATATCTGCTTCGCCGCAAAGCTCGGGGACGGGAATACCCAATATGATATGACGGAAAAAGAAGTCCAAAGGGCGTTTACTGTCATTACAAACGAGTGGAAATAATAAAAGCTTGGATAAAGGGAGCGGTTTGATATTTATGATGACACGCAAGGTTTTGGTTTTGGAGGATGAAGAAAACATCCGCGGGTTTGTTGTAATCAATTTAAAACGCGCCGGCTATGAGGTTGTACAGGCGGGCAGCGGCGAGGAAGCGCTGGAAAAATTTCATGAAAATCCAGATGCCGCAGTTTGCATCCTGGACGTGATGTTGCCCGGGATTGACGGCTACGAGGTTTGCCGCACCCTGCGGGCGGAAGGCTATGAAGGCGGCATCATCATGCTGACGGCGCGGACGCAGGAATCGGACAAGGTTACCGGATTGATGACCGGTGCAGACGATTACGTGACCAAACCGTTTTCTGTTGTCGAGCTGACCGCGCGCGTTGACGCGCTCGTGCGCCGCCTGGGCCTGCATGCATTTACTTCAGAAACCATCCAAAGCGGCGTATTTTGCCTGGATATGCGTGCAAGAGAGCTAAAAAAGAACAATGTGCGCGTCGACCTGACGCAGGTAGAATTTTCTCTGATGAAAACATTTTTGGAAAACCGTGGGCGAGCCATGGACCGGGAGGAATTGCTCAGCGCGGTTTGGGGAAAAAATTATTCCGGTGAATTAAAGATTGTTGACGTCAATATTCGCCGCTTGCGGATTAAGGTAGAGGATGATCCGGCTTCTCCAAAGCATATCACAACCGTACGCGGATTTGGTTACATGTGGAAGGATTAACCTATGGATAAAAAGGTTACCGCGGATACCAGGGAACTGCCTGATATTGCGCAGGAATTTAAAGGAAAGCAGGAATCCGAGGGGCCGCGTGAAATACGGGTGCAGCATGCCGGAGGCGGTCTGAAGGGCCGCTGGACCATGAATTTTATGACCATCATTACGGCGGCAATCGCGATTGCCACCATCATTGTCACGATGATTTCGGCGAGCTATTACTATAGTGATATACGAAACAACCTGGCGACGCGGGCGGAGCAGTCGGCGGATTTTATCAACCGGTTCCTGAATTCCAACTATGAGCAGTTCTTATCTGCCGGTGAGTCCTTTGTCAACAGCTTTGAAGACAAGGACAAGTTGGAATTACAGATCGTATCCTCCAGCGGAGCGATTCTGACGTCGTCTTCTGCGTTTACGGAAACCGGGTCAGAGCCGGGGACAGAGGATGTGGCCATGTGCCTGGAGCAGAGCGCGACAGTTGTATGGATGGGAAAGGATACACAGTCCGGCGAACGTGTCATATCAGCCTCTGCGCCGTTGTATGGGCCAAGCCACAACCTGATTGGCTGCGTGCGGTGCATTTCGTCGATGGCAATTGTGCAGAGGCAGATCATTTATGTTGTTTTGGCTTGCCTGCTCATTGGCCTGTTCCTTGCGTTGGTGGTGGAGCTTTCCAACCGGTACTTTATCAAGTCCATTGTTGAGCCGGTGATGAAGATCAACATCATAGCAAAGGAAATTGCTGCCGGGCGGTATGGCATGCGTTTGCACAAGGTTTATGACGATGAAATCGGCGACCTATGCGATACCATCAACCATATGTCGGAGGAAATCAGCCGCGCGGAACGCATGAAGAATGATTTCATTTCGTCGGTCTCCCATGAGCTGCGCACGCCGCTCACAGCGATTGGCGGCTGGAGCGATACGTTGATTGCAGGCGGAGCCTCCGATCCGGAAGAAGTGATTATGGGACTTGGTATCATCCAGAAGGAGAGCCGGCGCCTGACCCAAATGGTGGAGGAGCTATTGGACTTTACCCGTCTGGAGTCTGGGCGCATGAAGCTGAATGTGGAGCTGTTTGACGTCGGCGCAGAGCTGTACGAGGCTGTTTTCATGTATGAAACCATGCTGGAAAAAGAACAGATTCAGCTGGTATACGATATTCCGGACCAGATGTGCCCGGTCAACGGCGACCGCCACCGTTTGAAGCAGGTCTTTTTAAATGTCATTGACAATGCCGTCAAATATGGCAAGAGCGGCGGAAAAATTGAAATTTTGCTTTCGCGCGACAGGTATACGGTTATCATTGAAGTACGGGACTGGGGCGTTGGTATCAAAGAAGACGAACTGCCGTTTGTCAAAGAGAAATTTTACAAAGGCAGCTCCAAACAGCGCGGCAGCGGTATTGGGCTTGCGGTCACCGATGAAATTGTGCGCATGCACGGTGGCACGCTGAATATTGCAAGCAAATACGGGGAAGGCACGCAGGTGACGATTACGCTGCCGATGGCGAATACCGATACCAGCCGCGTAGAACCCACGGAAATCATCGCCGCGGACACCGGTACAAGTGAGGAATAAGGATTGAAAACAAAGGAATCTCAACATGTTATGCATAAGACGACGATCGGCGGGCAGTCGATCTTAGAAGGCATTATGATGAAGGGACCGCGCAAACGCTGCACGGTCATTCGCAAGCCAGACGGTACCATGGCAATTCACGATGAGGTGTCGACACCGCTCAAGGAAAAATATCCGATCGCGGGAATCCCGGTTATCCGGGGCTTTGTCGTCATGGTGCAATCCCTGATCGAAGGCTTTCAGGCGATTGAATATTCCGCGCAGTTTTTGGAGGAGGATGACGACGAACAGCCGTCGAAATTTGAACAGTGGTTGATGGACAAGGTTGGGGAAGGCGCGATAGAATCCGCACTGTACCTGATTTCCATTGTGTTGGGCATCGGCCTTGCCGTCGGGCTGTTTATTCTGCTTCCGGCGTTGGCAGCCAGCTTTTTGCCGGACACCATACCGCATCTGGGCGTCAACCTGTTGGAAGGCGTGTTGCGTATTCTCATTTTTATTGGATACATGGCGCTCATGGGGTGTATTCCAGATATGCGTCGGACCTTTCGTTACCATGGCGCGGAGCACAAGACCATTTATTGCTATGAAAAAGGCTTAGAGCTGACGACGGAACATGTGCGCATCCAGCCGCGCGAGCATCCGCGGTGCGGCACCAGCTTCCTATTTGTCGTGATGATTATCAGTATCCTGGTATTCTCCATCGTCACGGCGGAGAGCAGGCTCATCCAGCTTGTGCTGCGCATTGTACTGCTCCCGGTTGTCATCGGACTGAGCTATGAATTGAACCGGTTTGCTGGGCGGCATGATAACATTTTGACCGCGATCCTGCGCTGGCCGGGCATGATGCTTCAGCGCATCACTGTCCTGGAGCCGGACGACAGCATGATCGAAGTGGCGATCGTATCGTTGCAGCATGTGATACCGGAGGACCGGCAGGAGGACAAATGGTAAGCCTTTGGGATGCGTTTGTGTCTGCGCGCCGGTCGCTGGCTGCGATGGGCGTAGCGGAAGCAGATTTGGAAGCGCGCGAGCTGGCCGCATATGCGGCGGGTTTGGAAGCGCGCGACACAGTCGGCTGGAAGACAACCCGCTTGACGCCAGATGCTGCGCACAGGCTACAGGCTTTCCTGGAGCGCAGAGCAAAGGACGAACCGCTTGCCTATATTCTCGGCGAGTGGGATTTTTATGGAAACCGCTTTGCTGTGCGTCCGGGGGTACTGATCCCGCGCGGGGATACCGAATGGCTGTGCGATGCGGCAGTACAGGCGGCTAGGGAAATGGATCAGCCGCGGGTACTCGATTTATGCTGCGGAAGCGGCTGTATCGGCATTTCGATTGCGCTTGCCGTGCCGGAGGCGCAGGTGACGCTGCTGGATTGTTCTGAAACAGCGTTGGATATCGCTACCCGGAACGCGGCATCCTATCAATTGAAGGAGCCGCGGCTGAAAATCCTGCGCGGAAATGCCTTGCAGCCGGACAGCTTGGATGGTATATTGGATATTGTTGTTTCCAATCCGCCGTACATTACGGCGCAGGAGATGCGGGAGCTTGACCGGAGCGTTAGCGCATATGAACCGCACCTTGCGCTATATGGCGGTGTGGATGGCCTGGATTTTTATCGTGCGATGGCGCAGGCGCCAGCATTTTGCTTGGCGGAAGGCGGAAGACTGTTTGCCGAATGCGGTTGGAAGCAAGGGCGGCAGGTGATGGACATTTTCACAGCTGCCGGCTGGCACGATGTACATCTACGACGCGATCTGGCAGGGGTGCCGCGTATCCTTTGCGCAGTAAAGTAGAGAATGTTTTTGATTTGCACACATCACGCCGTTCGCTATGGAAAGCGTGATGTTCACGATGTTTTTAGGAGGCTTATATGGCAAAGAAAAAGCAGTTGCCAACAGTTACTGTTGCAACCGATAAACAAAAGGCGCTCAGCATTGCACTGGCGCAAATTGAAAAAGACCATGGCAAAAATGCCGTGATGTATTTGGGGCAGGAAGCGGAGCCGCTGGATAAGGAGGTAATTTCCACTGGTTCGATAGGGCTGGATATGGCGCTGGGCATCGGCGGGCTGCCGCGCGGCAGAATTATTGAAATTTATGGTCCTGAATCTTCTGGTAAAACCACGCTTGCGCTGCATGCGATTGCATCGGCACAAGCACAGGGCGGCATCGCGGCGTTCATTGACGCCGAGCATGCATTGGATCCGGTCTATGCAGCGGCATTGGGTGTCGATGTGGATAGCCTGCTGGTATCCCAGCCGGACAGCGGCGACCAGGGGTTGGAAATTGCAGAGCAGCTGGCGCGTTCCGGCGCATTGGATATCATCGTGATTGACTCGGTTGCCGCACTGGTTCCACGTGCGGAAATTGAAGGCGATATGGGCGATTCGTTTGTTGGCCTGCATGCCCGATTGATGAGCCAGGCGCTGCGCAAGCTGGCAGGTGTCATTGCCAAGTCCAAATGCGCTGCCGTCTTCATCAACCAGCTGCGTGAAAAGGTGGGCGTCATGTACGGCAATCCGGAGGTGACGACCGGCGGACGCGCGCTCAAATTCTATTCCTCGATCCGTATCGACGTGCGCCGCGTGGAGCATCTGAAGGACGGCGATAAGCTGATCGGCAGCCATACCCGCGCAAAAATTGTCAAAAATAAGATGGCGCCCCCGTTCCGTGAGGCATATTTCGATATTATGTACGGCGAAGGTATTTCCAGGGTTGGCGAGTTGATTGATCTGGGTGTCGATTATGGACTTATTAAAAAAGGCGGCGCATGGTATACTGTCAATGGCGAACGGTTCCAGGGGCGCGATAATGCGAAAAAATATTTGACCGAAAATTCGACTGTTGCAGATGAGCTAGAGCAGCAGATACGGGAAGCCATCAAAGAGAACCGGGAAAAGGTCAAACAAGAGCGCAAGGAAAGCGCGTCCAAGCGCCGGAAGCAGATGAAGGATGATGTGCCGGTAGATGATCTCTCGGAAGAGATGGATGAAGGGCAGTTTGCGGAGGATGCAGAACCGCCGCGCCGCTCGGCAGCCGTTTCGATTGATGCAGATGATTTCGGCGATGACGATATTTAAGCATGCAGAACAATCCGACATGTGAGGAAGAGCAGTACCGCAAGGCTGAGGTAACAGCTGCGGCGATGCTCAGCCGCAGGCCGTTGTCTGCGGCGATGCTGGAGCGCAAGCTGCTGGAAAAGGAATTTGAACCGGAAGCGGCGGCCTATGCCGTCGAGCGCATGCGCCTATTGCGCGCGATTGACGACCATGCGTACGCAGAATTTTTGCTGCGCTCCTATGCCCGCAAGGGCTATGGTATCCTGCGGATCCGGCAGGAGATGTATCACCGCGGCGTGCCGAACGATATCGCGGCGGAGGTATTGGATATGTTTGAACCCGATCTGGAAACCATGAAGGCGTTGCTGGACAAACGGCTGCGCGGAGATGTCTCAGATCGGCGGGAGAGGGAAAAGGCCATGGCGTCGCTCCAGCGGCGCGGCTTTACCTTTTCCCAAATACGAGCAGCAATGGAGGACTATTGCGCCGAGCTTGCTGATGAATGAAACGCGGCGCGCCGCGTACAAGGAGGAACGAACGATTTATGTCCATTCGCTTGGGAATCATTTCACTGGGATGTGCGAAAAATCTTGTGGATAGCGAGCATATGCTGGCGCAGCTCCAGGAAGCAGGCGTTACCATTGTCGATGACGTGGCAGATGCAGACGTTGCGGTCATCAATACCTGCGGTTTTATTGAGTCTGCCAAGCAGGAGGCCATCAATACCATCCTGGAGACCGCACAGCTGAAGGAAACCGGTGTGCTCAAGGCATTGATTGTGACAGGATGTCTGGTGCAGCGGTATCCGGATGAGATTACAGAGGAGATGCCGGAAATTGATGCCGTGCTCGGCACGGGCAGCTATACCAACATTGTGGATGCTGTCCGCGCTGTCATGCAGGCGCCGGGGACGGTATATAAGCATTTCGGGCAGATCGATGAAGCGGAAATGGAAGGCGGGCGCATCCTGCTGACGCCGGGCTACACTGCCTATCTGAAGATCGCAGAGGGATGCGACAACCATTGCGCCTATTGTGTGATCCCATCCCTGCGCGGCCGGTTCCGCTCGCGCACGATGGAGGATATTTTAGAGGAAGCGAAGGCGCTTTCTGCGGCAGGCGTGCGTGAGCTCATCGTTGTCGCACAGGATATCACCCGTTACGGCAGGGATATCTATCACAAGCATATGCTTCCGGAACTGCTGCGCGAGCTGTGCCGTATGGACTTTACCTGGGTGCGCCTGCATTATCTCTATCCGGATGAAATTACGGATGAAATGATCCAGGTTATTGCGGATGAGCCGAAGATTGTCAAATATTTGGATATCCCAATCCAGCATGTCAATAACCGTATTTTAAAAGCCATGCATCGCCGCGGCGATGCCCAATTCCTCAAGGCGTTATTTGGCAAGCTGCGTTCCCGCATCCCGGGCCTTGTGCTGCGCACCAGCCTGATTGTCGGCCTGCCAGGGGAGACGCAGGAGGAATTTGAAGAGCTGTGTGAATTCTTGCGTGAGATGAATATCGAACGCGCAGGCGTCTTCTGTTATTCGCCGGAAGAGGGCAGCGAAGCGGCTGCTATGCCGGATCAGATTGACGAAGATGTAAAGCAGGAGCGTCGCATGATTATCGAGGAGCTGCAATCCGATGTGCTCGATTATTTTGCAGCGCGCATGAAAGGGACATTGGTGGAAGTGCTGTGCGAAGGCTGGGATGGCGAAACCGGCATGTACTTTGGCAGAAGCTATGCAGATTCTCAGGATATCGACGGGCGTGTTTTGTTTGACAGTGCGTTTTCTGTGGAGGAAGGCCAATTTGTACCGGTACGCATCACTGGCGCGCAGGGCGCGGACTTGACTGGAAGCACGGAAACAATGGAATGATGCCATGTTGACACCTGCGGGTGGAAAACGTATAATAGCATGTACAGGCTGACGCCTGCAAAATTTCACATAAGGAAGGCTTTTGTATGACTCTTGCCAATAAAATTACATTGGCGCGCATTGCGCTGATTCCAATCTTTATTCTTTTTGCCAGCATTGGCGGCGGGGCGTGGGACGTCCTTGCGCTGATCCTGTTCTGTCTTTGTAGCTTTACGGATTTTCTCGACGGTTATGTCGCGCGGAAATACAACCAGGTAACGGATTTCGGTAAATTTGTCGATCCACTGGCCGATAAATTGTTGATTTGTGCGGCAATGTGTGTTTTTGTAGACCGCGGCTATATGGTGGGCTGGATGGTATTCATCATTTTGGCGCGTGAATTTATCATCACTTCGCTGCGTACCATTGCAATGGGCAAAAATCGCGTCATGGCGGCAACATGGACTGGTAAGGTAAAAACCTGCACGCAAATTGCCGGTATTATCCTGATTTTCCTGTGCCTGATTGTTACGGGCGACGACCTGTCGATTAGCCACGGGGCCAGTATCTTGACACAGCTGTGCGGCTGGGTGATGATGCTCGTAACATTGTATTCTGGCTATGACTACCTGCATCGCAACTGGGATCTGGTTGCAGAAGGTGCGACCAAGCCAAAAATCAAGTGAGATAGCCCACCGGCGTGTAGCCGGGGAATTTGGTGAAATAATATAATCTGGGAGAGATCTTATGAAATTATATAACTCTATGACCCGCCAGAAGGAAGAATTTGTCCCGATTGAACCGGGAAAGGTAAAAATGTATTCCTGCGGCCCTACGGTCTATAATTTTTTCCATATCGGCAATGCGCGTCCGTTCATTATTTTTGATACGCTGCGCCGTTATTTGGAATATCGCGGCTATGAAGTAAAATTCGTTCAGAATTTTACGGATATCGATGATAAGGTCATCAACAAAGCAAATGCGGAAGGCGTTACCTATGATGTGATTGCAGACCGCTATATCAAGGAATACTTTACCGACGCACAAGGCTTGGGTATCCGGGCAGCATCTGTGCATCCGCGCGCGACTGAAACCATGGACGCTATTTTGGATATCGTCAAGACGCTGGTTGACAACGGTCATGCATATGCCGCACCAAATGGCGACGTATATTTCCGTACCAAAAGTTTTCCGGAATACGGCAAGCTGTCCCATCAGCCGCTGGATGAGCTGCAAGCAGGTGCGCGCATCAGCGTAGGCGAGATGAAGGAAGACCCGATGGATTTTGCAATCTGGAAGGCTGCAAAGCCGGGTGAGCCGAGCTGGGAGTCCCCGTGGGGGCCGGGCCGTCCGGGCTGGCATATTGAATGCTCTGCAATGGTCAACAAATACTTGGGGAAAACCATTGATATCCATTCCGGCGGTAAGGATCTGATTTTCCCGCATCATGAAAATGAAATTGCACAGTCGGAGTGCGCGAACGGCTGTACGTTTGCCAACTATTGGCTGCACAACGGCTTTTTGACGATTGACAATGAAAAAATGTCCAAATCCAAGGGCAATTTCTTTATGGTCCGTGAGGCCGCCGAAGTTTACGGCTATGAGACCATCCGTATGTTTATGCTGTCGGCACAGTATCGCACACCGCTGAATTATTCCGAAGAATCGCTCAAGATGACGAAAAGCTCGCTGGAACGTCTGTATACTGCGGCTGAAAATCTGCAATTCCTGCTGGAGCATCAGACCGGCGATGTTATGACTGAGGAGGAGAAGCAGAAGGCGGCAGCGCTCGACCAGTACCGAGAGAAGTTCGTGGAAGCGATGGATGACGACCTGAACACAGCTGATGCGCTGGCGGCGATCTTTGAATTGGTCCGTCAGATCAATACCGACGTCAAGGATCCCAATTGCACCCATGCGTTTGTACAGTCCTGTTTTGACCATATGATGGAGCTGTGCGGCGTGTTGGGTCTGGTTAGCCATTTGGAGAAGAAAACCATTGACAGCGAGGTAGAAGAGCTGATTGCCCAACGTACTGCGGCCAAGAAAGCAAAGAACTTTGCCGAAGCAGACCGCATCCGTGATTACCTGCTCAACGAAAAGGGCATTGTTATCAAGGATACCCGTCAGGGAACGCAGTGGAGCTATAAGGAATAAAAAAATCAAAGCATCCCGCAGATGGATTTTGCGGGATGCTTTATCATCTTCTTGATATCGAATCAGTTGGGATATGACGTATGACAGACATTTGCCGGGAGGAATGTTTTGGATTGCGCAGTGGTTGCTATATGAGGGATGATCGTGTCAATATATCGATCGCTTCTTCTTGTGTTGAAACAAAGAACACATCTTTCCCACGATTGCTTTCGCAGATAAAATCTTTTAACGGCTTGCTGGTATAATAGGAGTAATCGCCGTAAATTGCGATGCGTCCACCATAATTGATATATTTTTGCAAAATTTCTCCGGCAAGCCCTGTGCTGAGTATAAAAAAATCGTCTACGATCAGTCGCTTGTCGATCACGATATTTTTTGTATTTGCTTCGTAGTTTGCGCACATCAGTATATCTAACGCGGACTGCGTATCGGTTATTACGGTTTTGTCGCTTTCTATGACCGCACATAAGATGTTATTCTTTTTAATCGGTTGGATTGTCATAAGTTACACCTCTTTCTGCATCATTTTTGATCGGCGCACAATATCTTGGGGAAGCGATGGTAAGGGTCATTGTAACATATACAATTTGGTTTGTCCATAGCGCAAATTAGCGTTCTTATGCCAATGGTAACGATAGTCAAGATAAAAGAAACGAATTGCATTTGTGAGGGGATCAACATGACAGGATTTGCATTGGTTGGGCTGGGTGGCGCGCTGGGTTCCATGCTGCGTTATACGATCAGCCTGATCCCATATAAAAGTACATTTCCGTTGCTGACACTGCTGACCAATGTGTTGGGCGCGGTCTTGATTGGGTACATCACCGGATTGGCTGTACAAAAGAATCTTTCTGAGCACGTCATTTTATTTTTGAAGACAGGATTGTGCGGCGGATTCACGACGTTTTCTACGTTTTCGCTGGAAGCACACACGTTATTACAAAATGGACAGTATGGATATGCTGCCCTGTATCTTTTACTCAGCTTGTCAGGGAGCATCCTCGGCGTTGTGTGCGGGATGAAATTGGCATAGTATGATGATTGACAGCTCTGCCGAATCAATGACATACGATACCATGGCGCAACAAAAAAGGGCACATCGAAAATGATGTGTCCTTTGATGGTATCCTGTTATTGGAATGAAAATTACTCCGCCGTATACGGCAGCAGAGCGATGTGACGTGCGCGCTTGATTGCTTCTGTCAGCTGACGCTGATGCAGTGCGCAGGTACCGGTCATACGGCGCGGCAGAATCTTACCGCGCTCAGACATGTATCTCTTCAGCTTTGCAACGTCCTTATAATCAATAGCCTCAACCTTATCTACGCAGAAAGAGCAAACCTTTCTACGGCGACGGCCGCCGCGATTGGGGCGATATTCTCTTTTTTCTTCAGCCATTGTCATAACCTCCTTGTTCAATAATCAGAACGGGATTTCGCCGTCATCATCGGAAATTTCACTGAAATCCGAATTGCCTGCCGGCATATCGAAGCTGGGAGCGGGCTGGGGCTGCTGCGGAGCAGAATAAGAATTCTGATAGCCTCCGTCGTCATAACCGCCTTGATAACCGCCATTTGCATCACGAGAACGCTTGGATTCACCAAACTGTACCTCATCTGCTACCACTTCAATAGATGTGCGATTATTGCCGTTTTTGTCTTGCCAGTTTCTGGACTGGATGCTTCCGACTACCACGATCATCATGCCCTTGGTAAACCACTGAGAAACAAATTCCGCAGTGCGTCGCCAAGCGACAACGTTGATGAAATCGGTCTGGCGTTCACCGCCGTTATTGCCGCCATATCTGCGGTCAATCGCTACAGTGAAGGACACAACCGGCAGATTGCTCTGCGTGTAACGAAGCTCTGGGTCACGCGTTAAGCGGCCCATAAGAATTGCTTTATTCAGCATATTCTGTCACCAGCCCTTAGTCTTTGCAAACGATGATGGAACGCATAACGCCATCGGTGATCTTATAAACACGATCCAGCTCAGCCGGGAAAGACGGCTGGGACTCGAACTCGATCAGGGTGTAATATCCCTCACGCAGGTCGTTGATCTCATATGCCATCCGACGCTTACCCCAGTCATCCACAGATACAACGGTACCATGATCGGAAATCAGGGTCTTGAACTTTTCCACGATAGCGGTGATCGCTTCTTCACCGAGAGTTGGGTTGACAATGAAAATTGTTTCGTACTTACCATTTACCTTTGCCAATTTCAGCACCTCCTTCTGGCCTTTGGCCCACACCTCGTGTGTGAGCAAGGATACTCTACTATTATAGCCTTTTTGGGGAGCTTGTCAAGAATAAAATTCCAAAGAAATGAAAAAAATTGAATGTTTTTTTGCGATTTTCTTCTTGACGAAGTGATAGTCGTGTGGTAAAATACAATCCAGATGCTAATGTGGCTCAGGGGTAGAGCAGCTCACTCGTAATGAGCAGGTCGTCGGTTC
>JAUNIY010000027.1 GCA_030523305.1 Eubacteriales bacterium
TGTCAAGGAGGTTGAGCTGTTTGACGTATATGAAGGCAAGCAGATCGCCGAAGATAAGAAGAGCATGGCATTTTCTCTGTTGTTCACACCGAAGGAAGAGGAATTTGGCGCCAATACAGTGGATAAGTTCATTAAAAAGATTTTGAAAACTTTGAACAAGAAGCTGAATGTAGAGCTGCGTTCCTAACATTGATCCAATAATTGTATATTTTATCGCTCAAACGAAAGCCTGCACGGTCTATATGCAATCTGACACGTGCAGGCTTTCCTGCTGGAAGAAGGAGATATGCATGACGATTGTAGTAAGCGCCTGCTTGATTGGAAAAAATTGCAAATATAATGGCGAGAACAATTATTCTCAGCAAGTCATTGATTTTTTGCAGGGCAAGGATGTGATTGCAATCTGCCCGGAGCTGCTTGCTGGTATGCCAGCCCCGCGGCCTCCGGTGGAGCTGGTGCAGGGGCGTGCTGTCAATAACCAGGGCGTAGATGTAGACGCCGCATATCGCCGTGGTGTGCAGGCTGCTATGGAGCAAATAAAAGGACAGGATATTGCACTCGCGATTTTAAAATCCCGCAGTCCAACCTGCGGTGTCAGACAAATTTATGACGGAACCTTTTCCAAAAAGCTGATTGACGGTCCGGGTCTTTTTGCAGAAGCATTGCTTCGGGAGGGATATACCGTAATCGAAGAAGAAGGGCTGGAGAATTTCCTATATGATGTGGCGGCGAAAGAAAATCCCGGATGCTTGCACACCCGGGAAGAGAAGAAAACAGCCTGGGATTCCGATACCGCATGTCCGATGTAAGCCGATTGGGGCTGGGAACACCGGGAGATGACAGTTTGGACGGCTGTATGGCATGGTTCTCATACGTCAAAAAAGCGGAACGTTCCCAATAGATTGTGATGTTGAGATGGCTGAGAACCAGTTGTGTCGTATATAGAAAACTCCTTCTTTCATGCTGCAATCAGTATGGCCGGTTTTTTTGACACTTATGCATACTGGACTTGTGTTTCATCCGTTCCGGCGGTATAATACAGGTATTGTGATTGCAGGAAACGAGGGATGCTGGATGATAATCGATTTGCATACGCACACGGGTTATTCCTATGATGCAGAAAAACGGGGCGTTTCCGACCACGTGCAGGCTGCGATACAAAAAGGCGTGGATGTGCTCGGGTTTACGGAACATGTAGATTTTTTTTATCAAGAGTCGTTGTCTGAAGCGGATTTTGAATCGGGAACGGTGGATTTTCAAATGTATTGGAATGAGCTTGCACCGTTCCGATGCGGGCGTGTGATCCAGGCGGATATTGCGGCGCAGCAAAAGGACATTGATACGTGTCGCGAAAACTCCCAAGGGAATATTGTTTTGCGCAAAGGCGTGGAAATTGGTCAGCCGCATGCTGCGCCTGATTTGGCGGATCAGTTGATGGAAATGTACCGTTTTGATTATATCATCGGCTCTATCCATCACTTGGCAGACGATATGGATTTGTATTTTATCCACTATGAAACAAAACATACGGACGAGTTCATGCGGGATTATTTTGATGAGATCAACAAAATGCTGCAATATGGAAAATTCCATATCCTTGGGCATCTGGATTACCCATTGCGTGTTATGAAGCTGCCGCATAATCGGCCCTCGCTGCGGGGATATATGGATTATGTGGATGAAATATTGAAAAAGCTGATTGCGCAGGGTATCGCGCTGGAAAGCAATGCCAAGAGCTTATTTGGCTGGCAGAAACAGGTCGGACCGGAGGATTTTGTGTTGCAGCGGTATCGGGAACTGGGAGGTGAGTTGATCACGGTAGGTTCGGATTCCCATGCGCCGGAGACCATGGCACGCGGCATACCGGAAGCAATCGAGCGTTTGAAGCAGGCAGGATTCCGTTATATCACAGATTTCGAGGAAGGAAAACCGATACAGCGTGCAATAAGATAGGAGTAGAGGTATGAAACAGGCGGCGGCAGAAGCGCATGCGAAAATCAATCTGACACTGGATGTTACCGGGAAGCGGAGCGATGGCTACCATGATGTGTGTATGGTTATGCAGTCGATTGGCATACATGACATTGTCACTGTGTGTACGGGGACGGGCACGGGTATCATCGAATTAAAGACTACCAACAGCGCAATTCCTACGGATTGTCACAATCTGGCATATCGCGCAGCGGCATTGTTTTTGGAAAAAACACAGATGTCTTGTGACGGCATACGGATAGAAATTGAAAAAAACAATCCAATCGCAGCAGGTCTTGCGGGAGGCAGCACGGATGCAGCAGCCGTGTTGATGTTGCTCAATCATCTATATGAAACGCAGATGAACGAGAAGGAATGTATGGAACTGGGGCTTCAGATCGGCGCGGACGTACCGTTTTGCCTCACAGGCGGTACGATGCTGGCAGAAGGCATTGGCGAAAAGCTGACGAAGTTGGAGCAGGCACCGCAGTACGCTGTTGTGCTGTGCAAGCCGCCATTTGCAGTTTCTACGCCTGCAATTTACAAGGCGATTGATTCGGCGGACATTATGCAACGTCCGGATACGAGCGCTGTGCTGCGCGCGTTGAAGGCTTCAGATGCAAAAGCGATTGCAGGCTTGGTTTACAATGTGATGCAGCCAATAACGGCGGATATACATCCCGAAGTGAATGAAATTTGCGCGTTCATGAAGGAAAATGGCGCGCTGGGCGCTTCCATGAGCGGATCTGGACCATCGGTATTCGGATTGTTTACTGACAACGAGGCAGCGCAGCATACAAAAGATTTGTTGGCGCAGCAGTATGAAGAAACCTTCTTAACAGATTTTTGCCATGCATCGCTGGTTAAGCTGTAACAAACGTGGCTATACTTTCGATATCGTAGATTTCGAGAGGAGCCGTACTTATGAACAAAGACCGTTTACGTAACAGATTTGAGCTGACCATCGCGTTGACACTTTTTTTTGTATTATGTTATGCAGCCTATTGTGACACCATACAGCAGAAGCTGGCGGATGACGTGCTGCGACTGCGCGTCGTAGCAGATTCGGATGAGGCGGTTGATCAAGCCATCAAATTACAGGTGCGGGACAATGTGTTGGAAATCATGCAGCCGTTGGAGGAGGAAGCTGCCGACAGGCAGGAGATGCAGCGTCTTTTACGAGAGCACATGCAGGAGATTGCCAATACTGCACAGCAAACAGTATATGATTGCGGCAGCGATGCGCACATTACGGCTTGCCTGGCGGAGGAGTGGTACCCGACGCGAGATTATGATACCTTTTCGCTGCCGGCTGGGACATACGAGGGCTTGCAAATCCGTATTGGAAGCGCGAAAGGACGCAATTGGTGGTGTGTGCTGTATCCGGCGTTGTGCATGGATGCAGCAGATGGGGAAGATGTGCTGACGGAAGAAGAGCGTTCCCTGATTCATAGGGACGGAGAAGCCTATGCAATCCGCTTCCGCACGTCTGAGCTGTTGGGATGCCTGCGTGGCATGCTGTCATAGGCAGAAAGGTTAGAACATGGAAATGGAACGACGGGTGGCGATGCAAGGCGCGCACGGGATCAGGTGGTATCTGCCGCAGATAATAGTGGCGCTGTTTGTCATACAGCCGGTTTTGGATGTCATATCCTATTGGCTGATTGAAACAGGAAGACCAACCATACTGACGCTGTATATCCGTTCGTTGATGCTGGTGTTTACTGTGTTACTTGGCTTTTTGTGCAGCAAACGAAAGTGGGCATATGTTGCACTGGGGGCTGTGCTTGTTCTGATAGCGGCAGGGCATATGTGTACCTGTGTACGGATGGGATATCAAGATCCGGCAAAGGATATTGCGAAATATATCCGTGTGATTCAGCTTCCTTTGTTTACGTTTTCTTTTATTACTTTTTTGCGTAGAACCGGAAAAGCAGGCTACAAAGCGATAGAAAAAGGGTTCGCAATCAATTTTGTGATCATTCTAGCGGTGGAAATTCTCAGTGTATTGACAGGGACAAATCCATATACATATGCGAACAAGGGCATCGGAGTGATGGGATGGTTTTACTGGCCGAATACGCAAAGCGCAGTCCTTTCGGCGGTGATACCAATTGTACTGATGCTCGCGCTGCGCAAAAAATCCATTCTTCCTAGCTTGATCGTGACGGCAATCGGTTTTTTCATGCTGTTTTTATACGCCACCAGATTGACGTATGCTGCCATTTTTGGCTGTGCAATCGGATTTGTGTGCGTGCTTTTGTTGTGTCGGAAAATCGACAAGAGGAAAATCGCTGTCCTGTTGATCGGGGCGGCGCTGTGCGCAGCAGCGTATCCAGTATCGCCAATGTATCAAAACCAAGTGGCACAACGGCAGGTGGCGGAGCAGGCACAGCGGGAAGTTGATGAACAGATTGCGCAGGCAGAAAAGCAATATCATACCACACGCGCGGCGGATCCGGAGGTATGCCTGCTTCCGGTTTATCAAACATATCTCGGCGGGATGCTGGAACGCTTTGGAACCGAACGTGTGATGGAAGCCTATGCGTATACGAACGATGTAACGCAGCTCAAGGACTGGCGTAGGATGGAGCTGTTATTCTGCCGTTTCCTGATGCAAGACGCTGGTGTAGCTGCACGCATTTTTGGCATGGAAATCGGCGATATTGTGCAGGGAGAACGTACATATGATGTAGAAAACGATTTCCACAGCATGTACTATCTATACGGCATCGTGGGCTTTTTAGGTATCCTGCTCTTCCTTCTATATTTCATTTTGCTCGTCTTGCGTGCGTTGCTCTTACATTTCTCCCAATACATGACGTTAGAGATTGGCGGATTCCTGTTGTCATTGGGGATGATGCTGTTGCACATTGCCTTTACTGCGAGTATATTGCGCCGGAACAACGCATCCTTTTATTTATCTGTCGTATTAGCAGTCCTATATTATCTGGTAAACACGCATCATCCTATATCTGATAGCAGAAATATCCCGTGTACAACGAGCGAAGGAAAGGCGGTTGAAACATGACAACGGTAGAAATTATCGAACAGCATGACCATGGGGTCGTGCTTTTTCGTATGACGTCAGAGGTGCTGACGGTTGTCGTTTCCAATTTGGGCTGTCATGTGCTGTCACTGTTTGCACCGGATCGGTCGGGGATCCGGAAAGATGTTGTATTGGGTTTTGCGCATGTGGAGGATTGCCATCACGATGGCAGTTATATGGGGGCCGTTGTCGGCCGGGTGGCCAATCGGATCGGCGGGGCAAGCTTCGATCTGAATGGCAAGCGATATCAATTGAAGGCAAACGATGGTCCGAACCATCTTCACGGAGGGGAAATCGGCTTTAACCAGAAGATATTTGATTATGATATCCTGGGAGATGGGATCCAATTTACCTGTACCTCTGCTGACGGAGAAGAGGGATACCCAGGGAATTTACGGCTCCGGGTCGTGTACCGACTCGTTGGCGATACATTTGGTATTTCGTATCGCGCTGTGTGCGATCAGGATACATTGGCGAATTTTACCAACCATATGTATTTCAATCTTTCGGGTACATTGGAAAACATTGCGGCGCATCAGCTACAGGTATCAGCTGACCGCATTGCCTGTGTGGATGCGCAGGGCGTTGCCAATGGGACATTTTTGCGTGTCGATGGTACGCCATTTGATTTTCGCACGTTGCGCACCATTGGGACACATTTGCACGACGACCATATCCAGCTGCAATACGCTGGCGGGTATGACCATTCATTCTTGTTGGCAAGGAACAGCGACCAGGTAGTATTGTTTCATGAGGAAACCGGACGAAAGATGACCATTTCCACGACGTTACCAGTGATACAAGTATACACCGGCAATTTCTTGGCCGGAGGCTGCAATGGGAAGCATGGGAAGCCGTATCAGAATCGGGATGGGATCGCACTGGAAACCCAGCTGCTGCCGAACTCCATTCATATTGAGAAAAAACCTTCTGTGATTTTGCCAAAAAATCAAGTATGGGAAGCCGAGACGACATATCGTTTTACAACAGAATAAATAACTAGGCTGGCGTCACTTGGCAAAGGAACGCCAGTTTTTTTGCGCAACTTTTAAACTTTCATGAATGAAACATGAACTTCATCGACCTAAAATTGCATTGTAAAACAAAGAATGCTATAATTTTATCCAGTATCATGCATAGAATAAAAATGGAGGTGAGCGGGTTCATGGCAAAACAGCGAGGCAGGAGGAAAAAGAAATCTGTCGGTGTAACAATCTGGATGCTGTTGTGTACCGGCATCGTGCTGCTCTGTGCTGCAGGGATTATGGTTACAATATATGGGCAGGATGCCGAAAAAACGGAAGGTGATACACCGGATGTTATCGCGGGGATATCCGTACATACCGATTATATTTCTGAAGATTCCATAGCTCGCCCTGGACGTACGCGTAACGTTCATTACATTGTTATTCATGAAACAGATAATACAGCAAGTCATGCAAATGCGGCAGCGCATAATACGTATTTGCATGAAAACTGCTGGAAGGAACAAAAAAGCTGGCATTACACAGTAGACGATACGGAGATATGGCACCATCTTCCCAACAACGAAGTCGGATACCATGCGGGTGATACCAGCTGGAAAGAGGGCGGGAACCGGAATGGAATCGGCATAGAGCTTTGTGTCAATCAGGGCGGAAATTTTGACCGCACGATGCAAAATGCAGCGCAGTTGACAGCATACCTGCTGCGGCAGTATGGCTTAGATATCGATGCTGTCAAAAAGCATCAGGATTTTTCAGGGAAAATTTGCCCATCTACCATCATTCGTGAGAACCGCTGGGAGGAATTTCAGGAGATGGTGCAAACGGCGTATGCCGAGCAAGAGGTACAGGCAGCTGCGGATGCTGCAAAAGAAAATGAATAAAAAAACAAACAGACGGGCATGCTATTGTTGAATCAAACAAGAGGAGGACACGATTATGGATAAGTGTCATGCAAACAAGAGCATCCGCTGTACGGTAAATCAGTGTGCGAACCATTGTACAAATTCGGAGTACTGCGCACTGGAGAGCATTCAGGTAGGTACGCATGAGATGAACCCGACGGAGAAGAAATGTACCGACTGCCAGTCCTTTCAGCTTGGCTAAACGGTAAGAGATCCCCGTAGGGAACAGGCTGCATGGGAATTGGAACCATGCAGCCTGTTTTTTACTGCTTATAAGCTGATATCTGTGCCGATGATGGCAGCCGCAGATCATGGAATTATCCCAGCATGACATCAAGCAGCATCATCAGCGCGAAACCCAGAACGATACCGGCAGTGGCAAAATAAGGCTGCGCTTTCTGATTCTGCTGGCATTCTGGAATTAACTCGTGGACGGCGACCAAGATCATTGCACCTGCCGCGAAAGAGAGCGCATAGGGGAGGATTGCTTCTACATAAACAACCAACAATGCCCCAATTACACCAGCAATCGGTTCTACCAATCCAGAAGCCTGACCGAGCAGGAAGCTTCTTTTTCGTGAAAAGCCCTCGCGCCGGAGCGGCACCGAAACCGCCGCGCCCTCGGGAAAATTTTGAAAACCGATGCCTACTGCAATCGTGATTGCCCCCATCAGGCCTTCTGCAAGATAACCTGTGTTTTGCAATGCGCCAAACGCAACGCCGATAGCCAATCCTTCGGGTATGTTGTGCAGCGTAATGGAAAGGACCAGCATAATAATGCGGTTCAGCCGTTCGTTTGGTTTTCCCTGTGTACTGTCTGCTTTTCCTCTTGCAAAGGTAACGACTTTATCCGAGACCCACATAAAGAATGCGCCGAAAAGGAAGCCGATTGTCGCCACAAAATAGGCAGGCAAATGGGATGAAGCTTCTGCGCGTTCGATGGCGGGTTGTAAAAGCGACCAAAAGCTTGCCGCAATCATGACGCCGGATGCAAAGCCGAGCATAACGTTTAGGAGCTTTTGATTTGGCGACTTAAAAAAAACCACGGTCGCGGCACCCAAAGCCGTTGCAAACCATGTCCCGAGCGTTGCAATCAGTGCCAGTAAAACAAGATGATTCATGTTGCACCTCCTGCATATAATATATTGAGGCATCGGCAGAGAGGTGTCTGTTTTCCGGTTGAAAATCAAATGTGCGGTAAAGGCCACTATGTCATGCGGTATATCGTGGGAAAGATAAACTTTTTCCAGTTTTACAGCAAAAGGGGCTTTCCTTTCCACTGTTTTTGTGTTACCTTAATAATATAACATATGGACGGCAAAAGCGCCGTTCTTGAGGAGGAACTATAACATTGGGTAAGATTATTTTGACCGGGGATCGTCCGACCGGAAAGCTGCATCTGGGCCATTATGTCGGCTCGCTCAAGCGCCGTGTGGAACTACAGAATTCCGGTGAATATGATAAAATTTTTATTATGATAGCGGATGCACAGGCCTTGACGGACAATGCGGACAATCCGGAAAAAATTCGTCAAAACATCATTGAAGTTGCGTTGGATTATCTATCCTGCGGACTTGATCCGCAAAAATCTACGCTGTTTATCCAGTCAATGGTGCCGGAACTGACAGAACTGGCTTTTTATTACATGAATCTGGTAACAGTGTCCCGGCTGCAACGAAATCCGACTGTAAAATCTGAAATTCAGATGCGCAATTTTGAGGCGAGCATCCCAGTGGGCTTCTTCACATACCCGATCAGCCAGGCTTCCGATATTACCGCATTCCGTGCAACAACCGTACCGGCAGGCGAGGATCAGATGCCGATGGTAGAGCAGACGCGGGAAATTGTGCATAAATTTAACAGTGTGTACGGAGAAACGTTGACGATGCCGGACATCTTGTTGCCCGAAAACCAGGTGTGCATGCGTCTGCCTGGCACCGATGGCAAGGCGAAAATGAGCAAGTCGTTGGGCAACTGCATTTACTTGTCCGATGAGCCGGAGGAAATGCGGAAAAAGGTTATGAGCATGTACACGGATCCGAACCATATCCGGGTGCAGGATCCGGGTTGTATTGAAGGCAACACGGTATTTACGTATTTGGATGCATTTAGTAAGCCGGAACATTTTGCGGAGTTTTGGCCGGAATATGCAAACCTCGACGAGGTAAAGGAGCACTATCAACGCGGCGGCTTGGGCGATGTGAAGGTCAAGAAATTCCTGTATAAGGTATTGGAAGCTGAACTTGCGCCGATCCGTGCGCGCCGCAAGGAATTTGAGAAGGATATTCCGGCGGTTTATGAAATTCTGAAAAAGGGCTGTGCGGTTGCGCGCGCTGAAGCAGCTTCCACACTGGAAGATGTCCGTGCTGCTATGAAAATCAATTATTTTGACGATGCGGCGCTGATTGCTGAACAGGCAAAACGGTATGCAAAGGGATGACGTACAGATACTAGGTCATCTGGAGACAGGGAAAAGCACAGCGTCTGTTTGAACAAGATAAAGTGAAAAAACAAAAAGACCATTCGATTGAGGAGAAATTGTTCTCGTTCTTTCGAGTGGTCTTTCTATATTCATGTGCAAGAAAGGTGGCAAGTATATATACTTTACAGTGCGTATTATAACGTATATTCATGCTATTATTGACATGAATGATGCACAAATCATGCGATCTATGGCATCGAAATAGTTATTGATTGCTGCAATAGGCTTTTTGCTGTCAGGAGCTTTGCTTCAATTTTTGTGTAATTTCCGTAGCCTTTGCATAGATTTCCTGCGGATCAGTACCCACAGAAAACTGTCCGTTTTCATAGAGGATTTTGCCTGCAATCATTGTCAGGATGACATTTTGTTTGCTTCCGCTGTACACCACATTTTTGCTGACATTGTTAACTGGTTGCATATTCGGCTGATTGAGATCGATAACGATCAGGTCAGCTTGACTGCCAGCGGTGAGCGTTTCACAGTCTGTCAGGCGCATGGCTTTTGCGCCACCGACGGTCGCCATGTACAAGACGGCATTGGCATCCACGGCAGAAGCGTCGTTTTCACGGATCTTTGCGAGTGCAGTGGTCAAGAACATTTCGCGGAACATATCTAGGCAGTTGTTGCTTGCCGGACCGTCGGTTCCGATGGCGATGTTGATGCCTGCATTCAGAATATCCTGGATCGGTGCAATGCCGCTTGCCAGCTTTAGGTTGGATGCCGGGTTGGTGATGACCGACATGCCGCGTTGCTTGAAAATTTCCATATCTTCTTGCGTAAAATGGACGCAGTGATATCCGCCGCCGCCGTAATCGAACAGATGCAGGGAATCCAGATATTGCGTCGGCGTCATGCCGGTCTTTTCCATGCAGGATTGTACTTCAGCGGCAGTTTCCGAATTGTGTGTGTACACGGGGGCTTGGTACAGATGCGCCAGCCCAGCCAGGTCTTCCAGAATGCTGCGGGAGGTAGTGTATTCTGCGTGGAAGCCCAGTTCGAATGAGATCAATGGATGATAGCCGTTGTATTTCTGATACCATTCACCGATAAGCGCGGCGGATTGGCTGAAATCGTTTACGGCGCCAGTGAGAACTGTGCGGAAACCGGTGTCAATGGAAGCCTGGACAATGGAATCCGGTGTCAGATACATGTCAAAATTCGCGGTAATGCCGCTGGTCAAATATTCGAGATAGGCCAGCCGGGAGAGATGGTAAATCATGTCCGCATCTAGCTTGGCTTCCATGGGGAAAACCTGCGTATTCAGCCAGTCGTGCAGCGGCAGATCGTCCGCATACGAACGCAGGAAGGTCATAGCAGAATGGGTATGTGCATTTTTAAAGCCCGGCATGACCAGATTACCATTGATGTTGCGTTCTATATCCCAATGGATGTCAGACGGCTTTTTCGGTCCAACGTAGGTGATGCGATCATTTTCGATCCAAATATCGCCCCAGATCGGTTCAAACCCATCGGCCATCGTCAAAATACGGGCATTATATAATCGTGTGTTCACTTTTCGTCCTCCTTTTCGGGCATGCCATAGGACAGCCCAGCATATTTTTTCTCAAAGACAGCCCGCAAGCTCTGTGTATAGGGTGCGCGGCAAATGCCGTATTCGGTGACAATACCGGAAATTAGCGTGTGGTCTGTCACGTCAAAGGCAGGGTTATAGCATGATATTTCCGGCAGAGCCATTGGCTCAGTGTAGAATTTTTCTCGGATTTCGCCCGGATCACGCAGCTCAATCGGGATATCTGCACCACTTGCGCAGTGTAGGTCGATGGTTGAGGTAGGGCCGAGCACATAAAACGGGATACCGTAATGTTTGGCGAGGATTGCGACGCCGGAGGTGCCGATTTTATTGGCGGTATCGCCGTTGGCGGCAACACGGTCACAACCCACAAAGCAGGCTTGCACCCAACCATTTTTCATGACAATACTTGCCATGTTGTCACAAATCAGCGTAACGTCAATACCGGCGCGACTCAGTTCATATGAGGTCAAACGCGCGCCCTGTAGCAGAGGGCGGGTTTCGTCTGCGAATACATGAAAATCCATGCCGCGTTCATGTCCCAGAAACAGTGGGCCGAGAGCTGTGCCGTAGCGTGAAGTGGCAAGCGGGCCAGCATTGCAGTGCGTCAGAATACCATCCCCGTTTTTTATGAGGGATAAGCCGTATTCCGCAATCGAGCGGCACATGGCGATGTCCTCTTCGTGAATGGCGATGCATTCTTGATGCAATATCGCCAAACGGTCTGCCTGTCCGGCACAGCGCGCTACGGTTTCCAGCATACGATCCAGCGCCCAGCGCAAATTGACGGCAGTAGGGCGGGAGGAGGCGAGGTAATCCGCCTGTTGGTTGAGCTGGGAAAGAAAGTCCGGCGCGGCTGTCTGCGGATCTATTTGCTGTGCCAGAACATACAGGTCGTATGCAGCGCAGATCCCGATGCATGGCGCGCCGCGTACCTGGAGCTGATGGATGGCATCGAACATTTGCTGCGCGGTTTCCAGCGTAAGATATACCGTGCGGTTGGGGATTTGCGTTTGGTCCAGAATGACGACGGCGGTGCCTTCATCATTCAAATGTACATGGTCAGATAGATACGGATGAGTCATATGATTTGGTTCCTTCTTTGTCAATGATTACAGGGATTGGACAGCCGGTGCTCATGGCAAGCCGGACAATATTTGCGGCGTCTTCTACATAGACGCTGTTGGTGTATGCCTGTGCCAGCGTATCCCCGACGGTCACGACGCCATGGTTGGCCAACAGGCAGGCGGGTTTCCGGGACAGGATCGGAAGGCAATGGGTGCCGACTTCGGCACTTCCCTGTGCGGCATAGGATGCGACCTCTATGCTTCCGCCGAGAAACAACAGCGTTTCTACCAGGGTGCATGGAATCTCCCTCCGCAAGACAGCGAACGCCGTGGCATTGGGGGAATGAGTATGCACAATCGCCCGATATTGTGGCAGATGGCGATAGATTTCCGCATGCATTTTCCATTCAGAGGAAGGCTTATGCGTTCCTATGATGATATTGCCGTCAAGGTCGAGGATGACAATGTCTTCCGGCGTCATGACAGCATAATCCATGCCGCTCGGTGTGATGGCCATATAACCGCTTTTCGGATCCAGGCAGCTTACATTGCCGCTGGTCGCAGCCATTAGGCCCTCGTTGTATGCGCGTCGGGCGGTAGCAACAATTTCTTCACAGACAGGCCTGTAGTTAGATAAGGATGGTTTCATATTTTGTCCCTCCGGTCTTACCAATCTCATTTCATTATATCTTTTTTTTGCGGATGCTTCAACCTATCAGAAAGGAAATGCTTGCATTTTGCGGTCAGGCTCGTATAATGAAATAGAGTAGAGAAAAACATCGGAAAGTGCGTCTGAAAAGCCGTCTAGATGTGAAAAAAACAGGAGGATATCGTATGATCCAAGATATTGGTTCCAAAACCATTGACACGGAGTTTGCAAAGCCGCGGCCAACGGACAGGGATTTTGTTCTGTTGTTTGAGCGTGGAGAAGTATTTGTAGTACCGGAGACGGGGGCGCTGCCGACGTACGCCGATTGGAAGATGATCGGCGGGAACGACAGCGAATTGGTACATATTTTTGAACAGGCCGGCGTGCAATTTTTTACTGTGCTCGACCCGTCAGATGACGTGAAGAATAAGCTGAAGCGGGAGACATCACGATACCTGCGCACCATTACGCCGGAGTGGACACGACTGGGTTCGGTCACTGCGCTGCATCTGTTCCAGTGGTATCAAACCCATCGGTTTTGCGGAAGCTGCGGCGCGCCAACGATGCCGGATGATAGGGAGTTGGCGATGCGATGCACCAATCAGGAATGCCGTGCGGTCACATATCCTGTCATTTGCCCGGCGATCATTGTAGGTATTGTCAATGGTGATAAGATTTTGCTGACCAAGTCTTCGGTTTACAAAAACCCGGTATATGCGTTGGTTTCGGGTTATATGAGCGTAGGAGAAACCTTTGAAACCACGGCAAAGCGGGAAGTCAAGGAAGAGACCGGTCTGGATATCAAAAACATCCGATATTTTGGCAATCAGCCGTGGGGATTCTCTGGCGCGCAAATGATCGGTTTCTGGGCGGAGCTGGATGGCAGTGACAAGGTGAAGCTTCAGGAAGATGAGCTGAAGGAAGCAAAGTGGTATACAGCGGAGGAGATCCCGCCTGCCTATGAGGAAAAGCCGTTGGATTTGACGCATTATATGATTGAGCAGTTCCGTGCGCATAAAGCACCGGGGCAGAAATAGGAATGGTTGTATTTCTAACACAGGATTGGAGGCATCACGATGATTGGAAGGCTGGTTTCTTCATCCAGAGGAGCAACCTATTACTGGGTTGAACGCAATGAACATCCGGATGCACCTTGTATCGTGTTTACACATGGCATTGCTGCAAATCACCACTTGTTCGACAAGCAACTGCCGTATTTCAAATGGAGTTATCATATGATTTTCTGGGATCTTCCGCTGCATGGCAGATCACGCCCTTATCATGATTTTTCTTATGCAAATGTGGCGGCAGATCTGCGGGCAATTCTGGATCGGGAACACATCCAAAAAGTCATTTTGATCGGACATGGGATTGGTGGCTATGTGTGCCAGGAATTTGCGGCGCAATGTCCGGATCGGGTGCTTGCTTTTATCGGTATTGGCGCAATGCCGTTTGGCATCCGCTTGTATTCCGCAACTGACTTGAAACAGCTGCGCAAGGTTCCGATGAATGTAAAACGACTGCCGGAAAAGCTATTGCAAACCAACTTGGCGAAAGGGCGCGCTCAGACCAGATATGGATATCATAACGCGCTTGGCATGGTAGAACAAATGTCAAAGCGGGAACTCATCAATGCGTTCAGCGCGGCCTATGCGGACCGTTTTACACGGGAAGAGGTCGTAGAATTTTCGTGCCCTGTGCTGTTGACGATCGGCGCGATGGATTATACGGGAAAAATTGCAGAATATTGCCGGATATGGTCAGAGGAGACAGGCTATCCGATGCATGTGATCCCGGATGCATCGCACAATGCAAATGCGGACAATTATGATGCATTCAACGATGCCGTCAATAAATTCCTGCATCGAAAGGTGAATCCATAGGCATAAAAGGACAGAGACGCATGATACGCTCCTGTCCCAGCCACCCAAAGGCACTTCTGAAGCGAACGAGCGGAGGAAGTGCCTTTTGATGTGTGAGAATTATATTTGCATAGGTTCTTGCATAAAAGCTTCCGATGTGATAGGATAGGAGTAGTTAGCGATAGCTAATTACTATCGAAGGAGGTTGCCGGTTTATGAGAAATCAGTGTGAAGTTCAGATCGGTGCGAAGGGTACCGAATATAGGAGCTGGATGTCCACCCCTGTGTTTTATGTGTTCGGCGGCTGTGCTGCCGCTGCCGCAGTCTTCGGAATCGTTTCATTTACGGTTATCCATATTGCGGCGTTGGGCGTTCTTTTTGCCGTGGTGGCAATTGCCCTTGTTGCATTGCTCCTGCTGATGGCATGGATTCGTAAGCAATATGCTTTTGGCGGAGGAGGAATGATGGATAAAGTCCATCAAACGATACTTTCTTATTTGGATTATGACGGAAAAGGAACACTGTTGGAGGTGGGGTGTGGTTCTGGCCCGCTTTCGATCCGGGCAGCGTTGACATGGCCGCATGCCAATGTTGTAGGTGTTGATTATTGGGGCGCTATGTACCATTACAGCAAGGAACTTTGTGAAAAGAATGCGAAGATAGAGGGCGTTGGTTCTAGATGCGTCTTTCAAAAAGGGGATGCCAATCGACTGGGATTTGCAGATGAAACGTTTGATGCTGTGATCAGCAATTATGTCTATCATAACATCATGGGCGCCGATAAACACGATTTGCTGCTGGAAAGCCTCCGTGTTTTGAAAAAGGGAGGAGTCTTTGTGCTGCACGATTGCATGAAGCCCAAGATGTATCGAGATATGGATGGTTTTGTGAAGAAATTACGGGATATGGGATATCAGGATGTACGCTTGGTGGATACCGAAGAAATGATCTTTGGTTCAAAAAAGCGCGCTTCGTTGATGATGCTCGGCCATTCTAAAATGTTGGTTGGTAGGAAATAAAGTTTCATTATTGATTCAGGCTCCAGCCTGTCGAAAAAGTCGCCGAAAGGCGGCTTTTTCTGTTTTCTATTCATAGAAAAATGAATAATTTCCTTTTTCTTTGATATTCTATAGCCTAAAATGGGAAATACTATAATACCATTTTAAAGGAAGGTTGAACAAAGATGGAATATCGGATTACTGGAGCAATGATGGATGCATTTCAGCAGACAATGAAAGAACAGGAAAAGAGCGCAGCAACACGGGCGAAATATGTCCATGATGTGCGCAATTTTTTTACCTATTTAGGAGAATCAAAGATTGTCACAAAAGAGATTGTGATTCATTATAAACAGCATCTGGCGGAACGCTACGCCAAAACCAGCGCCAATTCCATGCTGGCAGCGCTCAATTATTTCTTTTCAGTAGTCGGATGGCTGGATTGTAAGGTGCGGGCATTCAAAATCCAACGGGAAACCTTTCGGGCGAAAGAGAGAAATTTAACCAAAAATGAATATTTTCGGCTGCTGGAAGCGGCAAAACGGCAGAAAAATGAGCGTTTGTATCTATTGATGCAGACAATCTGCTCAACCGGAATCCGTGTCAGTGAGCTGCAATTTATTACTGTGGAAGCACTCAAAACACGACAAGCAGTTGTGTCGTTAAAAGGGAAAACCAGAATCGTGCTGCTTCCTCAAAAGCTCTGTAAGGAATTGAGTAAATATGTGAAGAAAAGGGGAATTGTCCGAGGGAGCATTTTTATTACCAGAAGCGGCAGATCCATGGATCGTAGTAATATTCTTCATGAAATGAAAGCGTTATGTGCCGCGGCGGATGTAGAACGAAAAAAGGTTTTTCCACACAATCTTCGGCATTTGTTTGCTGTAACATTCTATCAAAAAGAACAGGATTTGTGCCATTTGGCAGATATATTGGGACATTCTAACATCAATACAACACGGATTTACACTCTTATTAGCTGTGAAGAACAGGAGAAAAGGCTGGAACAGCTGGGACTTGTGTCATAAAAAAGACCGCATAATGCTTATTATGCGGTGAGATAAATTGTTTCTCCCCAATTTTTGTAAACCAGAATGGAGAAAAAGCGCTATTTGTGAATACGACAAATAAACCGATGTATGAATTTCCATTCCATCGGTTAAAAAGCATGTCTATTTTTAGATTAAATTTACAAAAGTCAACTGTTAAATCAGCAGAAAATTGTCGTTTCAGGTATTGAAATAACTACAAATATTGTGTATTATAAATAGGAATAAACTGGTTTATGTACTCTTAACAATAAAATCCCCTACAATTTCATTTTTTGTACCGCATAATAAGCATTATGCAGTATTACAAGCATGGCGAAAGGAAGGTTAGATTCGTGAGCGTAGAATTGTTTGCACACAATCGACAAGCATATGAATCTGCCCGCGTGATGTTAGAGCGAGATAAAAAAGCTGCGATTATTCATCCAACAGGGACGGGAAAATCTTTTATTGGATTTCAACTGGCAGAAGATCATTGCGATCAAGTGATTTGCTGGCTGTCACCATCGGAATACATTGTTCATACACAGATGGAAAACTGGAAGGAAGCTGGTGGGAATACGCTAGCGAACATCTGCTTTTTTACTTATGCACGGCTGATGAATTTAACCGAAACAGAGATGGAAGAGATTCACCCGGATTATATCGTTTTGGATGAATTTCATCGCTGTGGTGCGGAAATGTGGGGAGAAGGCGTGCACAAGCTACTGAAGCTCTTTGCGAATGTGCCGATTTTGGGCCTGTCTGCAACCGCGATACGCTATTTGGATAACCAAAGAGACATGGCGGAAGAGCTATTTGACAGACGGATTGCCTCAGAAATTTCTCTGGGCGAGGCGATTGTCCGCGGCATTTTGCCGACACCAAAATATGTTACGACAATCTTTCATTACCAGAAAGAATTGGAAAAGTATCAGAATCGGGTTTTTACCATGCGCTCCACAGGGATTCGGGATATCAACCAGAAATATCTGGATGCGTTGCGTCGTACCTTGGAAAAGGCAGATGGATTGGATGTCATTTTCAAACGTCATATGACAGAGCGATATGGAAGATACATTGTCTTTTGTGCCAATGTGGAGCATATGCGGGAAATGATCGGTTATGTTCCAGAATGGTTTGGTGAGATTGACCCGAATCCGCATTGCTATACCATGCATGCGGATTTACCAGAAGCCAACAAAGAATTTGCTGCATTCAAGGCAGATGACAGTGAGCATCTCAAACTTTTGTTTTGCATTGATATGCTCAATGAAGGCATCCATGTGAAAGGGATTTCAGGCGTGATTTTGTTCCGTCCAACAGTTTCCCCTATGATTTACAAGCAGCAGGTTGGACGTGCACTGACAGCTGGTGTCGATCAGAGGCCGCTTATCATTGACGTGGTCAATAATGTGGAAAATTTATGTAGCATTGATTCTTTACAGGAGGAAATGGCAGCGGCAGCGTTATGGCTGCGCGCGAATGGCCGCGGGGACGAAATTGTAACAGAAACCTTTGCAGTAGAAGAACAGATTCAGGACTGCCGCAAGCTGTTTGCAGAGCTGGAAAACAGCTTGAACAGCACATGGGAGCAGTACTTCCAAGAGGCAAAGCGATTCAGTGAAGAACACAATGGCTCGCTTCTTACCATGCCGAGAAGATATGTTTCAGAAAATGGGTTGAGCGTTGGCTCATGGATTCAGACACAAAAGCTAGTTCGGGCAGGGCGGCAATTGGGAAGCCTGACAAACAGTCAGATTCAGCGATTGGATCACATTGGAATGGTCTGGGAAAACAAACTGGAATTGCAGTTTGAACGTAACTTCGCGTATGCAAAAGCGTATTATCAGACATTTGGAAACCTGATGGTGCCAGCAAAATATCGAACAGAGGATGGGTTCTATCTGGGGGCTTGGATTTCGAATATACGGCAACAGTACGGCAATGGGGAAAAGTCAGGTGTTTTGAATGCGGAACGTATCGAACGGTTGAATTCCATCGGGATGTGTTGGGATGTACTGAGCTACACCTGGGAAAAGAATTTTAACGAAGCCGTTCAATATTACAAATTACATGGAACAATTGATGTCCCGGTTTCCACCCGGACCGAGAGCGGTTTTGCATTGGGACATTGGCTTCAAAATATGAGGTCGGCCAGAAAGGGTCAGAGCAAACAAAGGATGTTGACAGATGATCAGATCAAGCGACTGGACCAGCTCGGGATGCGCTGGGGAAATTA
This sequence comes from Eubacteriales bacterium, assembly GCA_030523305.1. Taxonomy (GTDB): domain Bacteria; phylum Bacillota; class Clostridia; order Oscillospirales; family Butyricicoccaceae; genus Butyricicoccus_A. The sequence continues at coordinate 18,768 of JAUNIY010000027.1, forward strand.
CTACGAAAATCAGTGGATGACAGCATATCAAACTGCCGATATTCCGATGGAAAAAGACAGAGAAGGATATATATCAAGAACCGTTGGAACGATGTATCATCTGTAACTGTATGACCGATGTTCCGGTAAATATGCCAATTAACGAACGAAAGACCTATCTGCCGACAGGCGGCCAGATGTGTCCAGCGTGCTGTTGGGAGATGTATCATACACACGATTTACGAACACTTCCGGAACTGTATGATGAGTTCTTTGAAGAATAAAGCAAAAGAAAGAGAAAAAACATCTTTAATTTATTTGGGGGCAAGGGAAAGGAAAATGAACGACTTAAGAAACCAATTTTTACTGCATTGTGCGAAAGGGGTAAATGCAGTTTGTCATTTGCTGGCATGAATACTATGCAGAGCGCGTTGCGGTTCCGTTTTTAAATCGGCAGAATCTACTGATGATTGCATTTTATGTACTGTTGTATGTGATTTTTGGATGTGTATATGACGGATTCAACATTTCTGTTCAGAAGCTTTCTTTGCTGATCTATAGTCAAGCATTGGCGGCATTTATGGCAGATGGGATTATGTTTATCGTTATTTGGATTCTTATGCAGCGTTTTCCAAATCCATTTCCAGGGTTTGCCGCTTTGGCCGGACAAATTGCATGGGCAGCGATTTGGAGTGTTGTAGCGCATAAATTATATTTTGCAACGCACCAAGCCAAAAGGACTGCAGTGATTTATGACGTACGGCGTGGTGTGGATGGGCTGATTCGAGAGTACAAACTCGAAAAGAAATTTGACGTTCAAGCAGTCATCAGTATAGAGCGTTGCCTTTCGAATATAAACATGCTGGAGGGAATGGAAACCGTATTCTTAAGCGGCGTTCACAGCCATGAGCGCAATATTATTCTGAAATACTGTATTGCGAATAAAATTCAGGCTTACGTGATTCCGCGTGTTGGCGATGTCATCATGAGCGGAGCGAAAAAGATACATCTGTTTCATCTTCCAATGTTATGCGTAGGCCGATACCATCCGACACCGGAATACCTGTTTGTGAAGCGGCTGTTTGATATTGCTGCGTCTGGCATTGCGATTGTGGTTTTGTCACCGATTATGCTGGTTACAGCGATTGCAATTAAAGCAGAGGACGGCGGCCCGGTGCTTTACAAGCAGCTTCGCCTCACAAAGGACGGAAAGGAATTTTACATAACGAAATTCCGCAGTATGCGTGTGGATGCGGAAAAGGATGGCATCGCCAGATTATCTACCGGGGAAAATGATGACCGGATTACACGGGTAGGGCATTTCATTCGCAAGGTTCGCATTGACGAATTGCCGCAGCTCTTTCAGATTTTGTCTGGTGCACTTTCCATCGTTGGCCCGCGTCCGGAGCGACCGGAAATTGCAGCCGAGTATGAGAAAGAAATGCCGGAGTTCCGACTGCGCTTACAGGCGAAGGCAGGACTGACGGGTTATGCGCAGGTCTATGGTAAGTACAACACAACGCCGTATGACAAGCTGCAAATGGATTTGATGTATATAGCGCAGCCGAGTTTTCTTGAGGATTTAAGAATCATTTTCGCGACAGTCAAAATTTTGTTTTTGCCGGAGAGTACCGCGGGAATTTCAGAGGGGCAGACCACTGCCATGAGCGTAGGAAAGGACTGCAATATCGAGATAGAAATTTCTTGAGAATCTGAAAAAGTGAGATTTTGACAGTATGGTCAAAAGTAAACATAGGCCTTTTGATGATGCTATTATTCAGGATTTTTGAGGCCAGTTATTGATTTAAGGCAGAAAAAACGGGTCTAAAAAGTCGCGTGAACAATGGTAGCCGCGTGGCTCACTCATCAGTGACGCGACACCTAATGTGATGTAGACAAATTTATACGAGCAAAATGGAATGGCTCAGACTCCTTGAGATTGAGTCTGGGCTGTTTTTTGGGGAGAGGAATGTAGATGAAAAAGGTTTTGTTTGTTGCGACAGTTGTAAAAACGCACATTATGGAGTTCCACATTCCATATCTCAAGATGTTCAAGGAAATGGGTTGGGAAACAGCAGTCGCGGCGAGAAATGATTACGAGAATCCTGCCGACTGTGTGATTCCCTATTGTGATACATATTACGATATCCCGTTTGAACGCAATCCGTTGAAGTCGGGGAATCTGAAGGCATACAAGGAACTGAAAAAGGTTATTGATGACGGTGGATATGATATTATCCATTGTCATACGCCTGTGGGCGCGATGCTGACTCGTCTTGCTGCGAAGCAAGCGCGAAAGAGTGGAACAAAAGTGTTTTACACGGCACATGGTTTCCATTTTTACAAGGGCGCACCAGCAATCAACTGGCTTCTGTATTATCCAGTTGAAAAGTGGCTGTCCCGTTATACGGATGTTCTTATAACGATCAACAAAGAAGACTATGAGAGAGCTAAGACATTCAAAGCCGGCAAGGTGTGCTACGTTCCGGGTGTTGGTATTGATTTGAAAAAGTTCAATGTGGGCTACGTGGATAAGGAACAGAAGCGCAAGGAAATTGGTGTGACTGCGGATGATTTTGTGCTGCTTTCAGTTGGTGAGTTGATTCCTCGTAAAAACCATGAAGTAGTCATCAGGTCAATGGCTGTTCTAAAGCAGAATAGAAAACTGGATCATATCGAGTATGTGCTCTGTGGTCGTGGAGCTTATGAAGCCGACTTAAAGAAACTGGCAGGGAAACTGAATGTGGCTGATCATATTCAGTTTCTTGGTTATCGTAATGATATTTCTGAGATTTGTAACTGCGCAGATTTGTTTGTCTTTATGTCGCATCAAGAGGGCCTTCCTGTAGCCTTGATGGAAGCCATGGCCTGTGGACTTCCGATTGTCTGCTCGAACATCAGAGGAAACACAGATTTGATCGAAGATGGGGTTACTGGCTTGATTTCCAATAATACCCCCGAAGAACTGGCCGAGTCGATTAATGCAATGCGAAATGATAATGCCCTTCGTGACCGTTTGGCATGTGCCGCATTACAGAAAATCAAGCAATTTGATTTGAGCAGTGTGGAAGATGAAATGGTCAAAATTTACGGGGGGAGGGTAAGCAATCTTGTCCTTCAAGGCCGCCTATAAGGGACAGCAGATTCGTAAGGAACTTGGTATTCCGTTGAATGCGAAAGTGGTGCTTTCCGTGGGTGAGGTAAATAAGAATAAGAATCACAAAGTCGGCATTGAGGCTCTTTCTAAATTAAATGACAAGGGTGTCTACTATGTAATCTGTGGTCGTGGTCCCTTGATGGAGGCTCATAAGGAGTTGGCAAAGGAGCTTGGAGTCGGAGACAGAGTCATTTTTAAAGGGTATAGAACAGATGTGGCTGATTTCTACAAGATGGCAGATGTTTTTCTGTTCCCCTCGTTCAGAGAAGGGCTCCCGGTCGCTGTAATAGAAGCTATGGTAAGTGGTCTGCCGGTGATTGCTACTAAGATTCGTGGCAGCAGTGATTTGGTCGAAAATGCAGAAGTTGGAGCATTGGTGGCTCCGGATGATATTTCTAGATTAACAAGAGAATTGACTAATAAGCTGAATGTCAGCCGGATGAAGGTTATGAGAGCTGATATGGAGAAAGTGAGTACGTTTCGGTTGAACACGGTTCTGGAACAGGTCAGAGCCATTTACCTTGAAACGACCTGACGAGCAGATATGGATTGGAAGGAATAGGAGACAATGAAGATTGCTTTTTTTATTGGAAGCATGGCAAGAGGTGGAGCTGAAAGAGTAATCTCTATTTTGGCGAACCACTATGTTAAAAAGGGCTGGCAAGTAGAAATTATCATGCTGCTGAAAAATAAAGTTGAATATGACTTGTCAGATCATGTAAAAGTCATTGATATGTCCGGGTCGAGTAACTCATATTTCAAAAATGCCGGAAAAT
>JAUNIY010000189.1 GCA_030523305.1 Eubacteriales bacterium
CTGACGCCTGGCGTGTGGGGATTGCTTGGCGCAAACGGTGCAGGTAAAACGACACTGATGCGCATGATAGCAGGGATTCTTCAACCCTCGGCGGGAGAAATCCGATATGACGGTATAGAAATCAGGACATTGGGCGCGGCATGGCGCAATGTCTTCGGCTATCTGCCGCAGGAATTTGGTTTTTATCCGGAATTTACGGTCAAAGGATATTTGGAGTATCTTGCCGCCTGCAAAGGATTGTCCAGGGCGCAGGCAAAACAGCGTATCGACAATCTGCTGGATACGCTGACATTACGCGAGGTGCAAAAGAAAAAAATTATAAAATTATCCGGCGGCATGAAACGGCGAGTCGGCATTGCGCAGGCATTGCTCAATGAGCCGGAGGTGCTTGTGTTGGATGAGCCAACCAGTGGACTGGATCCTGGAGAACGTGTGCGGTTCCGCAATCTGTTGTCTGAATTTGCACATGACCGCATTGTACTCATTTCGACGCATATTGTATCGGACGTAGAGTATATTGCCACGCGCAATGCGATTATGAAGGAGGGTAAAATTGTCTCGTCCGGGACGACCGCGGAATTGGTACGTCAGATGGATGGCAAGGTGTGGACATCGTGTATCGATGCTTCGGAGCTGCTGCGGTATGAACGGCAGGTATGTGTCGTCAGTGTACGCAATGAAGCAGATAACCAGGTTTCCATCCGGTATCTGTCAGAAATGCCCATCATCCCGCTTTCTGCACCGGCAGAGCCACGGCTGGAAGATTTGTACCTGTGGCTGTTTCCACAGGATGTGCATCAGGAGGTGTGAACCATGCGATTGTTTTGTTTGGAGCTGAAGCGTGTGCTGGGTACGCGGTCTACCATGATCATCCTGGCAGTTGCATTGCTTTTGTCCGTCTGGATGGCATATCTGCCGGTATCCTATGTTACGCTGACGCTGCCGGACGGCAACGGCGGGGAGACAAAGATTGCCGGTATGCAGGCATTACAGGAGACAAAACAGCGTCGAAGTGAATACAGCGGTGAGATCACACCGGAAAAAATGCAGCAAGCATTGGAGCAATACCAGAAGACCGTGGAACAGTATGGTGACCCACATGAAGAAGATTTTCCTCTGGATGTCGATATGGAGCAGTTGTTTCCTGTGTCGCACTTGGTACGGCGGCTTGTTGAGGTCAATGCAGACGAAACCGGTATGGCGCCGGAGGCTGCTGCACTGACAGCGGAGGATGCGGCGCGGTTTTATGAGCAGTGTGAGATCCATATCGGGGATCTCATGAAGCTGGAGCAGCGGAAGTATCCAGACGCCCAGCAACAGGCTAAGGAGCTGTACAGCGAGGTGGAACAGCCGTTTTATTATTATCCCGGCTATACAACGGACGCATTGGAATATGTCGGCATGTATGTGTTCCTGCTGGTCTTTTTGTGTACGCTGGTTGCGGCGCCGATTTTTTCTTCTGAATATCAGACCGGTGCAGATGATATCCTGCGTTGTACCAAGCACGGCAGGATACGGTTGGCTGTGACGAAAATTGCCGCTTTGTTGCTGCTGTTTGTAACCCTATTTGCAGTATGTATGGCGATATTTACGGTTGTGTCCAATACTTTGTTTGGATGGGAATGCCGTCAGACCTCGTTGCAGATTATCCACTCTGCCGCGACGCTTGTCAATTTGACGCTGGGCGGCGCGCAGAACTGGATTACAGGTATGGGATTGCTGTCTTTGCTTGCAACCGCAAGCTTCACGCTGTTTTTGTCGAGTGTATGCCGGACGAATGTCAAAGCGCTGGGCACGTCGCTTGTGTTCCTGGTTGGCCCGTCTATCTGCTACATGCTCACCAATGGTCAGCTCGTCGCATGGCTGCGTTGCCTTTTGCCGTCGGGGGCAATAGGGATGACCAACAGCTTTACGTATGCGATCCTGGGCTTTGAGTTTTTGCACATGGGACAGACATGCTTCTGGCCACCGATCGTGATGTTTGTGGCGGAGCTGGTTGCGATTCCGCTGTTCCTTGCACTCACCGTGCGGTGCTATCAAAAACATATTTCCAGATGATGAGAAAACCGGTCATCGCCCGCAGGCAGTGACCGGTTCTTTTATTGATATGGTATTGCGGCAACCTGGTGGACCGTTTTATCTGGTAAATTCGCAGTGTGCGGGATCGCACCACAGCGGTTGTCTTTTGCTTGCTTTTTTCCTCGAAAAGAAAAGCAGAGAGGTTAGATCAGCAGATCGGTGTTTTTGTCGTCGCAGTATTTGTGCAGCGTAGCGCGTACGGCGCCTGGGCCTGCAATCAGCTGGTTAAAGAAGTCAACAACCCGTTCGCCGCAGCCGACTTCAAACATGTTCAGGCCGAACAAGGTGCGGTCAGATAGGATATCATACAATTGATAGTAATCTGCCTGATCGCCCAGTTTGATGCCTTCCAGCCGCTTCTGAAGCGAATCCATCATCGGATCTGGGCTGAGCTCCATCGGATCTCCGTTGTCATCTACGCCGAGCAGATAACGCAGCCAGCCTGCAATAGCGAGCGGGATAAACCGGAGCCGAGAAACCTTGTGCATCGGAACAGGGGAGTTGTAATAATTGCTCAAAATCTTGCCGTAACGGGTGACGACCTTACGGGACGTATCTGTCATGATACGCGCGCAAGTATCGTTTAGATAGGGGTTTGGATACCGGACGGTCAATATCTCGTGAACAAACTCAACAGGATCCAATACGCCAGGATCTGCGCCGAGTGGCATGCACTCTGCCATGCTCAAATTGGTAATAAAGGTACGGATGTCGTCGTCACGTACCGTGCAGTTGATGGTCTCATAGCCGAGCAGGGAGCCGTAAGCAGCCATTGCGGTATCCATGGGGTTCAGCGTGGAGCACGCCTTCATTTCCATACTCTTTTCCACAATGCGCCCTGCGGTGAAAATAATGCCAAGCTGCTCAAGCGGCGGGTGGCCGTTGGGGAACAGATTTTCGATCAGCAAATACTGCGGGGATTCCGTATTGACAAAGCAGGCAACCGTCGAGCCTTTTGTGGTTATGGTCGGCTTCACCATGTCCAGGCCGTCCTCGCGCAATACCGCCGCAATTTTTTTATTTGGGAATGGGGTGATCTTATCGATCATCGTGCGCGGGAAGGAAATATGTCCGGTCAGATAGGAGAATTCAGAAGCGTCGATCTTTCCTCTCTGGAACCATGTGTTGATGATTTCCAGCATAGCACGCTGCAAACGATGTCCGTTGTTAAAGCAGTTGTCCATCGAAACCAGCGCAAGCGGTGTGCCGCATGCATGCATACGTTTCAGGCACAGGCTAGCCAACTTACCCATCAGGCTTTGGCAGTTTTCCGGACCGTTGTCCATATCTGCTTGAATATCCGGATAATAATCACCGGAAGAATTGCGCATGATATATGCTTTTTCGGTAATGGTCATGGAAACCATCTGTAACGAGGGGCTGCAGAAGATTTCTACCACGCGGTCGAAATCGATGTCCAGCTTGATGGATTCGGCAATCGAACCGACGACCTCTTTTTTGAGTACGCCGTCGGCATATAGTGTAACACAGATGGACAGATTATCAAACGGGCGATATACCTTGTCGATGATTTCGGTATCGTATGCTTCGCAGCAGATCACGCCGGTATCTGTCAGGCCAGCCGTCAGCATACGCTGTGCCAAAACAGCGGGGAATGCACGGAACAAATTGCCCGCGCCGATATGCATCCAAGTCGGATTTGCCTTTGTCTTGGCGCGCATCGACGGAATATCATATTCCGGAAGGCGGTATCCCTTCCAGTTTACCCTTTTTTCAAGATTTTCGAGACTCAATTTCATGCTAGATCTCACCAGTCCTTTATAACCAATCAAAGTAATATCAACATTACCTAAAGTATACCAAATTTACACAAGCATATCCAGTCAATACGCACAAAAATATAGAAGTTACAGGAAATTTAGTATCTTACAGCTGAAGGAAGAATATGCGATTGCCAAAGGAAGAGCGATACGGCGACTTAAC
>JAUNIY010000190.1 GCA_030523305.1 Eubacteriales bacterium
ATCTACTTTTCTGCACTGCTATATGGACTTTACACAGATTTTGGGATTCCCCCCCGGTATTAGTTGTTTGAGCAATTCCTTTCCCATACTGGCAGTACGTTTTCTTAATTGGAGCTTTTCTTAGCCTCACCGCCTTTCTTTCGCCACATTTTTTCTTAAAAATAATGGTGAATTTTATTGCTCTTTTCTTTGTTTATGCCAGCACTCCTATTTCTTTTCACAAAGAAATAGCCTTAAAAGCTCCCCTATTTGCTGTAGAATCTGTTATAATACAAACACATACGACAAAGGAGGACTTGCTATGGCTGAATTCAATCAGCTTTACCAGTTGGTTACCATTGCCGATGCTGGAACACTGTCAAAAGCCGCAGAGATTGTCCACATCTCTCAGCCAGCGCTTACCCGCTCCATACAGAAGCTGGAGGCCGAGTGGAATGTGACTCTGTTCGACCGGCAAAAGAATAAAATTACCCTGAATCAGACCGGAAAGCTTGCCGTCCAATACGCCAGACGGATTCTGGACGATGTCAATACAATGACAAATGCGATCCAGGCTTACGAGCGGAGTCTGCGCACCATTTCCATCGGTTCCTGCGCACCTGGCCCTTTGTTGGAATTGCTCCCGAAACTGACAGAGCGTTTCTATGGAATGGCACTGACCGCTGAAACAGTTGCTTTAGAACACTTACTTCCCGGATTGGAAAAAGGGGCTTATCAGCTAATCATTACCGATCAGGAGATAACCGTTCCTGATATTCTCTGTCATCCATTCTGCACAGAACAGCTTTACCTTACCGTTCCTCCCGCTCACCCTCTTGCGGGCAGAAAGGATGGCATTCAATTGGAGGATATAGCGGGCGAGACCATGCTGCTATTCAAAGAAATTGGCATCTGGAAGGATCGAGTTATCTCGAAAATGCCACAGACAAAATTCATTCTGCAAGATCAAGATGAAGCGTTCTCTGCGCTGATTCAGGTTTCTGCACTTCCCGCTTTTGCATCCGACCTCACATTAAGGCATGTCGACCGCTGGCAGAACCAGAACCGTGTGACGCTTCCCATTCTTGACCCGGAAGCCCATATAACTTTTTACTGCTCTGTACATAAGTCCCACAAGGCATATCTGCCAAGCCAATGCAATATATAAAAATCTGCTGCCTTGTATGCGGGGCAGCAGATTTATTTTCATAGCTCCATTGCGAACCTTTTTGATAACTAAAACCAGCAAAAGAAAAAGAAACGGTTTTCTTGTTGACATCGTATTGTCTTTTCATTGCCTTCTTCCATTCATCTGTTTTTCCCAAAAAGCTGCCGCATTGTCAAGCCAGCCTTCAGCAACAGTACCTTCACCCAGACCAAAGCCGTGGGGAAGCCCGTCAAACACTTCAATCTCCGTGTCCGTACTCTGTCCCTGTATCTGACGAATTCGTTCCTCCATGATGCGGCATATCCTGGGAACTGTGCGACTGCCTACATGCAGTTACACAAAAGGTAAGCAGGCACAGCAGAAAAATTGTCATAAAAGCACGCTTCATCCTGCATATCCTCCCATTATCCTTTTATTTTAATGCAGGTTCAATACCAGTTTTACAAAAGCCGGATCAGCATGATTTACAATCTCACTGTGTCCTAAGTCCTTAGCAGCGATCCTCTCCATTTCTTCTTCTGTCAACACAAAGTCCCAGATGTCTATATTCTGTTCCATTCTATCCACATGAACAGACTTTGGAATAATGGATACACCACGCTGTGCATTCCATCTAAGGGCCACCTGCGCCGCCGTTTTTCCATATTTGCGGCCGATTGCAGTCAGTTCTGGATCCGTAAAGATACCATGCTTTCCTTCTGCCAGCGGTCCCCATGCCTGAGGAACAACACCGTATGTCTTCATATTTTCCAATGCCTCTGCCTGCACAAAAAATGGATGCAGTTCCACCTGATTGACAGCAGGTATTACTTCTACCGTCTCACAAAAATTTGTAAGAATTGCTGGATAAAAGTTTGCAACGCCGATGGCTTTGGTCAGCCCTTCTTTATATGCCCTCGTGATTCCTCTATATGCTGCAAAATAGTCTTTCATAGGCTGATGTAAAAGAATCAGATCAACATATTCCATCTCCAGCTTTCCAAGGGAAGTCTTTACCGCCTGATACGCATCCTCTTCATTCCCCATGTCATTGACCCACACCTTCGTAGTAATAAACAGTTCTTCTCTGGTAGTGAATCCGTCTTTGATTGCTCTTGTAACACCCTTTCCTACAGCCGCCTCATTTCCATACGCAGCTGCTGTATCCAGCAGCCGATATCCTGTCTTGATTGCATCATACACAACCTGCTCGCACTGTACGGCATCCGGAATTTGAAACACACCAAAACCTTCCAGCGGCATTTCTACTCCATTGTTTAGTATTACTTTTGCCATCAATATATCCTCCTAAATTTGCATTGTATTTGCGGTAAAACAGATTTTCTGTTTCTTTGCTCTCAAATACATTTTAGATGATAATTTTGGAAAAGTACAATGCCGATTCGGCAATGCACTATAATTTACGCGCATACTAAACCAGAATACAAACAGTACTGTCATGTCGCCTGCCTTTCCACTTGATCAGATATATCAACACAACGCCGATTATCAGCCTCTGTCAACGCAAAGAGATGTATCATTTTATACCAGGCAAACAAAAAGATACCACAAAAACAGGCTTCCACAAGCTAGAACGCAAATCTAACTTATGGAGGCCGGATCGCCTCTGCTCCATCGGTTTTTACTTCTTCTCGGTTTACCTATGGCTGATAGTCATACGTACCAGACTTTCCTCCATCCTTATGCAGCAGTAAAACGGAATCGATGCGCATACCACGATCAACTGCTTTGCACATATCATAGATCGTGAGCGCTGCAACAGATGCCGCTGTCAAGGCCTCCATCTCAACCCCCGTCTTGTGCGTACAACGCAATGTGCTGACTAAACGAACCTGCGTATTCGAAATCGGCTCGACCTTTATGTCCACACTGTCAATTGGGATTGGATGGCACATCGGAATGAACTCACTTGTCTTTTTTGCCGCCATAATTCCCGCAATCCGGGCACAAGCAAACACATCTCCCTTCGGTGCTGCACCATCGGCAATCATCTGTAAGGTTTCAGGCTTCATCGTAATAATCGCCTGCGCGCTGGCCGTGCGCTGTGTGATTTGCTTTGCACCAACATCAACCATTCTGGCTGCGCCTGTTTCATCCAAGTGAATTAGTTCCATGCTTCATCCTCAAATTATAGAAAACCAATGATTTATAATTTTAGTATACTCACAAGATAATTTATCTGTCAAGAGTTTATTATTCCACACCACCCTCATCAAAATGAAAATCGTCTCCATTTAGAATGCTTTGGATAGCATTTGATGCTTCATATGGTGACAATACGCCAGAATGTCGGGCATTTGTATCATCTCTGTCAATGATCCAGTCCATTTCGCCGGTATGGGATAATCGAATTGTAAGGTCAACATCGAAATCATCTGGCAGAGTACCAAACTCGGATTCCGTACAAACAATCAATATTATTTGAGCAATACTATGATCTTCTATCCGCTTGATTTGGGTGATAAAAGACTCTTGTTCCGGTATGGTGATCCAACAAGCGCCAGTCAACCGGAACGATTTACTCGTGCCTAACGTCTGAATCTTATAACACAAATTGAGCTGTTTCAATATTTCACAGACGTATTCTCTGGTATTCCGTACAAAACACAATGCCACCCGGCAGGCACGATCTTCTATGGATGTCTTACATTGAGGATGAGCATGGCCGCTGACCGGAACAGATAAGCTCTGTAAAGACTGGCGAACTTCATCTATGTTCTTACGCTGTTCTTTTGGAAAATTACAGATTTGACCAACGATAAATGGGACAGCAAAACTATTCCGCTCAGGTATTGCAAGTCTATTGTTTTTTGTATTTGGCATTGCACAATGTACCATTACTTCAATATTCATAG
>JAUNIY010000191.1 GCA_030523305.1 Eubacteriales bacterium
CATCGTCATTTTATCCATATTTACCATAATTCACTTTTATCATCTCTATTTCAAGCATTAAAATACTACTAAACGTTAATTGCAATCGTTCCTATTCTATGGTATGCTAATAAAAAACAAAAAGAGGTGATTTTTTTGACCATTCGAGAAATCGCAAAACAGGCTGGCGTATCCCCCGCAACAGTTTCCCTCGTTTTAAACAATAAGCCCGGAGTCGGCGCTCAACGCAGGCAACAAATCCAAACCATCTTGCTTGAAAATGGATATCAGATCAAAGAAAACAAGCCTTTGCAGGCCAAAAGGAAACAAATTTGTATCGCAAAATACCGTGTAAGCTATCAGACCGATACCTTCTCTACCTCGCTGATGGACACCATAGAGATGTACGCAAATTTAGCCGGATACTCTGTCAATTTGCTAAACATAGATTCCAATACCTACCAACAAAAGTTGTCAACATTGGATTTTTCAAATGTATGCGGTATTATTTTTTTCGCAAGCGATATTACAGAGAGCTGTCTGAACGATACGATGCAGCTTCCCATTCCCGCCGTTTACGTAGATATCTTTTCCAGCCACAAATCCATCAACACCATCAACGCAGACCAACGGCTGGTCGCGTATCTGGCAGCCAAGCACCTGCACAATCTCGGTCATCGTCAGATCGGTTATCTGCGTTGTTTTCCCACACGAGGTTATCTAAGCCAGCGTTTTTCGTATTTTAAAACGTCGTTGCTGGAACTCGGTATGCAATTGATGCCCTCGTTTGTATTCGATGTCAATTTATACTCCGATCATTTGGAGAAGACACTGGGCGCCATACTGGAAGATGTCTGCACGTTCCCAACAGCCATTTTTGCAGAGAGCGATATCATCGCTGCAAGTTGTATTCAAGTGTTAAATTCCTTAGGATACCGGATTCCGGAAGATATCTCCATTATCGGTGTTGACAATACTTCTATCGCTTCTTTTACCAGCCCTCCGCTTACCGCTGTGGATGTAAATACGCAAGAGCTTGGGCGCATGGCTTTCGAGCGCTTGCTCCAACTCATACAGGATCCAACTCGTCCTGTTATGCACTGCTATATCGAACCCTTTTTGAAGCGCAGAGGGTCAACTGGATTTGTGCGCCAAAGCTATCCCGAAAAACCGACAGTCTGACACAAGCATATTTGATACGGTATGCCGTATCCATGCAATATGCACCCATCTCCAACCACTGCGAATACCCATTCGCTTTTTACAACACAAATAAGGGCGATTGCCCCTTTACGGAAGCAATCGCCCTTATTTGTGCTATAGCGTTGACGAAACAAAGTTGTCAACGGAATCAATCCATTCTTTTTGCTGTGTTACTCTTATTCTCCGAGATACTCTTTCAGCGTAGACAAATACGCTTCTGCATTTTCTGATGTGATCAATCGGCTGCCAGTGTCAATATTTTCTTCGATCTCCTCGCCTACCGCTGCCTCGCAGGCTGCCACCACACACTGATATCCAATGTTATATGGATCCTGCGCTACAGATGCAAACATGTCTCCATCTATGATCGCTTGAACGCCGGAGCTGATCCCATCATATCCGCAGATCAGAATATCATCACGTCCAGCCTCCTGCAATGCTCTTGCCGCTGCTTGTGCACAGCCATCATTGCAGACAAATACGATATCAAGATCACCTTCATTCGGATATAAGGTCAAAATAGAATCCATACAGTTGCGTGCCTGGTCATCAGCCGCGTTGCAATACTGGATATTCAAAACTTCGGCACCTGCTTCTGTGGCACCTTTCTCAAAGCCTGTAAACCTTGCCGTATTGGTCGTATCGCCCTGTACGCCTTCAATAAAAGCTACCTTTGCGTTTTCCATTTGTGAGCAAATCTCATATGCGCCGTTGTAAGCAGCGGTCTCATGGTCTGTGCCAACAAACGTAAGCACATTATCTGCACCCTCAATGCGGGTATCTACTGCCAGTACAGGAATCTTTGCATCCTTCACCAACGTAGCTACCAGATCCGCCTGTAAGGGTGCAATCGCAATCGCATCAACATCCTCACGGGCTACCGTGGTCTCTATCATATTCTGCTGTTCATCATAGCTGGTCTCAGACGGCGGGCCATTGAGAATCACTTCGCATCCTAGATCAGCTTCTGCCGCTTCAATACCCGCTGCTACATATCCCCAGTATTCGCTGGAAAGCGTTTTTAGAATAACCGCCACTGTCACATCGTTATAGCTTCCTCCCGATGCAGAGCCATTGGCCTCCGCAGAGCCACCCGTATTGGTGTCTGTAGAAGAACCGCATCCCATCAGGGAAAACGCCATCACCGCTGCCATTGCCGCTGCCAATATTTTCTTTTTCATAACAATCTCCTTTTCTATTATGTGGAAATCTACTGATTATTTTCAGCAAATCCTAATACAATTATGACAAATCCGATGTAATCACAACCTCGATCGCTTCTCCACGCCGCATAGCCTCCATACCTTCCGCAAATTGCGATAGTGTAATACGGTGCGTAATCAAGTGATCGAGATGCAGCCGACCACTCTCCAGAAGATTTACCGTGCCCGGCAGCGTATGCGGGCCGACATAGCTCCCCATAACAGTCAGTTCTTTTCGGGTAATATCAGCCTGGCAAATCGTCTCGTTTACAGACGAATTATTACCGAACAAAAGGATCCGTCCATTACATTTGACTGCACGGATACAATCGGCGAGTAATACGCCTACCGCATCTACTGCTGCGTCTACACCAACTCCCTTGGTTTCCTCCCGAATAACCTGTGTCAAATCTTCTTCTTTGGGATTGATCACCCGGGTTGCTCCACAATCCTTTGCATACTGTGCCCGGAAAGGGGATACCTCCGAAACGAAAATCTTTCCCGCTCCATTGAGTGCCAGTAGCTTTGTAAAATACAAGCCAATCGGCCCTGCGCCCATAATAAGCACATTTTCACCCGGCATCAGGCGCAGCTTATCCATTGCTCCCATCACGCAGTTGAGCGGTTCTGCAAAGATCGCGGTTTCCGTGGGCAGATCCGGAGAAATTTTAACTGCCATGCGGGCTGGTACCACCGCATACTCTGCAAACGCACCATCTCTATCCACGCCGATCGTACTCATATTCTCGCACATATTGGGATGGCCCGTTTTGCAATAATAGCAATGGCCGCAAGGTACATTGTTGTCCAATACAAGCCTATCCCCTGGCTTAAAATCTGTTACTGCATCTCCCACTGCTTCGACATATCCAACCATCTCATGTCCGATTGTTGTTCCTTTGACTGCCGGAATCCCAGGAGGATTTGCGAAAATATGTACATCAGAACCACAGATACTGGAGGCTTCAATGCGAATCAA
The DNA here is from genome assembly GCA_030523305.1 of Eubacteriales bacterium. Lineage (GTDB taxonomy): Bacteria > Bacillota > Clostridia > Oscillospirales > Butyricicoccaceae > Butyricicoccus_A. Next base: position 3,364 of record JAUNIY010000191.1, read on the forward strand.
AAGATCTTCTGGATCGGTAAGCTGAGGGATCGGCTTATCTACAACAGCAAATTCTCCCACTTCTTTCAGAATAACTGCTTTCACAGAAATTCCCTCCTTAAAATTTCTTCAATTCGCCGCTAACATAAGATTCCTGTGTCAGCATTCCCATTTTTGTTGCCATTGTGCCATCGTGTGCAGTAATTTCGAGCTGTGTGCCCTGTTCCACTGCATCTATGAAGTGCTGCATTTCCAGATAGTAGGCTTCTCCCCAACGTTCCAGATACAAATTGAGGCACTTCTCTACGATGCCATCTTTGGTGTATGCCTTGATCCGGTCACGCCGTGGTTCATCACAAATGCGGATCATACCCTTGGTGCCTACAATTTCCGTCTCCACGTGAGAACCATGTGCGGCCGTGCGGCCAGAATAATAGAATGCACAAGCACCATTTTTGAACTTCATCAATGCATAACCATTATCCACGTCGTTGGTTTCTGCAAAAACAGGATATGCGTACGCTCCTCCAAGGGCATATACCGTTTCTGCCTCGCTGCCGAGGAACCAGCGCGCCAGATCGTAGTCATGTACGGTCATGTCAATAAACCAGCAGCCATTTTTTGCAGCACGTTTGGCCAGATACGATGCTACCCATT
>JAUNIY010000192.1 GCA_030523305.1 Eubacteriales bacterium
TGGCCTTCCGGCATATATTCTGCAATATGAATTTCAAAGCTTTTTTGTAGCGGCGGAAAAACCGAAGATGGGGCTTTACGTTACGATAGCGGCAGGCGTTGCCAATATGGTGTTGGATGCACTGCTGGTTGCAATCTTCCCGTTGGGGTTGCCGGGCGCAGCGATTGCAACTGCAATCAGCATGTATATAGGCGGCGTTGTCCCATTGGTTTATTTCAGCCGCCCCAATTCCAGCTGTTTGCGACTGACAAAGACAACTTACGACGGCAAGGCTTTGCTAAAGGCCTGCACCAATGGCTCTTCTGAACTGATGTCCAATATTTCCATGTCGCTTGTCAGTATGCTGTACAATATGCAGCTTATGAAATATGCAGGAGAGAACGGTGTTGCAGCATACGGCGTGCTGATGTATGTCAACATGGTATTTCTTGCGGCTTTTCTCGGGTATTCGGTTGGCGCAGCGCCGATTGTTGCATATCACTATGGCGCAGGCAATCACAGTGAATTGAAGGGATTGCTGCGGAAGAGCCTTGTCATCATCGGTGTCGTTTCGCTTGCCATGCTGGCGGCGGCGGAAATTCTGGCAAAACCGCTTGCCACGATCTTTGTGGGATACGATGCGTCTTTGCTCGACATGACGCTACACGGCTTTGTGATTTTCTCCTTTTCTTTTTTGTTTGCAGGCATTTCCATCTATGGATCTTCTTTTTTCACGGCCCTCAACAATGGCCTTGTGTCGGCGTTGATTTCTTTCCTGCGTACACTGGTCTTCCAGTGTGCAGCAGTAGTTATTTTCCCGCTTATTTGGGGAATGGATGGAATTTGGATTTCCATTGTTGCCGCAGAGCTGATGGCTGCTGTCGTCACAATTTCGTTTCTGGTTGCCAAGAGAAAACAGTATCACTATTGAGCGATTGCTGCCGCTCGAAAAAATCAGGCAGCGTGCAATGAGACGGCCCTGCAGTTTGCATAAACTGCGGGGCCCTTTATCAATCTATCATGCATATCTAACGATCATAGCATTGATATTCCGCACAATTTGTGTTATGTTTGGTACGGTAAAAAGCAAGAACAGCAAATAGACCTTTCCTTGCTGGGGGAAAGGATCCATGGTTGCAGAAGGATACGCTTTTCCGGAAGGTTTGTGACATAAAAACAGGAGGGATTCGATGAAATTGACGATGTTGGGGACAGGCAATGCTATGGTGACGGAATGCTATAACACCTGTTTTGTCCTCAGTGATAATGGACAGGATTTTATGGTAGACGGCGGGGGAGGAAATACCATCTTACGCCAGCTCAAACAGGCAGGCATTGATTGGCGCAATATCCGGGATATTTTTGTCACACATAAACATGTCGATCATATATTGGGGATTATTTGGATGGTGCGTATGATCTGTCAACATATGCAGCAAGGGCAATATGAAGGGGAGGCCAATATTTACGGGCATGCAGAGGTAATGGAATTGATCGAGAAGATTTCCCGCATGCTGCTGTCCAAAAAACACACAAAGATGTTGGGGAAACGGCTGCATCTCATCGTCGTAAGCGATGGCGAAACACGCGTGATACAAGGAAAACAGGTGACTTTTTTTGATATCCAGTCAAAAAAAGCAAAACAATTTGGGTTTACGATGGAGCTGGAGGACGGGAAAAAGCTGACCTGTTGCGGAGATGAGCCATATCGGGAATGTGAGAAACGGTATGCAGAAAACAGTACGTGGCTGCTGCATGAAGCGTTTTGCCTGGATGCGCAGGCAGATCTGTTTCATCCATATGAAAAACAACATTCTACGGTAAAAGATGCCTGTGAAAAGGCAGAACAGCTTGGAGTCAAACATTTGGTGCTGTATCATACGGAGGATAAAACCATCCGGGATAGGAAACAGCGATATATGGAAGAGGGAAAACGCTATTTTCATGGAAACCTGTATATACCGGATGATCTGGAAGTCCTGGAACTATCGGACTGAGGGAGCAGCCGCTATATCTGCGCACACAAGGCATGTTGTGTATGTTATCTGGGAAACCGACACGACATACGGCAAAAAATATCCGAAGGCAGGTTTACCGTCTTCGGATAACAGACTGACAGCCTCGCGGTTTATGCAAACTGCGAGGCTGTTTTTGTCCATGGATAGCATTATTTGCTGCGACCAAATTGAATGGTGGTATCTTCAGAATTCTGTGATTGCAAGCCGAGGCTTAGCGGCATGGTCCAGCTGAAGTGGTTCGTATGCAGCAATTCTTCTGCTTTTTCTGACAGTGGTGCACCTAGATAGGTGTCGTATAGTACGTTGATTTCCGCATTTTCATGCGGATAACGCAACGGGCTAAGGCGGTCCAGCTTGTACAGCAGGTCACCGCGTACATCCGCTTGGTCATTTTGCTCAAACGGGATCGGCTGCCCGCCGCCGCCTACGCAGCCACCGGGACATGCCATAATTTCTACAAAGTCATAGTGCTTCTGACCGGATAGCAGTGCTTCAATCAGTTTGCGGGCATTGCCCAGGCCACTGGCGATGGCGCAGCGAATGACGGTACCGTTCAAGTCAAATTCTGCTTCCCGCCACCCTTCGGTGCCGCGTACGGCGCGGAAAGCATCGGGCGCAGCATTGCTGCCGGTGACAGTGTGGTATGCAGTGCGCAGAGCAGCCTCCATAACGCCGCCGGTTGCGCCGAAAATGACGCCTGCGCCTGAACCAATACCCAGTGGGGAATCGAATTCAGCTTCCGGTAAACTGAATACGTTGATGTTTTCTGAACGGATCAGGCGGTCCATTTCACGGGTGGTGAGGACGATATCCACGTCCTGTATGCCGCCGGTTTTGACGCCAAAGACATGGCCGTCCTTTTCTGCTTTTTTTGCAACACAGGGCATGATGGAGACACAGCAGATATTTTTTGGCGAAACGCCGATTTTTTCGGCAAAATAGCTCTTGGTGAGCGCGCCAAACATTTGTTGTGGGCTTTTGGATGTGGAGAGATATTGGGTCAATTGTGGATATTGGGATTTGACAAAGCGAACCCAACCCGGACAGCAGGAGGTAAACATCGGGTACTCGTGCAGTTCTCCGGAAGAAAAGCGCTGGAGAAATTCTGCGGACTCCTCCATGATGGTTGCGTCCGCGCCAAAGGCCGTGTCAAAAATATAGTCGAAGCCGATGGAGCGGAGGACTGCCGCCAGACGACGGACAGTAGCCATTTCCCGCGGCAGGCCGTGCGATTCTCCCCATGCTGCGCGGACTGCTGGCGCAATCTGAACAACCGTGATTGTTTCGGGATCTGCCAAGGCGTCCAATACATCAATTGTGTCGTCTCGTTCGCGCAGAGCACCTACGGGGCAGTGTGTGATACATTGGCCGCACAGGGCACAGTCAGAATCCTTGATGCGGCGGTTGTAAGTGATATCTACTGTCGTGCGCCCGCCAGAGCCGGCCATACCCCAGACACCGAGCGTTTGGATTTTGTCACAAAACTGGACGCAGCGCATACACTTGATGCACTTTTGTGCATTGCGGTACAGCGGGAATGTTGTTGTCCATTGGTTATTCGGTAGATCCAGCGCGTAGGGATTGCGCAGGATGCCAAGTTGATTGGCAACATGCTGCAATTTACAGTTCCCAGAACGTACGCAGGTCGCGCACTGGCCGTCGTGCTGGGACAACAGCAGTTCAACATTGATGCGGCGAGCCTGGCGGGCACGTGGGGAATTGGTGTGTACAACCATGCCTTCATAGACAAGATTGTTGCAGGAAGATACCAGGCGGCTTTCTCCTTCTACTTCCACGCAACAGACGCGACATGCACCAATTTCATTGATTTCTTTCAGATAGCACAGAGAAGGAATGGTGACGCCGGCTTTTGCGGCAGCTTCCATGATCGTTGTGCCGTCGGGTACCCGCACAGCGATGCCGTTGATTGTTACATTTACCATTGTCTCATTCTACCTCCTCTGAAGTTGCCGTAGCCGTAATGGTCACACC
>JAUNIY010000028.1:0-11920 GCA_030523305.1 Eubacteriales bacterium
CCAGGATCTCCCCTGGCTTCACCGCCAGCTGCATCGCATCCAGCGCCTTGACACCTGGGAATATCTTGGTACAATTCCGAAGCTCTACTACATATTCACTCATTGCCTACCCGTCCTTTCTCCGGGAATATCCGCTGGGCGGCGCATATTTGCGCAATTTTGTCCCCGGTACAAAATCATACGCCCTGCTGGAAGAGGTGCCCTTCACCGATTGACATCGGATGAAGGGCGTTCCCATCGTTTACAGAACTCTCTTCCGTCGCTTATTTATTTCAGATAGCCATCCAGCGTGTCGATACGCTCCTGTGCGTTGTCCGCTGTGATGACATCGGAACCGGAGTCGATAAACTCTTCTATTGTCTCACCATTGAGCGCTGCTACAGCTGCTTCTACAGACTTATAGCCCATGCCATATGCATCCTGGCTGACAGACATGGTTTCCTCGCCAGCGAGGATGGATTCGCATGCTGCGCGGTTTCCGTCAAAGCCGACGAAAATCGTATTTGCATACGCTTCATTGCCTTCTGCTGCACGCGCTGCTGCCATCGCCATATCGTCGTTGTTTGCGCAGATGATGGCAACACCTTCCGGATGGGTCTGCATGATTGCTTCCATGCTGGTAACTGCCTTGTCTGCTACAGCATCTGCATACTGGGTCTCATCCTCAAGGAATTCGCCGCCAGCTTCGGTGATGCCCTTCTTATAGCCTTCGTAACGCGCCGTGTTGGTCGCGTCGCCCTGTACGCCGCAGATCTCAATGGCCTTGATTTCTTCCCAGCCAGCTTCCTTCGCTGCTTCGACAGCAGCTGCGCCGCCCTGTGCTGCAGCTTCTTCGTTACCGGTGCCAATGAAGGAAAGAACCTCCGGTGCGTCGATATCGGTATCAACTGCCAGGATCGGGAGCTCCGTGCCAGAAATCAGCGTTGCTGCCTGGTCGCTCTGCAGCGGTGCGATGACCAGTGCATCATATGCGCCAGAGTTTACAGCGGTTTCAATCATATTCTGCTGCTCGTCATATGCGGTCTCGGAGGTCGGACCTGTGACTTCAACCGAAATGCCGTGCTCTTCGCCGTATGCCTCAGCGCCTGCCTTAACGTACTGCCAGTACTCCGACGATGTGGTCTTCAGAATCACACCAATGTTGTAATCACTGCTCGAGGCAGTTGTGCCCGAGCCGCTGCCTGCATTGTTGCTTGCGGTCGTGTCGTCGCTCGAAGAACCGCAGCCAGCCAGCAAGCCGGTCAGCATAACTCCCGTGAGCGCCATTGCGCAAGCTCTGTGTTTCAGTTTCATTTTCTGTTCCTCCTTAGAACGATGGATATTTATCTATCTTAATCCCAATCGTACGGTCAGCGTGCGGAATCGTTTCATATAGCTTTCATGATCTCTCCAACATCGAATGTTTCCGGCTGCACGCGCGATTGAAAGACAAAGATCGAATCATACGTTTCAGCAGTGCGTTTCTTCCTCTTCCACCGGGACGTCCGTAATTCCCATTTATTTTTAGTAACATCATTTGATACCAGGAAGCCAGCAGGCGGCTGTCCCGGCAGGGTGTGCTGGACACGCCGTCCTGCAGATTTCCTGATAAAAAGAGAGAAACAGCATAGAGATGCGCCCTCCCACTTGGAGAACGCGCCGGACAACAACAATCCGGCCCTCAAAAAAAGCGCCATACAGGCTGGCTGCACAGCCATGCAGGCAATCCATGTGTACTTTGAAAGGCTTTCCGCCCTCCCAAAAGGCTTCTAGCCCTTCAAAGCATACAAGGAAATCCCGTCGGGATCTCCGGCCAAGCGGTTGCCCCGACAAAAATAACCTTTTGTATGGTTTCCTCGCTTTTTCTGCCGACAGCCGCGTCAGCGGTGCCGTCTTCGCGACGAACTTTTTTTGATCGCGCATCTACTCGGATCGCGTGCCTATCATCGAGATGTTTTCCTTCGGCACACAGATCACGTTATGCTTTCGCAAGAATTGTATAACATTTACAAAACAAAGTCAATATAACGCGAAATATTTCGTGTTCGCGCCTAAAAACTCGTCGGGACATCTGTGCATTTTCCACAACGAAACGACATATTTTTTATCACTTTTCCGTGACGCGTGACAAAATAAACTATTCTTTTGGTGAAATGCACCAGGACTGCACAATGGAAAGAAAAACGTGATCCTATCCATCGCTTTGTGCTTTCCCCGGCTTGTTTCGCCGTGTATGTAGTATATCATACCCGCCCGCTGGGAATGTGTTGAAATTGTGTTGAAAATTTGAAGCTTTTGTGTACGCAAACACTTCTATTTTCCGATTTTTTGTCGTTTTTCCAACTTTATAGCAACAATATATTCTATTTTGCTATAAAAATCCATTGCAGCCAGATTATGCTTTTTATACAAAAATTACTGCATTTTCCCGCATTTTGTAATGATTACCACCGAACGTCTTTCCGGCAGAGCGCCCTTCATCGATTGGCATCGGATGAAGGGCGTCCATACCGTTGAAACTATTCCATCGTTCTACGGATTCGCTTAAGAAAGATATCCGTCCAGTTCGTCCAGACGCTCCTGGGCATTCTCTGCCGTGACAACGCCTGTGCCGGAGTCGATAAACTCGTCTACTTCTTCTCCGTTGAGCGTTGCTACAGCTGCTTCGACAGCCTTATAGCCCATGCCATATGCGTCCTGGATAACGGACATGGTTTCCTCGCCTGCAAGGATCGCATCGCATGCTGCGCGGTCGCCGTTGAAGCCGAGGAAGATCGTATTTGCATACGCTTCGTTGCCTTGTGCAGCACGTGCTGCTGCCATTGCCATATCGTCGTTGTTTGCGCAGATGATGGCAACGCCTTCCGGATGGGTCTGCATGATGGCTTCCATACAGGTAACTGCCTTATCTGCTACAGCATCTGCATACTGGGTCTCATCCTCGAGGAATTCGCCGCCAGCATCGTTGATGCCTCTCTTATAACCTTCGTAACGCGCCGTGTTGGTCGAGTCGCCCTGTACGCCGCAGATCTCAATGGCCTTGATTTCTTCCCAACCAGCTTCCTTCGCTGCTTCGACAGCAGCTGCGCCGCCCTGTGCTGCAGCTTCCTCGTTACCGGTACCGATGAAGGAAAGAACCTCCGGTGCGTCGATATCGGTATCAACTGCCAGGATCGGGAGCTCGGTGCCGGAAATCAGCGTTGCTACCTGGTCGCCCTGCAGCGGCGCGATGATCAGTGCGTCGTATGCGCCGGAATTCAGGTCGGTTTCAATCATGTTCTGCTGCTCATCGTATGAAGTCTCCGAGGTCGGGCCCTTGACTTCAACCGATACGCCATGTTCGTCCGCATATGCTTCGGCGCCTGCCTTGACATACTGCCAGTACTCCGCTGAGGTTGTCTTCAGGATTACACCGATGTTGTAATCGCCGCCTGCAGAAGCCGTCGTACCCGAGCCGCTGCCTGCATTGTTGGTTGCCGTGTCGTCGCTCGAAGAACCGCAGCCAGCCAGCAGGCCGGTCAACATGATGCCCGTGAGCGCCATCGCACAAGCTCTGTGTTTCAGTTTCATTTTCTGTTCCTCCTTAGAACGATTTGATTTATCTTGATCTCAATCGTGCATCCAGCATGCGGAATCGTTTCATCTAGCTTTCCTAATCTCTCCAAAATCGAATGTTTCCGGTGGTATGCGCGATTGAAAGATGAAGATCGAATGATATGGATTGCGTCCGGTTGCAGCGGTGCAGTTCCACGCTTCCAAGACCGTTTCCATCCAAATGTTATATAATGAATCCAGTGCGGCCACAAATGCTATACGCGCTGCTGTGGGACCGTATGGAACTTGTTTGCCCATTTCTTACGATTTTTACGCTCGATACGCTTGCCTCCTTCCTCTCCATGCATATCATTTTGATTATTTTTCGTAACATAACCAGAAAGCCAGCAGGACGCCTATCCCGGCAGGATTGCGTTGGACATGCCATCCTGCGGATTTCCTGATTAAAAGAGAGAAACAGCAAAGGGATCCGCTCTCCGAGCCGGAGAACGCGCCGGACAGCTGTCCGGCTCCGAGCCATTGCCATGCAGGCTGGCATACAGCCGTGCAAGCAATCCATTCTGTACTTGAAACAGCTTTCCGGCATTCCAAGCATATCGGAAAATCCTGTCGGGGCCTCCGCCGAAACAGCTGCCCCGACAAAAATAACTTTTTTTCGCATGTTTTGCTCATATTGCCAGCCCTGCCGCCGATCGTCCATACCGGCCCGGACTGCCTTCCCAGCAAAACGAGTCGGTTGCATGGGAGCGGTGCATTGCCGTATCAACTGGGATGCATCGTATCCCGGCTATGAAAAAGGCAACCTCTTGCGTACCATGATATCTTTGATATCTTTGCGCCCAAAACTCGTCCAGACATCTGTGCATCATCCACAGGGAAATGACACATTTTTCGCGTGTTGGAATCGATATCCGAGAAATCCGGAAGCTTTGATGTGTAAAAACAGGGGCTTTTTCTATATCCGCTTTGTTTTCCTGCGATTTTTATACACTCCGCCAGCTTGCTGGCAGGATATCTGGAGTATACCAAAATCCAGAATTTTTTATGTATAAAAGGGATATATTTTCCTGTTTTTTCCTCATTTCTTCCAACTTTGTGCCTATAGTATAACCCAATATACAACAAAAAGTCATTGCAACCAGTTCGCACGTTCTATACAAAAATTACTTGGTTTTGCCTCATTTTGTAATTTTCGTCAATGCCTTTTCATTTTTTTATGCAATTTCGACAAATCGGTTTGTTTTTACTGGCCGCAGCCCGTCACCTGCTCCGGCAGGCCCGTTGCTTGTGACCGGATCATGGCATCGGCCACTGCACATGCCGCATACCCGTCCTCGCTGCCCGGGCCGTACTCTGTACGAAGCCCCCGGATCACATCGATCCAATGCTGTAATTCTGCCTGATACGCCTTGGGGAACCGCTCTGACCAGTCGTCCATCACCTCAGTTGCGCACAGCAATCTGGAACGCACAATCGGCGCTGGTGGATCCGGCAGGCGGATGGTGCCCTTTTCGCAGACGATTTCACACTGGATTTCGTAGCCGTAATAGCTGTTTGCCGCGCATTCCACATCGATCAGGCAGCCGCTCTTCGACCACATCAACGCCAGCTGCGGATCGTGCAGGCCTTCTTCTGCAAACCCGGTTGGCCGTCCATAAATCATTTGCCCCTTTACAATTGGCTCATCCAATAGCCATCGCATCACATCGATTTCATGAATCGCAATGTTGGTCACCTGCATGCTGTCTGTAAAGCCGCTTGCGATTTTGGGCGTTCTGCTGATGCAATGTGCCATCAACGGCGCGCCCAGCTCCCCAGACCGGAGGATCTCCTTGATCTTCCGATAGTCCGGATCAAACCGGCGCATGAAGCCGACTTGGACCAGCGGTTTTCCGGCCCGTTTTTCCGCTTCCACAATCGACTGGCAATCCTCCAATGTGGTCGCCAACGGCTTTTCGCAAAATACCGGCTTGCCAGCCTCTATGCACTGTTTTGTAAATGCTGCATGCGTTGCATCCCAGGATGCAATGAGCACAGCATCGACATCCTCCGATGCAATCAGCTCGTCCGCGCTGTCAAAGATCTTGACGCCATACCGCTCTGCATGCGGCTCAAGCCTCTCCCGCTTGACGTCGTATACGGCCGTCGGATATGCGCCGTCAACGGCAGTTGCAAGACGGTGCAGATGCCCCGAGCCGATAAATCCAGCGGCGCCGATGACGCCCACGCGTACCTTTGCTTGTCCCATAATCGTTCCTCCTTGTATTTTTTCGTATGGTTGCTTTTCTTTTGGTTTGTTGTGTATTATACTATAGGAAAAGTGGCCAAAAAGGTTGTGCAAAACAAGCACAAACCTGTGCATTCATCTTCTCTTTTCCGAGGTGACGCCATATGCGTATTCCATATGAAAAGGGGCTTGACCCCGCCTCTCAAATCTATATCCTCACCCCGTCTAATCTGGCCGTCCGCCTGCTCTATCATATCAATCGCGCAGGGCACTATTATGCAAACGCCCATTACTGTGTGGAGCGGCCTTCCTATCCGGGCTTCTTTTTGGCCTATGTGAAGGCTGGCGGGCTTACCATCCAATTCCGCGGCGAGACCTCCCACGCACGAAGCGGGGATTTCTGCTTGATCGATTGCCGGGAACCGCACGCATACCAGGCCATTGCGCATACCGATTTCATCTGGCTGCATTTTGGCGGCGCCAACACTTCTGATTTTATCGAGGAGATCCTGCGGAAATCCGGCATGGTTTTTCATCCGTCAAACGCTGACCGCATTGTCATGCAAATGACAAAAATTCTCGATCTGCTGCACGCTTACGAATCCATGGATGAGCAAGCGGCTTCCACCCGCATTTATGCCATCCTGTGTGCATTGCTTTTCAGCAACAGCATCGATGAAACGCTCAGTCCCATCATATCCACGGCACAAGCCTATCTGCGCGAACATCTTTCTGAGGCCGTTTCTGTCCCAATCCTCGCTGCACATTGCCATCTCAGCGCTTCGCAATTTACCCGGTTGTTTAAGCAATATACCGGACAAAGCCCGCACGAGTATACGGTTAACCTGCGTATCAATCAGGCAAAAATTCTTTTGGTGGAAACCGATTTGCCAGTCACGGAAATCGCATCCCGCGTTGGATACGATTACTGCACCAGCTTCGAGGCTACGTTTAAAAAGAAAGTCGGGCTGACGCCCCGTAAATTTCGCCAGCTGTCTATCTAATAACTACAAAAATAACTACAAATGCGGACCACACAGGAACAGGCAAGCCGTTCTCATGTGGTCCGCTTTGTCGATATCATCCTATGGTTTCTGGTTTGACTTCTACCCAGACATTGCCGTTGGTATGGCTCTTAACGCACGCCTCTACAAAACGCATGCCGTCAACGCCGTCGTCAATCGTCGGGAACCTATACGCTTTTGCTTTGCGGTTTTCTTTCTTTGCCAACAATACCTCACAATATGAGCGATAAATGGAGCCGAACGCCTCGTTAAACCCATCATGGTGCCCCACAGAAGCATAACACAATCGGCTGCTTTCCGGATAAGTATATCCCTTGCCGGCTTCCAAAATCTCGGTTGTGCCATTGCGCTTGGTGTATCGGAGCATCGACGGTGTTTCGTGATTCCATTCCAGGGAGCCCTCGCTGCCGATGACATAAATTCCGGCGGAGCATGGCTTTCCAATGGCAATCTGCGATGCCCAAAGCTGTCCATGAATGCCGCCCCCCAAATCCAGCAGCACCGTCGTGTTGGTCTCCAGCGGAAGATACTTTGGATAGGTATCGAACATCGCCAAAACGCGCTTTACATGAAGCCCGGTGAACTGTACCAACAGCTGTTCGCCATGCGTCCCCAAATCGCCGGTACACAGTGATGCCCCAACGCTCTTTGGATCAAATCTCCACGGGAGCTTCGCACCCGCTTCCTGCTCTGGGCTTACCGACTCGATCACCCAATCCTCCGGGTGCTGGACGCGGACATGCACGATATCGCCGATGGCTCCGTTCCGGATCATCTCCCTCGCCTGCCGGATGATCGGATATCCGGTATATCCATAACTGACGCCAAACTGGATATCCCGCTCTTTCGCCATTTTCTGAAGCGCTTCCGCCTGCTCTGTCGTGATGGCAAGCGGTTTATCACACATCACATGGATGCCATGCTCCATAAAGCATGCTGCAATTTCATAGTGACTGGAATTCGGCGTGACAATGACCACGAAATCGATGCCGTCCTCCCTGGCAGATTCTGCTTCCGCCATCTCCCGGTATGTACGGTACACGCGTCCCGGATCGATATTCCATACCTCCGCTGTTTGCAAGCTTTTTTCATAATTTCTGGAAAAGCATCCGGCCTTCATCTCCGCCAGATCGTTCAAAAGGATGCCGTGCCTGTGGACTTCGCCTATAAATGCTCCCAGTCCGCCGCCCACCATACCAAATCGTAGCTTTTTCATCGCCTATCCCTCCTCAAGGTATTTCATTTGCGGTATGCTTATTATACCAAAAACAGCGATTGCAAACATGCATTTTTCACGCAAAAAGCTTTGCAAATCATCGCATCCTTCACCGCATTGGCTGCTGCTAGAAAAGCGGAGCTTGCTTTCCCCCAAATTTTAGTAATTCAAGGAAAGTCCATTGATAAATCCTTGTTCCGATGCTCTGTATACCAACGTAACATCCCCGGATATGAGGTCAATCGCATAAATCCCTCGGACCTCATCCTTCCAGCCCATACAGTAGAGCACATGATCCCACCACGCCATATCTCCCGAAATCAAAACCGGAAAATCGCATTCGGTTTTCTCCTGTGTTTTCAAATCGACCAAATAACATGTATGCTCTTCCTTCGGGCTGACGCCGCTTTTCGAACCACAATAATAAAGCTGCTGTCCACTTACAGCAAGCCCCCAAACATAATCCTCTGTCTGATAGACCGGTGTAATTTCTTCTGTGTCCACATCGATAGAACAGATCGTAGACGGCGCACAATCTGGAATTTCCGCTTGTTCCGTATGATGTTGTTCATTATATGCTTGTAGATTGCCCCGCTGAAGATTATCGGAATAGTAAGAGAAATACAAACAATCCGCTTGTGGATCACAGGTCACCGCCCATGTGAACCGATCGTCATTTTCATCTGGGAATATCTGCTTTAATTCTCCACGTTTCATATCAAAAAAATTGGGTTCAATGCAATAATGATCTAAATACTTTGCCGCCAAAAACAGCTTGTCTCCGCACTGAACAATATGATTCAGTGCACACAGCTGGTCCGTTACCTGCACCGTTTCCCCACCCTTATTCTGATATAGCTGATCTCCGCAGTCGCTCAGCGCGCTATACCATACACAATTTTGGGCTTCCGAATACGTGGTCAGCGGATATCCTGATGTGTAGGGAACGGTTCCTTTCTGGATGAGTTTCTCTTTCTCAAAATCATAAATCAAACAGATACTCTGCATTTCTGTTTGTGCTTCATCCAGATAGACTGTTTCTGTTATACTGAGATATGGCGATACACGTTTGGAATGCGCAAAAGCCGTTGTACGCTCTGGATCCGATTGTTCCCAAACCTTTGAAAAAGCGTATCCAAATAAAACCAAACAGACGAACAGCGCACATAGAACAGCTTTTCTATACTTTTTCACAGCTTTCTCCCTTTCCCTTGCCGCGATCCCTGGCTGATGTCAGACCATTCTCCGTTTTGCAATGTATGCAACCATGCGATATCGTTTTGACTACTAAGAAGGAAGGGATGCGCTATTGTAAATAACAACATCCCTTCCTCATGTTTCAATTAAAATTCGTAATAATATCTTCCTGCAAATTTTATATTGCTGTAATTTGTAGATGTAATGCCTAATTTTGCTACGCCTGTTTTCCAGATATCCAGCACAGCATTTGGTAGGCCGCCATTGTCATTCTTGATGAAGGAACTGCCGACATTGTTCAACATATTCCGTGTTGCAATCGTGGTTCCATACCTTGGATTATCATAACTACCCTTGGTCGCGCAATCGCCGTACTTGAGCGTATTATCGTGATCGCCTATGGTATCTGTAAATACAGTAAAGTCTCCTGTCCCAAATACATTGCTGCTTGAGATTTGAATCGTATTGGTTGTATAGCCTACTTTTGATGTCGTTTCCGATACAACTTTCCCATACGTATAGGTACCAGCAGGTTTTCTGGTTCCTTGCGCAAGCGCCCGCGTGGCACTGGCAGAACGCATGTCGGCCATATTCTGCGCATCATTTACTTGTACCAACGTCGGTTCCACAACAGAATATGTACCGTCTTTATTCTCGAAGTAAACGTTTTCAACTTCTCCCCAATTGTCATACATGACATGCATGCCCACAACTGGTTCAGGCAGTTCTTCACGATAAACAGGTAATCCTGCGACTTCCTGATTCACCTTTTCCAGCAATGCCTGTTCCTCTTCGAGTGAAAGGGTCGGCAGCTCCGACGCCATGCACATATCTGTATCGTTTTTATCCACTGCATCCGCCGTTTGTTCCGTATCCGAGGCGTTTTTCATCGCATCGAGCATGTCCTGTGATACCGATACCGATTCCCACAAGCCATCCGACACATACTCCAACACTGCACCGGGTGTTGCCGAATCTGGAATCTCACTGTCCTGAATGACATGAGATGTGCTGGCCGCTTGCGCAGAAGCCATACTCCCCATCATCATGCCCATTGCGCATACCATACACAAAGTTCTTTTATCTATCATGCATGTACACTCCCTTCGTAATGCATACGTGCGTTAGCTATCGATTGCGATGCGCTACCGCCATTATGTCCAATATCCGTATATTGTCTCGCGGCGCACAAACTGTATGCTAACAGCGCACACAGCATCGTACTTGCCGCGAGCATATGGTTTTGTGCATGAGAAAATCTCTAACCACATTTCACGCTCTCTTTTTGTGCCAATCATGCATTCAAGAAACGTTATTGTACCGATAGGCTACATAAGAACTGTTTTGCAGAGAAGAGATCGACCGTACCGTATATGCTACACGATCCATCGAGAGCCATTTTGTCGCTTCGTACAAAATATATCCACCATTTCCATCCGCTTTTTCATACAACACAACATGGCTTCCAGCCTTGTCAATCATATCGCCCTGCTGCAAGGACGCATATGTGATTTTTGTTGCAACATTGGGAAGCGTTGATGTCGATTTCTTTGAGCCCAATCCCCAGCAACGGCTGACATAACCCGAACAATCCAGACCATATGTATTGCCGACATGGCCTGCTGTCGATGTATTGATGTTTCCTACCCGTCCTCCACGGCTCATGCCAGACGTATACTCACCCGTTGTGGAAAATCCACCCCAGCAATACGGCATATACGTGTAGCTGCCTGCACCGCTGACATATCTTGGACACGTCCAATTGGTAAGTGACGCAAGATTGGAACTAGAACAAGTCCATGTAAATTGTCTATGGTACGCCTTTGCATTCGATATAATGGTAGAGCGTGAAATGGTAGCCGCTGCTGCAGCAGTCCCATCCGTTGACGTCATAGCAGCAGTGTCTGTTGCCGATGTCTGTTGTTCTGCCACTGCATTTTTATCCAGTCCAGTCTCAAATCTGGCTTCCTCCGGCAAATGTTCGGTCGCAATTTCGTCAATAGAAACTTCTGTGCCGGCAGCTGTGAGCTCATACACATTTCCATCGATCACTTTTACCTGGTTCAAATTGTTCATGATTTGCTCCGATTCCTTCACACAGCCAACAACGTTGTGATTTTTGTCAATCGTCCGAATCGTCTCTTCCACTTGATCTGTCAAGTCCATGTCATACTGTTTGATAATATAATTTCCATCTGTATTCGTTCCCAGATATTGTGCGCCAACAATAAAATTGTCAGAACGAAGCGTGATACGATCGCGTTCGGTGCCATCCTTGTTTAATATTGTAACAATACAAGTATGCCCACAATGATAATCGCCTTCCGGGACCAACGTGCTTTGGTAATACGTTTCTTCATCCACAATATTGCCCTGGATCACTTCAACCGCGTTCGCCGACTCCGCCGTATCATCGGTTGAAAATCGATACGTTTTACTGCCGTCGGTGCCTGATACAGACACATAAACATGATTGTCAATGACCTTGAAATTAAAAATAGCTTCTGTATCCAGTGCATCTGAAATGTTATACATGACTTGAAGCTGCCCGTCATTTGTAACCTTGAAAACCGAAAAATCGTTCCCCAGCACATATGTCTGCCCATTATCTGCACCAACTTTCATGCCAACAACATGAAAACGATCCAGCGGAATACTGGAGTCCATCGTTTCATTATCATAGATATAAATGGAATTTGTCGCAGTATTTAATACCGAAAT
>JAUNIY010000028.1:11930-22558 GCA_030523305.1 Eubacteriales bacterium
CATCCACTGCATAGTCCTCCAGGCCTTGGGGGGTTCCTTCTTCATCCACGGTAGAATACGCCGCAGAGGCCTCTGTATCTTCCAATACAAGAACGGATTGACTTTCTTGTTCGATCTCTGTAGCAAATGCAGTTGCAGAGATCAGCATCGATCCAGCCAGCAGACAGCTGAATAACCGTGTCGTCATTTTCATATAGCCACGTCCTTTCATCCAATAAAGCCTGTACTCCCAAATCTCCCTCCTGCATTGGAATCTCTCCTTTCCCAAACATCACATAAAATATATTTTCCTCTTCATTGAATAAGACAATTATCCCCTTGAAAATGCAACACATTTTAGAGAAAATTTCCGAAAAATTTTTATTCTATCATAAATACGGGCAAAAAATGCCCACATGGATAAGCCATGCGGGCATTCGTCGATGTAACTTCTGTTGTTAGTATGATTTTGTTCCAGATGTTATCGTAATATAATCCACCCGTGTCCCGCTGGAATTATACACCTTCGCCGTAAACGTTACACGGTATCTGTATCCCTTAGATATATAGTACGTCTTTTTTATCGAGCTTCCCGAACCGTTCCATGATTTCAGATTTGACCACGATTTTCCATCCTGGCTTTTTTGTAAATTTAGAGTCAGTGATGCGGTATATCCACTGCGCAGTACAACCCTTCCTTCACACGTTGCTGCCCCCGATGCAATATTCAGTCCACAACTTGCATCCGTAGCGCCTACATAATATGGTTCTATCTGGTCCAGCGTGTCAACCGTAGTATCAACAGCATCCGCTGGGATGTTTGCGACAGCCATAAGACAAGCAGCGAACAGGAGCATCACCATACGACACATACATTTCTTTTTCATTTCTCTTCCTTTCACGATACTGTTATTGAATACCTTCTGCAATTTTAATAACCTCACTTTCACTTATTTCTACTGCGATGACGCGCAGAATCATTGCTTCTTGTTCATCCCACCACGTAAGGGTAATCTCTTGCTGATTTTGTCCAGTTCCCGTCTGTATTTCTTTTTTGGTCAACAATGCATCCATACCATGGATCTGCATGTTCTCCACTTCCGCGTCCTCCGTATCGATGGATAACGTCATTGCATCCCCAACATATTTCATGATATAAATGTATCTGTCATCCAATGATGTATACTTGTATTCCGTCGAAAACTCCAAGGTCGTTGTTGATTCCAGTGCAAAGCCTTCCGGTACCCAAGTTACAACAAAATCATGCGATACTACAGTTTCTTTTGTGGAATCGTCTTCACTGAAAAAATGAAAATCCGCATATTCATCTGTTATCTCAAGCCACAGGTTCATCACATTGATTTTGAATTCGGGAAAGACAGCAAATGCTGTCATTGTCAGCATAACCGCTGCACACACAACGATCCCAACACGTTTTGCAATTTTGGCGATGCTTTTTCCGCCGCGTTTTACCTTATTGGCATAATACAGACGGCCGATCTGTTTCCGGATCTTTCGATCCATAGCTTCTGAAATTTCAAATTCCTGTGATTGCTTTAACCGTTCGTTTTCCTCCAATGCTTGCTGACCGATTTCCCGCAGATAGTCATCCATCATCAATGCGAACAGAGCATCTTCATACTGTTCCTGCAAGTGATTGTGCCTGCTCGTCATCATAGTCATCTCCTTCCCAGTCGTTTTTACTGAGTATAAAAAGCGCACGGCGTCTGGCACGTGTCAATTTCATCCGTATGCTGCTGGCCTTACAGCCTAGCTGCTCTGCCAGCTCCTCATCAGAATATTCCAGTATATATTTGCCCTCTAAAATCAACCGCTCCATTTCCGGAAGCTGCTTTAACGCAATGGAAAGGAAGGAAGATTTTTCCTTTGCCAGCAATAGCTCATCCATGGATAAGGCAGGTACTGGAATATCGTCCATTGTCTTTTCATCGAGTCCGATCGTATGCTTTTGCCGTATGCTCTCACGCTTTAAGTAATTGATGGAATCATTTCTAATGATAGAGACAATATAGCCCGTTAAAATGCAACGCTCTTTTCCCCGAATGATATCAATTTTTTGCATCAGCTTTACAATGCATTCTTGAACAATATCTTCACAGGCTGTTTGGTCATGGACGTATTTTTTCGCTGTATAAAACATTAAATGCTGAAATTCTTCATAAATCCAAACCATATATTCTTTATCATCAGGGTCTTCCGCGGTCGTACAAGTAAATGTGATCATTTTGTATATTCCCCCTTTTACTTGTATTTTATAAATAGACAATTTTCAACACGAATTTGCAACACAACAAATCCAGAAAAAACCGTGCTTTTCCCGATAAAAAATAAAAACTATGGTTAAACTAAATTTTATATCCATATTTTCATCTATTTTATGGTAAATATCATATTTTAAGCCAAAAAATTTTAGAAACACTATAATAAAGACAAATTATTTCGGGCGGTGTATACGATGGCGAAGTTTGGACAAATCCTTTCTGCATTACGGCAGAATCGCGGCATGACACAAAAAGAGCTTGCCAAAATTTTATATGTATCGGATGGTACAATTTCCAACTATGAAAACGATGTTCATTATCCAGATGTTGAAAAATTGATGGACATCGCAAATTGCTTCGGCGTTACAACAGATTATTTGCTTGGACGCTGTAAAAATAATCTGTCTCCAGATATCTTTTCGGAAAAACTGCTCGGTCAGAGAACAACGGGCGATATCATTGAAATGATCCAGGCACTGGATGAAGACCATCAGCAGGCATTAAAAATCATCTTATATGATATGCAGTATAGTATGATGCTGCACCGATATAAAAAAGATTTGTAGCGTTTTCAGATGCGCCCTATAAAAAAGTACCGAACGTCTCGAAAAATCGAGAAATTCGGTACTTTATCTGGCGTCCCAGAAGGGATTTGAACCCCCGACCCCGCGCTTAGGAGCGCAAAAAACAAAAAGAAATAGTGTGTTTTTAGTTCCTGAATTATCCCGTTTTTTCCGTTTTTAACGGTTTAAATACGAAAAATAATACCTGCACTTCACGGCTAGTTTTAGGATATCTTCTCTGATTGTCTGGCAAGTATTTAGCATGTTGGTGAAAAAACGGGCAATAAATTGCGGTAAATCTGATACCGTTTTCTCCGTTGAAATGACAGCTGATATCAGGTTTTCTCTGTTTGTGTAGAAAGAAGGCAGCGATTTTCCGCTGCCTTCTGCACATAGTCCGTTATGCGGTTCTGTCCTCATCCAGCGCTTTGACCTCTTGCACGGTAAGACCGGAATATTCTGCAATCTCTTCATAAGACAGTTTGCCGCCTTCCAGCATTTTGCAAGCGTTTTTCCTCCGATCATCTTTGATTACATTTTCCATCATATCTTCCATCAATTCACACATGGTCGTCACTCCTTCCGGGTTTTCCTTCAAATAGGTTGCGCGCTGCTTTAACAGGGAATAATGCATGTCATGCGGGTTTTTACAATAGAAATCCTGCATGAGCAAGCCAAGCGGTGTGTCGTCTTTCCGTTCGGCATTCACATAGATAATATGTGAACCATCGTCGAATGGCATGTTATTTTCCAGTATAGTACGCTCAATATGGTAAATCGGGCGGTTTTGACCCAGCACATCCGTTTCCGTAATAAAAATCACATAGGAATCCGGTAGAGAATCATATGCATCGCCAGATTCAGTCATATTGGCATCCAATATGCTGCTGTTATACCGGGCGCGCTTTCGGCTGGCACCCTTTGGTGCGCGCTGGACTTCAATATTATACGGTTTACCGGTATCGTCTTTTGCATAAATGTCCAATCGGATCGAACGTCCCTGCAAATTTTGAATAGAGCACTGTGCGATTACTTCGCTGACATGAATGCTTTCATTCTCTAAAATAATGTGCAGCAGGAGCTCGGTGCATTCCGGCTGCTTTTCAAAAAACTTCGCCATAAAGGTATCGTCCATCAAGCGAAATTCCCGTAACGTGCGTAATTTATCCTCTGTGATCAGATACTGTTCGGACATACTATCACCAGCTTTCTGTACTTTTATTCTATCATGGCTTCCTCTTGTTTTCAAGAAATACAACAGACGATCCAGCGATCACCTGTTGCATTTTACGGTTTATACGGTTTTCGCCAACGACTTTAGCAATGCTGCGGTTTCAGGATTGGAAAGCAGCTTGAGCAACAACGCCTGCCCTTCTGCGTCTGCTTTCAGTTCTTCCCGTGACTCTGGTACTTCTTCTGGATTCTGTTTACTATAAAATTCTTCCTCGAATCGCTGCGCATTTATTCTGCGATCTTCATCCAGGATATGTGAATAAACATCAGTTACCATCTTCACTTGAGAATGACCGGAATCGCCCTGCACAGCTTTGATATCGCCCCCGTTCAGTTTCAATTTATAGGTGATACTGGAATGCCGAAGGCTGTGAAAGACGACTTTGGGAAGATTGTGATCAGAAATCAGTTTCTGCAGGGCGCGGTTGATAATCTGACTTTCCATTGGTCTGCCATTGCTGTGGGCGAATACTAGGTTATAATCATTATATTCATCGCCAAACAGCTGCTTCAGCTCCTCCGTTTCCTCTTTGCGTTTCACCAGCATTCGGGCAACGGTTTTCGGAAGAAATATCTTTCGCACACTGGATGCTGTTTTCGGTGTTTTTAATACCAAAACAGTATGCGTACTGGAAAGCAGATTCGGAAATTTCATTAGGACATCTTTACCATTGAGCTGCCCCAATGCTTGCCGGTTGACTCGCTGGAGCTCCTTTTCCACGAAAATATATGCTGTTCCGTTTTCAATGCTTTTCTCCGAAATATCAATACAGTCCCATGTCAAGGCAAGCATTTCACCCATACGCAGAGAACAGGAGAATGCAAGATTTAAAGCCAAAGAAAGGGTATCATCCTGACACACCTCAAGCGCATGAAATAATGTTTCTGCGTTCCAGATATCCCGTGTGTTCTTTTTTTCTTTCGGAAGTGTAGTGTTAAGCGTTGGATTTTTGGACATAAGCTCCCACTTCACAGCCTGGTTGAATGCATTCCGCAACAGCTTATGTATCTCACGCACCGTATGCGGAGTAAGATAAAGTTGATTGGCTTTGCGCCTGCTTATGCTCACGGTTTTTACTTTTAACAGGCTCTGGTAATATTGATCCAGTGTTTTGGTGTTGATTTCACTCAGCTTCATGTCGCCAATGATGGGGTTGATGTAATTAAAAATCAGACTACGTCGCGCTTCATAAGTAGACATCGCCCATGTATTGACACCATAAATTGATACATATTCCTCAAGCAGTTCACGGACTGTTCTTGAGGTTGGGACGACAAAGCGTCCCTTTTCCTGTTCATATTCGATTTCTTTTTTTCGCCGTTTGGCTTCTGCCTGTGTATCAAAGGTTTCCCAGCGCTGGTGTTTCTTACCGCTTTCATCGTTGTAATTATAAACAACTGAAAATCGTTTTTTCCGTTTTACAATAGATGCCATTGTTAATCCTCCTCCTCTCCATCCAACCATGCATCGAAACTGGATTTTACAATGCGAATGCGTCCGCGTATTCGCACAACCTGGAACACATTTTGTGCAATCAGTTTGTATACTGTAGGATGGCTGATGCGAAGAATCTGCTGAATTTCAGCAGGAGTATAGCTCATTTTTGTGCTCATTCTGCGTTCTCCTGTTCATCGACTTTCTTATAATGCGTTTGCGATTGATACCAGCTTTCAAAGCTGTCCAGCATAATGCGCATTCTTCCAGCAACCACAATCGTTTCAAAATAATTTTTCTTCACCAGCCAATACGATGCCGTTTTACCTAAACCAAGCATTCTACGCATTTCTGGAACAGACATACTTGTTTTATTCATTTTGACGCAATCTCCTTTTGATCCTTCAGCCATTTGTCAAAACTCTTTTTGGAAATCCGATAGAGGTTTCCAACATTTACGCTGTGAAAGTGATTCTCACCAATCAACTTATATGTGGAATTTCGACCAAGCTGTAGGATTTCTCGGATTTCTTGTACGGTGTAGACACGTTGCTCTGGTTTCATTGGGACCTCTTTGTCCTTTAAATCATCGTTAAGCTGTCTGATAATGTCTTCAAACATAGCGATTCCTCCGGTATGATTGTCGGCTCGTCAGCCGCAGGTTATATAACTAAGCTCATTTGCTTGTATATCATTCTATTTCTTACCGAAAGAAAAGTGAAATATGCAAATTGATTATTTCAGCCGGATTCGCACACTTGACAATCATCCTCTTGACAATCCAACCACTGGTCAAAGCTTTTTTTGGAAATTCTGATAGATCCGCCAATGTGAACGCTATGAAATACACCGGATTTCACCAGCTCATAGGCTGCATTTCTGCCAATCCCCAGAATATCTTGAATCTCATCTACCGTATAAATACGCTTTTCATACTGTACAGACGGTTGCGCTTCGATATATTGGTTTAATTTTCCCACTTCTTTTTCAAACATGTATTTCTCCTTCCTCGATTTCGTTTTATTCCGGCACTTATCAGCAACGGCGTAGTCATAAATTTCATTTGCTGTGTGTCCAATCGCGCAATCCACCGATATAGCCGCTTTTTATCAATCGTACGTATCTGTTCCAATAGCACTACGGAACGTTTCGGCAATCCTTCTATGCGATCCAATCGATACTGCGTTGGAAGCAGATTCCGATTATTTTTCCAGCTTGTGATAGGTGCAACAATAATGGTTGTCCCATATCGGTTTCCTACATTGTTTGAAAGGATAAGTACCGGACGTTCACCACCTTCTTCAGACCCGACGACTGGGTTCAAATTTGCGTAGTAGATATCACCGCGTTGAACGTTTCTTGTCATGCTGCTCATATATCACCTCTATCATTGCGCCGAAAAGGGAAGATGCTTATTTGTAAAAGATATACTCTCTCTATTGCATCTTCCCATTTCCGGCTCATCTGAATTGATTTATTCTCAACGTATTTCTATTTGTCCTCGACACCCCGTAATACAGAAGGGAATTGCCAGATGGTCAGTGTTATACTGACTCCACGGGAATTACACCCCAGCTGTCGTTCTGACAGAGCCGCCCTCATTGCCTGCGACGGTTTTATCACGCTCGGGCTGTGACTGGACGGGAGTATCATTATTTTGTATCTGACAAATGTGTATTCGATTTTCAAGGTACAAGGTTGCTTTTGCCACACGAAAAACAACGGCGAAGAAATTCAGAATTTCCTCTTTCACCAAATAGCCGCCGAGAAGCCATGAAACCTGTCATCCATAAAAATATTTTTTTAATTTTTTCTTGAGACGAGACATCCGTGAATCAACAGCGTTCGCAGAAATCTTTAGCTTTCGTGAAATATCCTCACTGGTGTAGCCGTCCAGTTTCCAGATAACGATTTGCAACGTTTTTTCATCCTCCTTGCGCAAGGCGGATAAAAGCGTTTCATCTTCAATCTCATCCAACAATTCTTGAACAGTACATATTCTGCGCGGCTTTTCGTCCGTCGCGGGATATAAATCTGTGTTCGACAGTTTTTCGTAGTACCTACGATCCGACTTGAAAACGTCCCAATCGTATGTATGCAGCCGCTGAATGATCTCCTCATCTACGCCTAACTCACGGAGCTGCTCTTCCTCTGCGTTCTTCCATTTGAGCCATTTCTTTTCGGCTCTTGCCTTGTTATAAGACATAAAAAACCCTCCGGTTCATCCAAATTTGTTAAAATTTCAGATGAGCCGGAGGGGATCGGCAGCGCACATTTTTTATTTTATAGATTATGTATTTCTGCTTCTTTCAGCAACACGTAGACAACTACGAGATATAAAGGTACAACCACATTGTAATCAAAATATATAAAACAATCACAAATTTACAGCACTCTGGTATCTATCAAGAAAGCGAATGCTATAAAGAACATTCGAGTAAGACGATTCCTTATATATCTGTGCGATATGAGATTTTATTTTTGGTTCTGTACTATATTGCTGTAGAAGATAAGGATTCCCTTTCTGAACATCGATAACAAGATCATATAACAAACCCATATTTCAACCCTTTCCCTTTCATCAATACGTGTAAAGACCTTTATACAGCCTGCAATCTCAACTATCAGCAGAATTGCATCGATCAGCATCTCTTCCATGCTAAGCTTCCGATCGTCATAATCTTAGTTATAAACAGCTTCTATCACTTATCTAGCCAACACAAGAGGTGAAAACACAATATAATAGGCAACAACGCAGCAGCACAAAACACCTGCCATCAATTTTGCATGTTTCCATGGTGTCACATCTACTACGTTATCTTCTTCCACCTGGAATTTCTCACGAGGCTTCATCTTCATAATGATAAACATAACCAAAACATCAATCCAGAACATAATGCCGATCGTATAATTACTATGAATCGGTACTTTAATAATGTACATCAACAATGCATACATCACAACGTGAAAAGGAATGACAACCTTTACTGCAATTGGCGGGCAATTTTTAAAAATCATTGCAAACACTACTGCTGCTAAAATAGGTGCATTGATAAATCCAGTTAAATCAAGCATTAAATTGTATAATCCGCCCGATGCAAACATAATAAATGGTGCGATGCAAACGGCAACAGCAGCCAAAACAAACCCGAAAATATGTCCAACACGCACCACTTGTTGATCCGTAGCCTCTGGCTTCAAATACTGTTTATAAACATCAAGTGAAAAAAGTGTGCTTGTTGCATTTACTGCGCCGTTAAAAGAACTAAGTACAGCGCCAAAAATAGCGGCACATACAATTCCCAAAATCGGTTTTGGAATCACATTTTGAATCAGCATGGTATAAGCAAGATCGCCATTGGAATTGACAATCTTATCAAATGTTTCTGTACCGGTAAACAGCGCGTACGCTAAAATGCCGCATCCGCCAAGATACAATGGACCTGCCAACTTGAACGCCGCACAAGTTAAAATACCCTTCTGCGCTTCTTTCAGCGACTTTGCTGCAAAAGTTTTTTGTATAATCATTTGACTGGTGCACCAATAGTAAAACCACATGGTTGCTACGCCTAGAAAAATCGTAGGCCATGGAAACTCTGGAGCACTTGCATCGACTGGAGAAATAGCACTGAGTTTTTCATGTGGAACACTCGCCATTAGCGTGTTTAGTCCTTCTCCTAAACTTCCGTTTCCCAAATGATATAATGCAAAGAATGGTACAGAAACGCAACCCAAAAGCAATAATACACCATAAGCTGTATCTGTAAACGCTATCATACGAAGACCACCAAAGACAGTGTATATCAATCCTATGATACCGATAGCTGCACAAATTAAGGCAATTGCAGCAAAATCTGAGATATTCAGCAAACCACTGACATCAAAGATCCCATTAAATACAATTGCACCAGAATATAACACCGTCGGAATGGCAGTGGCTACATAAGATGCCATCAACAAGATGGATACCAACGTTTGTGTCTGCTTATCGTAGGATTTCCCCAAGAATTCAGGCATAGTTGCGACACCACGTTTCAGGTATCGTGGTGCAAAAAACAACGCCATTGCTATAATGCCGATGATGCAGCCAACTTCCCAACAAACGGCTCCGCTCATATTGCTCATAAATGCAATGCCAGCCTGTCCAGAAATTTGTTCGGTGGACAAACATGCCAAAAGCATAGATGTCGCAATGACAATGCTGGACAGACCTCTTCCCGCTAAAAAGTAGCCATCTGCTGTACTTTTATTCCCGTTTTTAGATTTAGCATATCCTACAGCTGCAACCGCTAATGTACAGATCAAGAATATAAAAAATACCATTAACATACTTTCCCTCCTTTGTCATCCTTTCATCTTTTACCATAACTGTACGGATACAAGTGTATCCCGCTCAAAGCCCATATCATAAACTTCACAGCCACAAACGCCGTTATCAACATGTACTTTTTGCGGGATACTCTGTTCCTTATATCAATCCTATTCCAAGTTATTCAATGCGAGCAATCGCCTTCGCCAGCTGCTTCTTCATCGCCAGATTACCCTGACGGGAAATCATGATGCGCTGTGCCTGCGGCGAGCCTGCGCCGTGCATGGACTCCGGCAGATAGCCGACAGCAGCCGTACCCATCGTCATGTTCTCGATCAGACGCAGCACGCGCATACGGTCTTCGGTCGGAACGGATGCAACGCCCTTGAGGTACTTCTCGATGTAGTCGTGCGTCTCCGGGTTGCGGTAATCCGCCTCGGACGGCTGCGTTACCATCAGACCGCCTGCCAGATCCTGCGCCAGACGCGCAATGTCATACGGGAAGCGGGTAACATTCTGCTTGCAGACGTTTGCCAGCAGCAGGTCGATCAGGTAGTTGCCCGACTTGGTCTTGCTGCCCTGCGACGAGCAGGCGATGCCGCATGCGTACAGCGTCTCGTTCAGGTGGATCATTTCAATGATCTTGTCCTTGACATGGGACGCCTTTGCGCAGCCTGCCATCTCCACTGCGAGCTGGGTTGCGCCAATCAGCACGTCACCTACGCCAACCTTGCAGCCGCCGTAGGACTGGCGGTGATAGCCTGCAAAACGTTCGACGATCATGCCTGCAAACTCGACTTCGCCATTGAGGAAGATCATGTCGTTCG
>JAUNIY010000193.1 GCA_030523305.1 Eubacteriales bacterium
CAAAATTCGGAAACACACAAAAAGCATGGATTGTCATGATTGGCGTATATTGTATTTTGAATGCAATTTGTATGTTCATCAATTTCTGGGGCTGCCGCGAAATTGATCCTTTGGCAGGAGACGGGGAAACTGTTATACAGAAAGAAAAGGTACCGTTCCTCAAAGAATTGGGCGCTGTTGTGTCGGATAAGTATTGGTGGATGGTGTTTCTTGTATGGACATTTCTCACCTTTTATCAGACCATGAACACGACTGCGGCAACCTATTATGCGCAGTTTGTTTTGGGCAATGTAGGATTGGTGGGTACATTGAACACAGTGGAAAATACGGTGATGATGATCGGCGTGCTGTCCGCGCCCATATTATTGAAGAAATTTACCCGTAAGCAGTTGGGTTTGAGCGGTATCGTTCTTGCAATTGCAGCACAGGCATTTGTCCTGCTGTTCCCGACAAACGTTACAATGCTGCTGATCGCAGGGGCACTGCGCGGCCTTGGTGTGGCCCCATTGCAGGCGTTAACCTTTGCATTGCTATCTGACGTTGTCGAACATGTGCAATGGAGATCACATATTCGTTCAGAGGGCCTGGTTTTTGCTGCCTCCTCCTTTGGCATGAAGATCGCTTCCGGCATTGGGACGGCGATTATCTCATACCTGTATACTTGGGCGGGATATGACGGTTTGGCAGCAGTGCAGTCTGCATCTTCGCTGGCCATGATTCAAAACGTTTACTATTTCTGTGCGCCGGTGTGCTGTCTGATTATCTTTGCGGCATTCCTGTTCTACAATTTGGACAAGGAATATCCAGCTATCATGAAGGAATTAAAACAGCGTGAGAAGGACGGACATTTGTAAGGAGTGGAAGATACAATGGCAATGAGAGAAACAACAGTGGAAAATGGCCGTCTGCGTGGTACGGCATCCGGAATCCCATCGGTCACTGTGTTCAAAGGGGTTCCCTATGCAAAACCGCCGCTTGGAACGCTGCGCTGGCGGGAACCGCAGCCGTGCGAAAATTGGGACGGCATATATGACGCCACGTACTTTCGCGCCATGGCAGCCCAGCCCGATGACAAAAGCGAGCTGGACAAAAAAGAATTTTGTGGATTTGGCAGCCATGAAAGCAACGGAGAAGATTGCCTGTATGTCAATATTTGGACACCAGCGCAATCTCCAGAGGAACGGCTTCCAGTCGTATTTTATATCCATGGCGGCGGCTTTTATCAAGGCTACAGTTATGATATTACCGTGAGTGGCGACGCGTTTGCGCGGCATGGCTGCATTTTGGTTTCGGTGGAATACCGTGTCGGCATTTTGGGATTTTTGGCGCATCCAGAGATGACGCAGGAGAATCCGCATCGTGCTTCGGGAAATTTTGGACTATTGGATCAGACGGCGGCGTTGCAGTGGGTTCACCGTAATATTACGGCCTTTGGCGGAGATCCGAATAATGTTACGGTGTTTGGGCAATCGGCTGGTGCATATAGTACCATGGCTCAGCTGTGTACGCCGCTGACCGATGGGCTGATTTCCAAGGTTATGATGGAATCGGGCGGAGGATATGGCGGCAAACGGGTTGAGCTACTTCCAGTCCTGCATCTATCAGAGGCGGAAAACCTCGGGCGGCAGATTTTTGGAGAACTAGGTGTCGATACATTGGAACAGGCTAGGACTGTGCCAGTAGAGCGTATTTTAGAAGTACAGCATCAATACGGGATGATCTTTGTGCCGATTGTAGACGGATATTTCTACCCCATGCATCCAGATGATATTGTCATGCAGCAAAAACATCACAACATTCCAGTAATGATCGGATATTGTGGCGACGAGTCGGCATGGTTTAGAGAAACAGTAACGCAGGAAGATGGAAAACACTTTGCGGATGCCGCGCGACATCGATATGGCGCGTACGCAGAAAAATACCTATGTGCATGTGGATATGAGAAGGATCCGATTGCTGCGGCTGGAAATCGGATGCACGATGGGATGACTGCACCGGCATTGGCTTATTGTGAGCTTTCTACTTCGTGGGAGAACCGCACACCGCCGTATCTCTATTACTTTGACCGAAAGATACCCGGAGATCATTATGGCGCATTCCATGCCGGCGATCTGTGGTATGTGTTTCATACATTACATCGCTCCTGGAGGCCATTTACCGGAGCTGATTATGAACTTGCGGAGGTATTCCATACATATCTATGCAATTTTGCGAAAACCGGAAATCCAAATGGACCTGGGCTTTCGGAATGGAGGCCGTATAGCGCGGTGAACCGTGCTGCCATGGAGCTTGGGATCCAGCGTGGCATGATACCGTATCCGGGACAAGCGAGCAGTAAAGTTTTGGTTGATCTCATTTTAAATCGCTAAACGATTAAAAAAACAACAGACAGTCTTTTTGAAGTGGTCTCACTTGCTCTCAGTATCGTTACTGTTTAGCAAATGGGACCACTTTACATATTGTTGTTTTGGTTCCTAATGTGTTTTGGTATGAATCTCAGATAGGCTCTAATAGGATCAGCTGTACCTCGTGGGGAATCAGTGTCGTGGTGAAATGAAAAGTGTCATGAATGGTCTCAACACATACTTTATAATCCGGAAGAGAACGCTGCTGTAAATACTCAGTTTGCCATTCGGTCAACGTATTTGGAGATCCCATACGGATCCAAGTATCATAGGAACTACCGCTTGCGGGAGATATGCTTCGGAATTCCTCTCTATATTTGTGGGGTGGAATGCCAGAGATTTCCAGGTTAAACTGTCTGGACGGGCCAGTTACGAAAGATGCATATGGATCATCGCTGAGTTGATAGTTATGATTGGCAGTATGGTTGGAATGACAGTAGTAATACAGCAGGATTTGTAGATTGTTTCCGCTGCGGGTAATGAAGATACCGTCGTCCTGTAACAAGATATGATTTCCCATTTTGGACAGAAACAGCATGGCATAATACGGACTTTTGGGGATGCCATTTACGGTCATCAGACCTGGTCCGCCGTGAAACAATTGCAGCTTGGTGGAGGTTTCTTCCATCAGATCAGATAGTTTTAGTGTTGCCATGAAATCAAATTGCTGATGATTGTCCAATACATTTTTGATAAGAAAGGTAGCTTTATAAGCAGTATCATTTCTCGGATCGCGCTGCCATTGTGTAAAGCCCCAATCCTCAAGAACAATGGGCAATTCGGGAACGTTTAGCTGGGAAAGGATGCGGATAAACTTGGCCAAACGGTTTTTCATATAGCAGGGATCGTCGCTGAGCGGGAATGGCTCAGCTGTTTGGTTCAAAAAGCGATTGATACTGATGGAGGAGTTGAGCACATTATATATGCAGTTATAGGATTGTATGGTAATGCAGTCCGGAAAACAATGGTTTTCGGAACAATAGGAGATAAATTGTTTTAAAAACGCACAGTTGGACTGGAAAACAAGGTCAAGATCTGTACCAAGTCCGCAGAGATATAAGCCTTGCTCTCGCTTGACGACATCGTACAAGATGCCGTACATTGTAAGATAATCTTCCGGTTCGATGAGACTGTCAACGCCAATATATGTGCTGCGCATTGGACTGAATTTCCAGCTTAACAGCGTGTTGATGCCATATCGTTCTATCAGATGGTTGATCACTAGCCGGATCAGTTGAGCCCAGAGGGTATAATTTTTTGCACCGCTGATATAGCTGCTGTGTAGCAGGGATACATCTGGATGTTTGGCAAATGCCTTTGGCATAAAGCTGAATTCAACAAAGGGAGATAGGTTTAAGGAAAGACAGAAATCAAGGATCATATCCAGGTAAACAAAATTACAGATCAGCTTTCCCCGTTGATCTTGATGGAAAATAAGAACATTGGAATCTAAAATACCCGACAGCCGGATATACGTAAAATGGAATTGTTGTTGTGC
>JAUNIY010000194.1 GCA_030523305.1 Eubacteriales bacterium
TCAAAATATTGGTGAAATAGTACATATAATTGAAGAATAGTTTGTTGTGATTCACGATTGTGTTTAGTAAAAATAGTAAGTATACTTTGGGACAAAGATAAACAAAGTCAAAACGGCATGGAAACAATACAGGAGGAACATCGTATGTATGAACTAAAAGTTGGCGTTATTGGTACTGGCGCGATTGGCCGTACGCATATCCAACGGCTTACAAACCAAGTAACAGGGGCCAGGGTAACAGCTGTATCGGATATCAATCAAGAGATTGCACAAAAGATAGCGTCAGAATATGACGCCAAATATTATGAGCAGGGAGAAGATCTGATCGAAGATCCGGATGTTGAGGCAGTGGTTATTTGCTCCTGGGATCCGACCCATGAAAAATATGTACTGGCGGCAATCCGGGCAGGGAAATTTGTGTTTTGCGAAAAACCTTTGGCTGAGACGGCAGAAGGATGTCGGCATATTGTTGACGCTGAGATCGCCAGTGGAAAGCATTTGGTTCAAGTTGGATTTATGCGTCGGTTTGATATGGGCTATCGCAGTATGAAGGCACAGCTTTCTTCAGGAAAATTCGGCGCACCGTTGATGGCACATTGTGTCCACAGAAATGCCACAGCGAATGCGCAGTATGAGACAAAAGTGAATGTAACAGGTACGGCGATTCATGAGATTGATATCATGCGTTGGCTCATGGACGATGATATTGTTGCTGCTAAAATTGTTCAGCCGCGTGTATCCAAGTATGTAGCCCAAGGCCAAAAGGATCCACAGATTATTGTTTTACAAACAGCAAGTGGCGCGATCATTGATGTGGAGACATTTATGCACTGCCAGTATGGCTACGACATTCAGTGTGAAATTGTTGGGGAAGAGGGAACACTTCGATTGGCAGATCCAACACAGCTTTCGATTCGGCGCGGAGGCAAGTGTAGTTTTGATATCCTACAAGACTGGAGATATCGGTTTGCTGATGCTTATCATGTGGAGTTCCAGAGCTGGGTCGATCATACAAAGAAGGGTATCGTTGACGGCCCAAACGCATGGGATGGTTATGCTGCAATTGCAGTATCAGATGCATGTTTGAAGTCCAGAGATACTGGCAAATGGGAGCCGGTTATCATGGATACGATCCCGGAATTTTATCAAAAGTGAGCCGAATAACGGGACTCTTTACATTGTTCAATGATTTGAACTTGCGAAAGCGATATGGCGAATGGAGGATATTATAGAATGAAAGAAATTCGAATTGGACTGATCGGTACGGGATGGATGGGAAAATCCCATGCGAATGCTTTCTTGAATGCGCGCATGCTGTTTGGGCCGCAGGATGGGCAGCCGATTTTTCAGATGGTTTCTGATATTCAGGAAGAAACGGTTCGACAGGCCGCGGAACAACTTGGGTTTGAAAAATGGACGACCAATTGGCTAGATGTGATCAACGATCCGCAGATTGATTTGGTGGACATTGCCACGCCAAATGTTTTTCACTATGAAATGGTAAAAGCAGCTTTGGAAGCAGGGAAACATGTATATTGTGAAAAACCACTGTGCATAGATCCTTCCCAATCAAGAGAATTGGCATTGCTGGCGAAACAAAAAGGCGTTGTGAATTATGTGGGCTTTAACAACACGCAGAATCCTGCCAATCAATATGTGAAGGATTTGGTAGCGGAAGGGAAACTAGGACGGATTATGCGTGTGACAGCAACTTATGACCAAGATGCTTTGCTTGATCCCAACCTGCCTATTACATGGAGACATATCAATAAACTAGCTGGAAGTGGAACGTTGGGAGATATGTGTACGCATATTTTGAGCGTTTTGCAAATGATTTTGGGCGATATGAAGCGTGTTTGCGCTGTCAAGAAAACCATGATTCCCGAGCGCCCGAAAGAAAAAGGGTCGTCAGAGATGCAGAAGGTAGAAAATGAGGATTTGGTCATGTTTCTAGCTGAATATAAAAACGGTGCACTGGCGCAGCTTGGTTCCAGTCGGGTGGCAACGGGACGAAAAAATTTATTTTCCTATGAAATCCAAGGGACGGAAGGAACGGTATCGTATAATCTGGAGCGTATGGGCGAGGTGCAGGTTTATTTCCGTGGCGCCGATGATGTGCGGGATGAAGGGTTCCGTACCGTGTTGTTGAATCCGGAACACAGAGGATATCGTGTGTTCCAACCACAGGCGGGGATATCCCTTGCTTTCAATGATATGAAAATTTTGGAAATCAACACGCTCATGCGTGCGATTACAAACGGTACCCCTTATCTATGTGATTTTTCTTTTGGGGCCAAAATAGACGATATTGTGCAAGCTGTGTTGATTTCTGCGGAAACACAGAGATGGACCAATGTATCAAGCCAGTAAATGGAACAGAAAGGAATGTGTGTATCATGAAAACAACAAAACGCGTAGTATCCATGATCCTTGCAGGAGGTATGTTCGTGGGTATGTTAGCCGGTTGCGGCAGCAGTTCGTCAACAACGACTCAGGGTTCAGGAAGCGGAGAGTCCAGCGATCATTTGAAAATCAACGTTGTTGTGAATACGCTTTCTTCTGAGTATTGGGGATATGTTGAAGCTGGCGCAAGGGCATATGGAGAAGAACATGAGAATGTAGAGGTTACAGTACAAGGCCCTCCGTCCGAAACATCTTATGATGAACAGCAAAATATGATCGAGACATCGGTAACTTCCGGTGGATATGACGGGCTGGTGATTTCTGCGCTCCAAACAGATACCGCTGAAAACCTCATTTCAGGCGCTGAGATTCCCATTATTTCAGTAAATACCAAGCTGAATGCTCCGGAAAGTTTGAGCTTTGTTGGAACTGGCAATGAGAACGCCGCCAAAGAAGGCGGAAAAGCGGCAGTAGACGCTGCAAAGAAAGCTGGATGGGATCAAGTAACGGCCATTAACATTGCGGGCGTTCAGGGAGATCCAACAAGCGCAGAGCGCAGCCAGGGCTTTCAGGAAGGTATAGAAGAGGCTGGAGGAGAATTCCTTTCTGAAGAGACGCAGTATGCTGATTTTGTAGCCGACAAGGCAGTGACGAGCATGGAGGCTATTATGCAGAATTATCCGGAAGGCATCGCCATTATTTGCTGCAACAATGATGATATGGCCATGGCAGCGGCAAAGGCTGCGAAGGGGAATGACGCATATAGAAACACGATTTTTATCGGCTTTGATGGCATTCAGTCTGCTTGTGAATCTATTCTAAATGATGAAGAGACGATGTCTGTTGCGCAAGATCCGTATGGTATGGGATACAAGGCTGTTGAAGCTTGTGTTGCAGCGATCAACGGCGAGCAATTGGATGCATTCATCGATACTGGTTGTTCTGTCATTTCCAAGGAAAATGCACAGGAACGATATGACACCTTGAAGGGCTATTTGGACAAGTGATTTACAAAAGATAATATCACGGGAACAATCATCCATTTGGTCACAACGATCTTGGAATAACGCACAAAAAGGAGGAATTGAGCACCTGCGCTGTTTGCAGACAAAAGGCACGGCCAATCTGGTTTTTATGATGCCGGATTGGCTGTGCTTTTTATTTTACGGAAAAACAGCTTTTTGAAAGTATCTGCAAATTACATGCGCACTTTGACGCGTTTGATTGTTGCACATATTTTGTTCAGCCAACGATCGGCATGATAGGATATATGGGCATGCAAAGAAAAGAACAGACATAGAATGAAGCGGGAGGAAACCGGTATGAAAGGAACAACGCCAAGGGTGATCGATCGCTACCCAGAGGAGCGCTTTGACAGCCAGAAACAAAAAGAATGGGCGAAAGCCGTGGTTGACCAGTTGTGTGTCTTCGCAAAAACAGCGCATACGGCGCCCGAACGAAATCACAGAAATGGCAAAAGGCAATCGACCGTTTAAAATG
>JAUNIY010000195.1 GCA_030523305.1 Eubacteriales bacterium
ATATTGAAGGAAGAAGGCTGCGGTACGGACTGCTCTTCGTTGACCGAGCTGATGATGAGCGAAGCTTGTGGTTTTGTTGGGGACGAAATTATGTTTTCTTCCAATGACACACCGGCGGAGGAATTTGTCATGGCGGAACGCATGGGGGCAACCATCAATCTGGATGACATCACCCACATCCCGTTCCTTGAAGATGCCATTGGTCATATCCCGGAGCGCATTTGCTGCCGTTTTAATCCGGGCGGCGTATTCCAGCTGGGCGGTTCCAAGGAAGGCTTCCAGGTAATGGACAATCCGGGCGAGGCAAAATATGGCATGACTCGCGAGCAGATTGCCGAGGCGTACCGGCAGCTGAAGGAAAAAGGGGCGAAGGAGTTTGGCATTCATGCATTCCTTGCATCCAATACCATTTCCAATGAATACTATCCGGCATTGGCTAGAATCCTGTTCCAGCTTGCTGTAGAATTAAAAGAAGAGACGGGCGCGCATATTACCTTTATTAACTTATCTGGCGGTATCGGTATTCCATATCGTCCGGAACAGAGCACCAACGATATTGCGATTATCGGTGAAGGTGTGCGCAAGGCATATGAGGAAATCCTAGTACCAGCTGGTATGGATGATGTTGCGCTGTATACGGAGCTTGGCCGCTATATGCTGGGGCCGTACGGTTGTCTGCTGACCCGTGCAATCCATGAAAAGAATACGTATAAGCATTATATCGGCGTAGATGCTTGCGCGGCTAACCTGATGCGTCCAGCAATTTATGGCGCATATCATCATATTACTGTGCTGGGCAAGGAAAACGCTCCATGCGATCACAAATATGACGTGACCGGGTCGCTGTGCGAGAACTGCGATAAATTTGCCGTTGACCGCATGCTGCCGGAAATTGTGCGCGGCGATCTGCTTGTGATTCACGATGCAGGTGCGCATGGCTTCTCTATGGGCTATAATTACAATGGTCGGCTTCGTTCTGCGGAAGTTCTGCTGCGGGAAGATGGATCGACCGAGCTGATCCGCCGTGCCGAGACGCCGGAGGATTATTTTGCAACACTGGATGTCACCGGTGTATTCAATAAAAAGTAAATCATTTTACGGGAAAAAAGCGCTGGTCATTTGATCGGCGCTTTTCGCCGGATAAAATGCAGCGCTTCTGTCTAAGCTGAAAGCAGGGAGGAGGTGCTGCCATATGCTGCGATATCGTCTTACGCTACTGATTACGGCGGGAATCTTAACAGCAATGCTGTTATTTTCCTTGCAGTAAGTTTTTGACAGTTTTTTTCTAATAGGAAAAGGGTTTATCTTTTCATTCGACAGAATCTGTGATACAATATAGGAAATATTCAGGGAGGGAAAGCATCCATGCGACATATCATTGACCTCAGTGACCTTAAAATGGAAGAATTTAATGAATTGTATAAATTGACCTCGAATATTATCGACCGGCCGGAGGGGTATACGGAAGCTTGCCGCGGCAAGGTACTCGGCAGTTTGTTTTATGAACCAAGCACCCGCACCAATCTTTCCTTTTCTACTGCAATGAAGCGTCTCGGCGGTAGCGTCATTGGTTTTTCCAACCCCAGTGCATCTTCGACGACAAAGGGGGAAACATTGGATGATACCATCACCATGGTTTCCAATTATGCTGATATGATCGTTATGCGCCATCCAAGCGAAGGTGCGGCAACGGCTGCCTCGTTTTTCTCGGAAGTGCCGGTGATCAATGCCGGTGACGGCGGCCATCTGCATCCTACCCAAACACTGACCGATATGATTACCATCCTCCGCCTGCGTGGTTCGGCAGACAATATGAAAATCGGCATCTGCGGCGACTTGAAATATGGCCGCACGGTACATTCCCTCATCCGTTTCCTTGCAAATTATAAAAATGTTCAGTTTTATCTGATTGCTCCGCGCCAGCTGGCAATTCCGGAATACCTGCGCCAGTTTATGCGGGAGAATAAGATGAAGTTTTTTGAAGTTTCCGGTTTGGAACCGGTTATTCCAATGTTGGATGTATTGTATATGACCCGTATCCAACGGGAACGTTTTGCAGATATCGCTGTGTACGAAAGTTTGCGCGGTATTTATTGCTTGACAAAGGCCAAACTGCGCGATGCCAAAAAAGACCTGCTTGTCATGCATCCTCTGCCGCGTGTGGATGAAATTGCAAAAGATGTGGATGACGATCCACGCGCTGTATATTTTGACCAAGCTAGGTTTGGCATGTATGCCCGCATGGCGCTGTTGCTGACGTTGAGTAAGGAACCACGGTATCGTATGCCGAAAAATATCCCGGGCCGTCCAAATTTGCGTTGCACCAATCCGAAATGCATCACCCGTTCGGAGACCTATCTGCCAATGGAAACGCATCGCACGCCGGAGGGCGAACGCTGTATTTACTGCGAACAGGCTGTAGAGTATCGCAAACGCAGGGTTGTCGTCGAGTGGGAATAACCGCCTGCTCGCGCGTTTTTACATAGCAAAAGCAAAGCCCCATCCGACAGTTCAGAGCGACGCGTTCGGTTGTTTTCTGAACTGTGGTGGGGCTTTTGATCACTTTCATGTATGGATTACAGTATATTTTTCAGATCAAAACCGTTTAGGAAGAGCGTAACTGAAAAATTCATAGAAAATCCATAGGAATTATAAAAATTATAGTTGACATGAGCGGGAAAACGTGGTAATCTATATACAGATAAAACACAGTTAACAAGTATGAAATGTGTGAATAGAGGCGTACTATGGATAATAAAATCTTTATTACGAAAAATTATACTTTTTATGGACGAATGTGGCAGTGTTGATGATTGTTTGTTACATCCACCCCGACGATCTATAAAAAGGAGTATATCATCATGAGCGAAAAGAATTTCCATTTTGAAACGTTACAGCTGCATGTGGGCCAGGAACAGGCTGATCCGGCAACCGACGCACGAGCAGTCCCGATTTACCAGACGACATCATACGTGTTCCGCAACAGCGATCATGCGCAGGCGCGTTTTGGATTGGCCGATGCAGGCAATATTTATGGGCGATTGACCAATCCAACACAGGATGTCCTGGAAAGGCGTCTTGCAGCGTTGGAAGGTGGCTCCTCTGCATTGGCAGTTGCATCGGGCGCTGCGGCACTGAGCTATACATTCAAAACGCTCGCGCAGAGTGGCGATAATATTGTTTCTGCCAAGACAATTTATGGTGGGACATATAATTATCTGGAGCACACGCTGCCAAAGGACGGCGTAACGACAAAATTTGTGGATCCCGATGACGTTTCCAACTTTGAGCATGCTATCGATGAAAATACCAAGGCGGTTTTCTTTGAGACGCTGGGCAACCCGAATTCCAATCTGATCGATATCCAGGCGGTAGCAGATATTGCGCATGCGCATGGCGTTCCGGTTGTCATCGACTCCACTTTTGCAACCCCATATCTGCTGCGTCCGTTTGAATATGGTGCGGATATTGTCGTTCATTCCGCGACAAAGTTCATCGGCGGGCATGGCACGACGTTGGGCGGCGTCATCATTGAGAGCGGAACATTTGACTGGAAAGCATCTGGACGTTTTGCTTCGTTGGTCGATCCGGATCCGTCCTATCATGGAGTCAGCTTTGTAGATGCGTGCGGCCCAGCTGCGTTCACGACAAAAATCCGTGCAATCTTGCTGCGCGATACCGGCGCAACACTGTCCCCGATCAATGCATTTTTGCTGTTGCAGGGGTTGGAAACGCTTTCTCTGCGCGTTGAGCGCCATGTAGAAAATACCAAAAAGGTCCTGGAGTATTTGCAAACGCAGCCGTTGGTAGCATCCATCAATCATCAGTCGCTTGATCC
>JAUNIY010000196.1 GCA_030523305.1 Eubacteriales bacterium
TCTGGTGTGTAACTCATCATTGACAAACCTACATTTTCATATTTCTCTAAAAATTTTCATAAAATTTGAATTTAGCTGTTGGTATACGGGACAAAGTGGATAAAAGGTGGTAGAATAAGAAACAGTGCAAAGGAGGTCGTAGCATATGACCGGCTTAGGAACCGATATGATAGAAATTGAGCGGATCAAAAAAGCGTTAGAACGCCCAGCCTTTTGGCACCGTGTCTTTACCGAAGCGGAACAGGAATGGCTGAAGCAACGGGGCGAACAGATGCCGCAGTCGGCGGCCGGCTTGTTTTGCGCCAAAGAAGCGGTAGCAAAAGCGTTGGGTACCGGATTCCGCCATGGCTTTGGGCTTTGTGATATCGAAATTGGACACACAGAGCTTGGCGCGCCGTATGTTATATTACCACATCAACGCTTCCTGTTGAGTATTTCCCATTGCCAGACATATGCGACTGCGACTGCTATTTTGCTTGCACACGCACCGGATGGAGGGAATCATGATACAGACAATTGATTGGGATTACGTCAAACAGCAGATTCCCACACGCCAACCGGAGAGTGATAAAAATACGTATGGTCGCGTACTGGCGATTTGTGGAAGCCGGGATTACATTGGCGCGCCGTATTTCGCTGCGCAGGCGGCAGTCAGGACAGGCTCCGGTATTGTGACATTGGCTGTACCGGCATGTATCTATCCCATCCTTGCTGGGAAGCTAAACGAACCGACATTTCTTGTATTGCAAGAAGATGCGGACGGAAAATTGACGGCAGACAGCTTACCGGACTTGAAACGGCGCGCAGCCATTTTGGCAGGACCCGGCATGGGAATCAGCGAAGGGGTTTCACAGGTAATACAAACTATAATCCGAGAAGCGAAATGCCCGGTTGTGATCGATGCAGATGGTATAAATGTCCTTGCAGGACATATACATGTATTGGAGAAAGCAGCGTACCCTGTGATATTGACTCCGCATTCCCGTGAATTTTCCCGTATTTGTGATATTGCACAAACAGGGGATGCAACAACCGATGCCGCCGCTTTTGCGCAGAAGCACCGCTGCATCTTGCTGTTAAAAGGGCATCGGACTGTGATTGCCGGAACTGACGGCACGGTATTGCGCAATATACATGGCAATCCCGGTATGTCCAAAGGCGGGAGTGGCGATATATTGGCCGGTATCATCCTGTCCTTGTTGGGGCAGGGCGTGGAACCATTTGCTGCAGCGGCGTGTGGAGCATATATCCATAGCTGCGCGGGCAACCTGTGTGCCAATGAGATCGGAGAATTTGGCATGACGCCAACAGATATGTTGTCCTATATCCCAAGGGTACTCAAACCGCTGAACTCCAGGGAGTGGTAACTGTTTGTTTCGACGCATCATTTGTACAGGAATGCTGTGCTTGTTGACGTTGTGCGGTTGTTCTGCGGTAAGCAATCCGGAGGATTTGGCGGCGTCCGTACGCGAAGCGTATGTCAATGCTTCGGATATTGAGATTGTGACGGATATTATCTCAAATTTGGATGAAGAGGCCATGACATATCAAATTGGATATGCATATCACAATCAGGATGGAAATGCATCCGCGGAGATGACTTTGCTCGCCCCGGAATCCATAGCAGGGATCAAGGCACATATTACAGGTGAGGACTTCATATTTTCCTACGAAGATACGGAGCTAGAAACCGCTATGCCGGATCGCAAGGGCTTGACACCATCTGATGTGACAACTTATTTGTTGGATACTTTGATGACTGGTGTACCGAAACAGGTATGGATGGAAGAAGACCTGCTTGTATTGCGTTATGAAAATGAAGAAGAAACGGGAACGGTTGTACGAGATATCCAATTACAGCCGGATACCTATGCTCTAACCTGCGCGCAAATTTATAGCAATGGTGAACAAATCATGGTGTGCAATGTTGTATCCTGTGTATTGCAGCCATGAACGGAAAGTGAGATTAAGAAACACATGGAAAGCATACATGATACCAGTAGATGCTGGGCAGAAATCAACTTAAAGAATCTGGAATATAATTTTACAAAAATTCGGCAGCATGTCAAAGAAGGATTGCAGGATGCCAAGGTTCTTGCCGTTATCAAGGCGGATGCATATGGGCACGGCGCTATACAAGCCGCAACCGTATTGCAAGCAGCCGGAGCAGATTATTTTGCTGTGGCAACTGTACAGGAAGGTATCGAGCTGCGTGAGGCGGGCTTTACCATCCCGATTCTCGTTCTCGGCTATGTTGCCGATGAGGATGCCGGCCTGTTGGCGGATTATGATATTGCGGCTGCTTTGTGTGACAAGGCGACGGCCATTGCTTTTTCCAAAGCGGCACAGGCGGAGGGCAAGCCCATCCGCGTACATATTGCACTCAATACTGGTATGACGCGTGTTGGATTTGAAACCCGCAATACAAACAAAGATGCAACCGAGATACTGGAGGCATTGCAGCTGCCAGGGATTGAAGTAGAAGGTGCCTTTACGCACTTCGCCGTTGCCGATGTCGATGATGGTAAGGCATTTACAGAATTGCAGTACCACAGGTTTGCGGATATGTGTGAGGAGCTGGAACAGCACGGAATTCATCTGACCTACCGACATTGTGCCAACAGTGCGGCGATTTTGCAGCATCCAAAGACATATACTGCTGATCTACGCCAAAGAAACACATTTAATATGGTACGCGCCGGAATCATTCTGTATGGCTATTATCCGGATGAGGATACACAAAAGACGATTCCGCTCAAGCCGGTTATGACAGTCAAGGCGCGTGTGGCACAGGTACGTGATGTCCCGGCAGGGGATTCCATCGGCTATGGACGCACTTATATTGCAGACAAGCAGATGCGCGTCGCTGTGTTTACTATGGGTTACGCAGACGGTTATCCACGGATTGCGAGCAATCATATTTCTGTCGTCATCCACGGAAAAAAAGTTCCGACGGTAGGCCGGATTTGCATGGATATGTCCTTTGCAGTTGTTGATGGCATGGATGTGAAACGCGGCGACGAAGTCATTGTTTTTGGCGAAGGATCGGTTTCTGCCGATACGCTCGCGTCTGCTGCGGGTACGATCTCGTATGAGATACTGTGCGCCATCAGCAAACGCATCCCACGCGTATATCAGGGTATGGTGGGCGATTGATTGTATTCAATCACCGCGTGATTCCAACATACAATAAGGAAAAGAGAAAAATATTCATTCGATGCATGACTAAACCATTGGATTGCTGGGGAAAGTAACAGTATCAGGAAGGAAGCAGATGCTTCCGGGCTGAAATATCTTTCCTTCGGAGTGTGATTACATTGGAGCATCATGTCAAACGCGGAGACATCTACTATGCTGATTTATCTCCGGTAGTAGGCAGCGAACAGGGCGGTATGCGCCCGGTACTCATTGTACAGAATAATGTTGGCAACCGCTATAGTCCGACTGTGATTGCCGCCGCGATTACATCGCAGGTCAATAAAGCAAAAATGCCGACACATATTTCTCTTGGTGCCCGAAGCTTTGGCCTGACACGGGATTCTGTTATTTTAACGGAACAGATCCGCACATTGGATAAACGGCGTCTTCGTGAAAAAATGGGTACACTAGACGAATCGCATATGGATGAGGTCGACCGTGCCTTGGCAGTCAGTTTTGGCTTGGCAGCGCGGGATTGATGCATTCGGCCGATGGTTACATAACGCATTGGCCGAACGAGACGAAGCATAAACACACCCCTGCATGGC
>JAUNIY010000001.1 GCA_030523305.1 Eubacteriales bacterium
CGCAGGTCGGACAGCATCGGCCGCTTGTCCTCGCGCTTTTCCACCGCACGCGACAGCTGCGACAGACAAATGACCGGCACATTCAACTCCTTCGCCATGATCTTCAT
Source organism: Eubacteriales bacterium (assembly GCA_030523305.1). GTDB lineage: Bacteria > Bacillota > Clostridia > Oscillospirales > Butyricicoccaceae > Butyricicoccus_A. Next base: position 108 of record JAUNIY010000001.1, read on the forward strand.
GGCGCGGGAGATTTCGCCGATTTCATTGACGCGGTTGTCCGTGCGCCGCCCAGACTGCATCAGCTGCAAATAGTCGATGCAGATCAGCCCCAGGCTATCGCCCAGGCGGCGGCATTTCGCCTTGATTTCCGCGACGGTGATCGCCGGGTTGTCATCGACATAGATATGCGTCTTGGCCAGCGTATTGGCAGCGCGGGCGATCTTGGTCCAATCGTCCGGCTCCAGCTCACCGGTCTTGAGCTTCTGCGAATCGATGACGGCCTCCTGCGACAGCAGGCGGGAAGCCAGCTGATCCTTGCTCATTTCGAGCTGGAACAGCACAATATCCTTGTCCGTATGCTTCGCGGCATACAGCGCCACATTGAGCGCAAACGCGGTCTTGCCCATGCCCGGGCGCGCCGCAATCAAAATCAAGTCGGATTTATTCAGGCCGGTCAGCCGCCGATCCAGGTCATGGAAGCCTGTCGGCAGGCCCGGCAAGCCGTTCTCGCTCTGCGCCAACTCATCCAAACGATTGTAAACATCCAGGATCACGCTTTTGATCGGGGACAGGCCCTGTACCTCGCGCCCATGGCGCACGGCATAAATCTTCTGCTCGGCCGCCTCGGCGATGTCGCCGGCCTCGCCGGCCCCTTCGTATGCCATCGCTTGGATATCCGCGCCGGCCGCCGCGACCTCGCGCAGCATACTCTTGTCGCGGATGATGCGCGCGTATTCCCGCACGCCCGCCGCCGTCGGCGTGACGTCCATCAGCTGCGACAGGTAGGCGCGGCCGCCCGCATCGTCATACGTGCCGTTGACCTTCAGCTCATTGAGCACCGTCACCGCGTCGATGCGCACAGAATTGGTAAACATCGAATAAACAGTCTCAAAAATGCGCCGGTTTTCCTCCGCATAGAAGTCTTCCGGGCGCAGCAGCTCAATGACCTCCGGGATACAGGAGGGGTCGATCAGCATGGAACCGATGACCGCCTGTTCTGCCTCGAGCGCCTGCGGCATTTGCCGCGTCAGCAGCTCGTCCATCGCCATATGTGACCCGCCTCCTTCCCGCTTGGATCGTTCTGCGCTTTATTCCGCTTCGGTTACCTGTACCTTGAGCTTACCCACAACCTCCGGGTACAGCTTGACCTTCAGCTCATAGGTCCCAAAATTCTTGATTGCCTCATCCATAACAATTTTCTGCTTGTTGATATCGACGCCGTGCTCCTTTTTGAGTTGGGCCGCAATCTCCTTGCTCGTGACCGAACCGAAAATACGCCCGCTGGTGCCGCCCTTGGCCGTCATATGCACAATGATATTCTGGAGCTTTTTGGCATTTTCCTCCGCCTCTGCACGCTCCACGGCTTCCCGATGCTTGCGGGCTTCCTCCGCCTGCTTCATCTGGTTTACGTTGTCCGCCGTTGCCGGCACAGCCAGCTTGCGCGGCAGCAGGAAGTTCCTGCCGTATCCTTCGGACACTTCGATGAGCTGGCCTTTTTTGCCCTTGCCCTTTACGTCCTGCTGTAAAATTACCTTCATGTTCAAATCCCTCCAAGGAAGCAAAATCATGCCCGCATACCGGGCTTCTTACATTTTTTCGTCTTCATCCTGCGCGCCCTGGCTTTCCGTATAAGCTTCGACAGCTTGTAAAATACGTTCTTTCGCCTCGGCGCACGTTGTGTTTTTCAGCTGCGCGCCCGCTGCGGTCAAGCTTCCGCCGCCGCCCAGCATTTCTGTGATCACCTGCACGTTGACATTGCCCATCGAGCGCGCCGATACCACAACGTCGTCATGCAGGGGGAACGCCACAATGCTGCCCTTGACGCCGATGATGTTGAGCAGCTCGTCCGCCGCCTGCGCGGCGGTTGGGCGCGAAACGGTATCCTCCGTCACAGCGACGACAATGCCGCAATCGGTTGTCTCCGCACACGAAATCACGCGCTCGCGCTGCATATATTCGACAAATGTGTTTTGGAACATGCGCTTGATGATGACCATATCCGCGCCTGCGCGGCGCAGATAAGCCGCCGCCTCAAACGTGCGCACGCCCGCCTTGATCGAAAAGCCCTTGGTATCTAGATAGATGCCCGCCAGCAGGCTTTCCGCCTCGATGCGGCTGATGGTCTGGTTGGGCACCATATATTGCAGCAGCTCGCTCACCAGCTCGCTGGCAGACGATGCCGACGGCTCATGCATGTTGACGGCGCAGTTTTCGATATAATCTGCCGCGCGGCGGTGGTGGTCAATGACGGCCACCTTGCGGAACCGCGAAAGCAGCTCGGGCGCGTCCACGAAATCCGGGCGGTTGGTATCGACAACCACCATCAGGCTGTTGCCGTCTATCATTTCTGCCGCCTGTTCCGGCTCAATGAATACGCCGTCGTATTCGCCGCTGGCCTCGATGCGCTCGAGCAGCGGCTGCGCCAACGTCTTGGCGCGGCGCAAAACGATATGTACCTGCTTACCGCGGCTGCGCGCAGCGCACGCAACGCCCACCGCGGCGCCGAGCGCGTCGATATCCGAGTGATGGTGCCCCATGACAAACACATGGGAGGAATCGCGCATGAGCTGGCCGAGTGCGTTTGCCATGACGCGCGATTTGACCTTGGTGCGCTTTTCCACCTCTTTGGCGACGCCGCCGAAGAATTCAAACGCATACCGGTTTTTGATGACCGTCTGGTCGCCGCCGCGCGAGAGCGCCATATCCAGCGCAAGCAATGCAAATTCATATTTTTCTTCCAGCGTTTTGCCGTCGCGCCCGATGCCAATGGATAGCGTCGCGTTGATGCCCTCGCGCGAGACGATGGAGCGCACGGAATCCAGCACAGAAAATTTGTCCTGCGTGATCTTCGCCAGGTCGCGCTCCTCCATCACAAAGATGTATTTGTCCCGGTCATACTTGCGCAGCACACCGTGGATGTTTTTGCCCCACTCGCCGATGCGGTTGTCAATCGCCGCCAGCAGCGTGGCCTTTTCGGAATCGCTGACATTTTTGACCAGCTCTTCGTAGTTATCGATCGAGACGATGGACACCACCGGCTTGCTCTCCTCGTGCTCGCGGCGCAGGGAGATCAGCTCGGTCATATCGATCCAATACAGCGTCATCAGCACACTGGTGCTGCCGTCCGCCGGATGTACGCGGGAGCCCATCACCGTATAATATTTTTCTCCAATTTTTACCTCGGACGGATATACCGGCCGTTTATCCAGCAGCCAGGACGTGTCAAACCCCGGGACAATATCCTCCAGCGTCTGCTCGAACATGCTGTCCTTCAAATCATATACGTCATGGAACTGGTCATTGCACCAGACAATCTGCCCGTTCCCGATCATGCATACGGTGATCGGCATCGGGAGGTCTGAAAAATTTTGTCTTGTTTCGTTTTCTGCCCCGCCGGATAACGCCTCCAGATATTGCAGCATTTCCCGGTTTCGCCGGCGCATGGATGCCACATAATAGCCATATAGGACGGCGCACACCAGCAATTCAAACAATGCCAGGAGCAGCGAGAAAAATGCGCTCACACAGGCAAACAGCAGGAATACGACAAAGTACATGCCGAATCCCGGCTCCAGAATCCTGGACAACCGTTTTTCCAAAACACACAGCCTCCTTTCCGTCCCCGCCATATAGGAACTCATCATGGCACACTGCCACTGATACATAATGCATTATAGCAAACCCGTGCCCCGCTGACAAGCATTTCCTTGCACGATTTGCTGTATTTATATGAGAAATGCAGGAAATCTCAATGGATTTCCTGCACGGATTCGACTTCTTTTTCACTTTTCCCCGTTTTTTCGGTACGGAACAGCATATGCTGCAAGCCTGCCATACACCGGTCATATGCCCGCGTCACCGGTTTACAGCTCAGCAAACACGAGACCACGAAGGAATACAGCGCCAGCGCAATCACCTGTGGGATGCCACAGCACAGCCTTCCCGGATAATCCACGCCCTGGAACGCCGGGATCAGCCAGTTGATGACGCCGCAGACAAACTCCCAGTGCCCGACCACCCACAGCATCGGGAATGCGTGCAGCAGATATACGGTCATGCTGCCGCGCCCGATCCCGGTCAGGATCCCGTGCCGGGCGGGGATCAGCCGGATGAGCAGGATGCCCAGCAGCGGCGCGGCGATGTAAATACCCAAGCGGAACGCCGCACCTTCCCACGGGTCCAAGCCCTGGGTGGCATAGGAATTGACCAGCTGAAACGGATGGCTTGCGCCCTTTTCTACCTTGAGGGTGTCGGTCAGCCACAGCGACAAAAGCGCACCGCCCGCCGCGCCGGCAAACGCCACCGGAAGCGGGATCTTCCGGATGCGCTGCATCTGCTCCTGCGTACAGAAATAACCCAACAGGTAAAACGGCAAAAAACATACGGTGCGCGAAAGCGACAGCGTCCGTCCAAAATACGCGTCGCCGCCTGCGATCAGCGCCAATACAATCGACAGCGGCAGCAAATGGCGGATGCGCAGCAGCTCCGGCATCAGCAGCCGGATGATGAGCAACGTCATCAGGAACCAATACATATTGAGCGGGCGCAGCAAGCCATATTTGATATCCGGCTCCTGCCCCACGCGAACCAGATAATACAGCGTATTGAAAATCAGGAACGGGATTAGATAATCCTCCCATGCCGTGCGCCGGCGTTTTTCTGCATTTTTGCCAAAATATCCGCACAAGAACACAAACAGCGGCATCTGCACTGTCAGCACCAGCGTCCGGATGGTAAACAGCAGCGCCGTCTTCTGCCCCAGCATATCATAAAAGTGGACGTATACCACACTGATAATCAGCAGGCCTTTGAGATTGTCCAGCGCAGCGTCCCTTTGTCCCATCGCCAATGCCGATCCGCCTCCTATTCCTCTGCGTCCGGCCCGGTATCGGCTGCGGCTGCCGCCGCTTCGGTTTCGCACGCATCCGGCTCGTCCTCCGCTTGACCGGACAGGTTATCCTCCTCCGGTTCATGCGGCTTGCCGCCGTGCAGCTTCGGCTTGCGCCGCACCGGCTGGCCATCGCTGTCAATGTGGTCGAGCCACGCATAGTCCTCTGCCTTCATCGGCAGGTTCTGCTTGCGCAGCCTGCGGTTCAGGATGTCCTCGAAGATATGCGACAGCACGGCGAACACCGGCACACCGACCAGCATACCGGCAAACCCGAACAGCCCGCCAAACAGCAGGATGGAAAACAGGACCCAAAAGCTCCCAATCCCCGTAGAATTGCCCAAAATTTTCGGTCCCAGAATATTTCCGTCAAACTGCTGCAGCGCAACAATAAAGATGAGGAAATACAGCGACTGGATGGGCGAATTGATAAGGATGATGACAAAAGACGGGATTGCGCCGATAAACGGCCCGAAAAACGGGATGATATTGGTCACGCCCACAATGACGCTGACCAGCATGGCATACGGCATATTCATGATATTGAGTATGACGGCAGCCAAGATAAAGATAATAAAGGAATCAAGCAGCTTCCCTGTGATAAACCCGGTGAATACCTGATGGGTATAACGCGCATAATCCATGATCAGGTTGCCCCAACGCACATCAAATACCGCATAAATGCAGCGGGTCATCCCGCGCAGGAAGCGTTCCTTGCCTGCCAGCAGATAGACAGCCACGATCAGCCCGATAAAAAAGTTTTTGAAAAACGTGACCGTGTTGATAACGCCGATCGAAATGTACCCCATCGCGTCCTGGATGGACGGCGTGAGCGAATTCTGAATCCATTCTTCGATATAGCCGACACCCTGCGCATACAACGACATGGCATTCTGTTCCAGCTCCGGATTGTTCGCCAACAGCCGCTGTAGGCTCTGGGACAAATGCATCATGTTGCTCGGCAGTGTCGAAGCGAAGCTGGTGATGCTCGCAATGATTTGCGGAATGATGAGCGCCAACAGGCCGCCCACCAGAGCAGCTGCGCCCAAAAACGTCGCAATCATCGCCAGCACACCGGCGCAGCGCACACATTTGCGGGTATTCCAGCCAAAGGTCTTGCGCAGCAGGCGCAGGATCTTGTGGCGCAGCCAGTTATACAGCGGCGACAGGACATAGGCGATGGCGATGCCAATAATCACCGGCATCAGGATGCCGATCAGCTTGCCAACCGCCGCCGCCAGCGCGGAGAATTTGTAAATACAGAAAAAGATCAGCAGGGTCACCGCGCCGGTGACGACAATCGTTGCACCCCAGCCGAAATATTTTTTCATGCTTTCCTTCACAAGAACGGGCTCCCTCCTAATTGTGGAATACTGCGCGGGTGGCATAGCGGCCCGCGCAGCGGCATGTTTTGTGTTTTATGTCTATGTATTTAATATTGTAACAGATTTTTTGCTGTGTCAACGGATAATGCCTGTATTTTAACAAAAAATTTCCCAACACAGCATGTGCCCAAAAGATTCGCATAAGCTTCCCAATATTTCCTTCCCCTTTTTGTGCACATTATCCATTGCAATTGGCGTCGAATGTGCGTATACTGGATGATAACAATCCAATATCCCGCTGGAAAGACAGCGATGGAGACAGTAGGCCTGTGTGGAACCTTACAGCGAGCCGGAGGCAGTGCAAGCCCGGCAGTATTACATGCATGCTGAATATCACTCCTGAGTCGCAGGCCGAACGCAATGCCAGTAGGTCATGCCGGGTTTCCCCGTTATCGGAAGCGCATATGACTGTATGCAGTAACAGGTGGTATAACGAAGCAAGCAAGCTCTCGTCCTTTTACGGGCGGGAGCTTTTTTACGTATTTTTTGCGGAACAGGATCATGTATCAAAATAAGAATGGGAGGAGTTTTTCCATGGAAAACATCGTTGAAATCCGCTGGCATGGCCGCGGCGGGCAAGGCGCCAAGACGGCTTGCCTCCTGTTGGCTGACGCCGCCTTCAGCTCGGGCAAATATGTACAGGGCTTCCCGGAGTACGGCCCCGAGCGCATGGGCGCGCCGATCACCGCGTACAACCGCATCAGCGACACCCGCTGCACCGTACATTCCAATATTTACGACCCGGATTACGTCGTGGTCGTCGATGAAAGCCTGATTGAAACGGTGGACGTACTGCAGGGCCTCAAGCCGGACGGCGCGATCATCGTCAACACAGCCAAGACCCCGGCCGAGGTGCGCGAGGAACTGGGCGAATATGCCGGCCGCGTGTGCACCATCGACGCGCGCCGCATTTCGGAGGAAGTACTGGGCAAGAATTTCCCGAACACTCCGATGCTCGCCGCCGCCGTCAAGGTTTCCGGCGTTGTCGATCCGGATCAGTTCGTTTCCAATATGGAAGCATCGTTCAAGCATAAATTCGCAACAAAACCGCAGGTCATCGCCGGCAATATGACCGTGCTGACCCAGTCCATGCAGGAGGTGCAGGAAGGATGATTCACGCAAAGGATATCCATGAACAGTGCAAATGGCAGGAGCTGACGCCGGGCTGCGAGATCTATGAACCGGGCACAGCCGCATTGACCATCACCGGTGAGTGGCGCACGCTGACGCCGCATTGGGACCCGGCCAAGTGCAAGCAGTGCCTGCTGTGCGCGCCGTACTGCCCGGATTCTTCCATCCCTGTCGTCAAGGGCAAACGGCAGGATTTTGATTTTGACCACTGCAAAGGCTGCGGCATCTGCTATAAAGTATGTCCGTTCCAGGCTATTTCCTTTGGAAAGGAGGACAAATAACCATGTCAATCCGTGAAAGACTTTCGGGCAACGAAGCAGTTGCCTATGCGATGAAACAGATCAACCCGGACATCATGGGCGCGTTCCCGATCACCCCATCCACCGAAATCCCGCAGTATTTTGCGCAGTACGTTGCAAACGGCGAGGTTGACACCGAGTTTGTCCCGGTTGAATCCGAGCATTCCTCCATGTCCACCTGTATCGGCGCCGCCGCTGCCGGCGCACGCGCTATCACGGCGACCTCCTCCTGCGGCCTTGCGCTGATGTGGGAGCTGCTGTATGTCGCTTCCTCCTCCCGCCTGCCGATCACGCTGGCGCTCGTCACCCGCGCGCTGACCGGCCCGATCAACATCAACAACGACCATTCCGACGCCATGGGCGCGCGCGACGCTGGTTGGATCCAGCTGTTTGCCGAAAACAACCAGGAGGCATATGACAACTACATCCAGTGTATGCCAATCAGCGAGCATCCGGACGTCCGTCTGCCGATCATGGCCTGCCAGGACGGCTTTATCACCTCCCACGCGGTGGAAAACATCGAGCTGGAGGAGGACGCGCTGGTCAAGGAATTTGTCGGCGAATACAACCCGGAAAACTATCTGCTCAAGCATGAAAACCCGCTGGCTGTCGGCCCGTACGGCATTTCCCCGTACTACATGGAGGCCAAGGTGGCGCAGGCTGAGGCCATGAAGCGCGCCAAGCAGGTCATTCTGGACGTCGGCAAAAAATTCGGCGACGCCACCGGACGCTATTACGGCTTCTTTGAAGCCTATCAGATGGAGGACGCGGACACCGCTGTTGTCCTGATCGGTTCCTCTGCCGGTACGGCGCGCGCTACCGTTGACGCGCTGCGCGCACAGGGCCGCAAGGTCGGTATGCTCAAGGTGCGCGTATTCCGTCCGTTCCCGTTTGACGAAATTGCCGAAGCGCTGTCCGGCTGCAAGGCAGTCGCCGTCCTGGACAAGGCGGAAAGCTTCTCGACAGCCGGCGGCCCGCTGTTTGCGGAAACCCGCAACGCGCTGTATGATCTGGACAACCGCCCAAAAGCCATCAACTACGTCTACGGCCTGGGCGGCCGCGACTTCCGCGTGGAAGACTGCACCTATATTTTCGACCAGCTGGACGAGATCGTAGCAACCGGCAAGACCGGCGAGGTTTACCGCCACATTGGACAGAGGGAGTGAGACAATCATGGCATATAGTTTGAAAGAACAGTTATCGAAGGAAGAACGCTTTGTCGGCGGCCATCGCCTGTGCGCTGGCTGCGGCGCTGGTATCACCGTCCGCGCTGTGCTGCGCGCACTCGAGCCGGAAGACAAGGCAGTCGTCACCAACGCAACCGGCTGCCTGGAGGTTTCCTCCTTCCTGTATCCATACACCGCATACAAAGACAGCTACATCCATTGCGCATTTGAAAATGCTGCGGCAACCTGCGGCGGCGTCGAAGCGGCATACAACGTCCTCAAGCGCAAGGGCAAGATCCAGGATACGTTTAAATTCATCACGTTCGGCGGCGACGGCGGCACCTATGACATCGGCTTCCAGTCGCTGTCCGGCGCCATGGAGCGCGGCCACGACATGGTATATGTCTGCTACGACAACGAGGCGTACATGAACACCGGCATCCAGCGTTCGTCCTCCACCCCGCGCTTTGCCGACGCCACCACCTCGCCGGTGGGCAAGGTATCCTATGGCAAAAAGCAGAACAAAAAGAACCTGACCGAGATTTTGGCCGCGCACAACATCCCGTACGCTGCGCAGACGACCTTCCTCGGCAACTTCCGTGACCTGCATGAAAAAGCGCACAAGGCCATTTACACCGAGGGCGCGGCATTCCTCAACGTCCTCAGCCCGTGCCCGCGCGGCTGGCGGTTCCAGGCGCAGGACATGGCGCAGATCTGCCGCCTGGCGGTCGATACCTGCGTATGGCCGATGTACGAGGTTGTGGACGGTGAATGGCATCTGACCTACATGCCCAATAAAAAGCTTCCGGTCGAAGAATTTATGGTCAAGCAGGGCCGTTTCAAGCACTGCTTCAAGCCGGGCAACGAATGGATGATCGAAGAGGCGCAGAAGTACGTTGACGAGCAGTGGGAAAAGCTACTGGACAAGTGCAAGTAGATATTTTTCTAAAATAAATTCCTTAAGTAAAAAGGTCAGAAATCATAGTTTCAATGATTTCTGACCTTTGGCATATTTTTAATTATTTACCCACTTCATAAGCACGATGAACCATAAAAATTATGGTGTCCAGAAATATTAAATGAATTCACACCCACAGCAACATCGCCCACTCCTAAATATGCTGTAACATCATAATTATAAGCTAACTTTAAGTAAGACGAAGACGTAGAACCATTATGTAAAGTTAATGTCTGAGTATATACCTTACTAACTTTATAAGTTATAGGTCCATCTGAACTATTTGCACTAATGTTTGACGATACAGCTTGCGTCCAATATTTCGTGGATCCGCTCTTATAATACCTTCCCTGCGCTGAATATGTAACACTTGCAGCTTCAGTTACATTAGTCGTATAATAAGCCGTTTTAACACCAGTTGCCCTAGCTATATCAACTGTTGGAATATCTTCCATTACTCCATCATCAATATCCGTAATATATTTAGGCTGCGTTGCCATATAAGCCATTATCTCTTTCAATTCTCCAACAGTGACCTGACTTTGTGAAATGCTTGCATCGCGCTCAACTATCGCATCATCTGATAAACCTACATACTCTGCTACAGCATATATATTCTCTTCCGTAATCACCGTATCATCTGTAATCACAACAGTTTCTGAGTTAATGGCAAAAGAAGCAACTGTTGCCATTATACACATAACAACCGATAAAGATATGATTCTTAATTTTTTCATTCCTATACTCCTTTTCATCACTATAAAATTTCCTACTTAATAAAAATTACTTATTAGCCCATTGGAATCTCCTCTTTACACTTCGACATTTGTTTGTATTACATCCTTTTGCGCTCCCTCCAATAAATCAACAGCAGAATCACCGTTATGATATTGATGCAGAAAAACAGGCGCAGCGCATAGATCGCATAGGTCATCGTATTGGCGTCTTTCGCCGGTTGGACGACGGTCTCCGCCACAATTTCGTCCTCTTCCAGCGTTTGCTTGAACGCATCCGCTTCCGCTTGTTCCGTAAACGTATAGATCTGGCCATCCGCGGTTTCAATCGTACACTGCCACGAAACCCGTCCAAACAGGAAGAACCAGACGCACAGGACAACTGTCGCCGCAAAGACAACTATCGGCAATATCAGCCCCCAATACTGGTTTTCCCGCTGTGAAAGCAAAGCTTGCAACAGAATCACTGCCAAGCAAGCAGGAATAATCATTGGATTCATAATTTCTCCCTGACCATTTTATCATATATGTTATTTTGAAAAATATTTTATTTTTTATTATTTGCCATTATACTAGCATTTACGTATGTTGTAAATTGTAATATTAAACAAAAATTTTACATATTTTTCTACATTTAGGATATTTTTCTTTCTACAGGCGCTATCGTGATTTTGGGCGCACGTTTGGAAATCCAAACGCTATCTTAGCGCAACCTTGTGCTTTGTTACTATTTTTCTTTGCACCGCAATTTGTTACAATAAAAGTACGATAAAATATTGACACATGGGAGCGATCCGCACATGAAAAAACCACAACTCCATTTCAGCCTTTCCGAGCCGCTGCAGCCGCACATTTTCCTGATTTTGCTGGCTGCCGGCATCATCAACGCCATTGGCATTACCCTGTTCCTTGCGCCCGTGCAGCTGTACGACAGCGCGATTTCCGGTACGTCCATGCTGCTTTGGCAGATCACGCCGCCGCAATTTTCGTTTTCGTTCTTCCTGATCGTACTCAACGTGCCGTTGTTCCTGTTCGGCCTGAAAAAACAGGGCGTGACCTTCACGGTGTATTCCGTCTGGGCTGTCGTCGTATATTCCGTCGCTTCGCATGTATTCCAAAATGTGCTGCCGATCGACCTCACGCACGGTTCCCCATTCGCAGGGGAAGACCTGCTGCTTTGTGCCGTCTTCGGCGGCTTGATCAGCGGCATCGGCAGCGGATTGTGTATCCGTTTTGGCGGCGCCATCGACGGTATGGAAATCCTCGCCGTCATCTTTGCCCACCAGCTGGGCCTGACGGTCGGCACGTTTATCATGATCTACAACATTGCGTTGTACCTCATCATCGGCTGCATTTTCCAGAGCTGGATCCTTCCGATGTATTCCATCCTCACCTATTGCGTCGCCGTCAAAGCAATCGACTTTATCACCGAAGGTCTGGACAGGGCAAAATCCGCCATGATTGTCACCTCCCGGCCGGAGGACATCAGCAACTCGCTGTCTGAAGCATTCGGCACCGGCATCACGCATATCGATGCGCGTGGCTTTTATTCCGGCCAAGAGAGCACCATCGTATATTTCGTTGTCAACCGGTTCCAGATCACGCGCTTGAAGCGCATTGTAACCAGCATTGACAAAAACGCGTTCATCACGATCACGGAGGTTTCCGACGTGCTCGGCCGAAGCGTCAAAAAAAGCCACTGACATCCGAACGGGCGCAGCATCCACCGATGCCGCGCCCGTTTTGTCTCTATATTACGGCTGTGCCAGCAGCTCCCGGCACACATCCGCCACAGCCTGCGCCAGCAGCGCATGGCCCTCCGGCGACAGATGCAGCCCGTCGATGTCGGACGGCTGCACCACCGTCGCCGCATCCAAAAATGCAACCCGATGCTCCTGCGCCACGCGCGCATACCATGGGGAAAGCCCGGCAGACAGCGCAATTGCACGGTCGCCAAATTCCGCGTAACAATTGCCGTCCCGCAGCTTTTCCGTGATCCGCGGCGGGGCGATCAGCAGCACCTTGCACGGCTTACCGTCCGGGCTTTTGGCCGCCGACACCGTTTTCGCCGCCGATACCAGCCGCGCGGCGCCGCGGGAAATGTCGGACAGTCCCATCGAAAACCGCAGCTTCATGTCGTTCGTCCCCAGCATAATCGCGATCAGATCGACCGGCATATGTGTCTTCAGGATAGGCGGAAGCAAATCCACGCCGCTTTTGTTGTCGTCATAGCATACGTCCGGCTGTACCGTCGTGCGCGCATTCAGCCCTTCCTCCACAACATAATATTCCTCCCGGCCAAGCAGCAGCTGTAGCCGTCCCGGCCAGCGCACCGCATAGGCATACCGCCCGCCGTCGCGCGGGTCATAGCCATGGGTATTGGAATCTCCATAGCAGACAATCGTTTTCATTTCCATTCACCTCTGTCGTCTGTCAGCCGCGCTTTCCGCCCTGCCGTCTTAAAGATACGTCAGCACGGTTGCAACAATGTCCACACACAAAACCACGACCACGGTGGCCGAAACGATATCCATCGCTTTCGGGCCGAGCCTGCCCACAAGCCGTTCAAACAACGGCTGCATGATATACAAAAACAGCACACCGCCGATGCCGAACCGGACAGAAGGGGACAGCGCAATGCGCGCCTGGAAATTCCATGCGTAATCGGCATAGGTCTGCCATGGCCAGCTCCCAACCGTCCACTCGAGCAGATAGGAGGCAGCCAGCTCCACCGCCGTCGCAACCGCCATCGAACCGGCAAAAACCAGCGCGGGACGGCATATCCGGAACAGCTTGCCGCCGCGCCGCCGCATTAGCCTGCCAAAGCACAGCAGGAACATCATCGCGCCCACGCCATAGATCGGGCAATAGGGGCCAAACAGCACGCCGCGGTTGGTAAATCCCCAATGGTAAATGCACACCTCGAGAAAGACCTCATAGCACCAGCCGAATACCGCATACAGCATAAAATACAGCACATACGGCTGGAGCCGCCGGATTGGATTGGTACGCGTCAGCATATCCACCCACCTCCTGTTTTGCACTATATGCATTATACCATATGCCGGATGGACTGTACACAGAGAAAAGCCTCCCTCAGGCGAGGGAGACTGCGTGAAACCGTATCGGTTGAACAGAATCGGCCGCGAAATGTCCGGTCAGCTCTTATCCGCAGGCTTGAACAACAGCGCCGCCAGCAGGCCGAAAAAGACGGCGGCGGATATCCCGCCCGCAGCGGCCTTTGCCCCACCGACAAACGCGCCGAGCAGGCCGCTTTCGGAAACCGCCGTCTTGACGCCCTCCGCCAGCGTATATCCAAATCCGAGCAGCGGCACAGTCGCGCCTGCGCCCGCCCAATCCACCAACGGCTTGTAAATCCCGACCGCCGTCAGGATGACGCCGAGGACAACATAGGCGGTCAGAATCCTGGCCGGGGTCAGCTTGGTCTTGTCAATCAAGAGCTGACTGAGCGCGCATATCACACCACCTGTCACAAATGCATAGATATATTGCATGTTGTATCTACCTCTTTTTTTCAGATTCCAGAATGACCGCATGGCAGATACCGGGGATGCTCTCCCCCTGCTGTACGCTGGTCGGGCTCATCAGCGCGCCGGTCGCCGCCAGGATGATGCGGCTGTATCTGCCGTCAGACAGCCGCGGCAGCAGATGTGCGCACAGCACGGATGCGGCGCAGCCGCAGCCTGAGCCGCCTGCATGGACGTCCTGCTTGTCGTCAAACAGCAGCATCCCGCAATCGTCATGCTTTTGCGCCAGCTGGATGCCATGCTGCTCGAACAGCTCACACAGCACGGCGGAGCCGACCCGGCCCAGGTCTCCCGTAAAAATGCCGTCGTAATCCTCCGGATGCGTCCCGGTATCGCTGAGCAGCGTGCGGATGGTTTCATAGGCTGCGGGCGCCATGGCGGCGCCCATATTGTTGGCGTCGGTAATGCCCATATCGCAGATTTTCCCAAAGCACACATGCGTGATGCGCACCGGCGCGCGGTCGTCTGCCGCCGCAGTCAGGATACATGCGCCCGCAGCCGTCGCGGTCCATTGCGCCGTCGGCGTGCGCTGCCCGCCATAAGCGAGCGGGAAACGATACTGCCGTTCTGCCGTGCAGAAATGGGAGGAAGCAATGGCGCATGTCCGCTGCGCGAAACCGCCGTCGATCATACAGGCCGCGATCCCAAGGCTTTCCGCCATCGTCGAGCACGCACCGTATACGCCGAGGTACGGCACCTGTGTGCCGCGCGCGGCATAGCTGGAGGCGACGCACTGCCCCAGCAGGTCGCCGGCTACGATGAGATCCAGCGCGCCGATCGGCAGCTTGCATTTGTTCGCCGCGATGCTGGCCGCCACCTTTTGCAGATACATCTCCGCCTTCTCCCACGTGCTTTCGCCGCACATGGTATCCGGAAACAGCTGATCAAATTCCTGTCCGAGCGGGCCTTGCTTTTCCTTTTTCCCGCCGACAGCCGCCCAGGCGCGCACCCGCGGCGGGCGTTCAAACCGGATGGTCCCGATTCCCATTCGCTTACCAATCATTGCATTCCCCTCCGTCATGCCAGGCCGAAGATGACCAGGATGATGCCGTATACAATCGACGCGCTGATGCCATATACGATGACAGGCCCGGCTATCGTAAACATCTTGGCACCGGTGCCCAGAATAAAGCCCTCGCTTTTGAATTCCAGGGCCGGGGACGCGACGGAATTGCTGAAGCCGGTGATTGGCACCAATGTACCCGCACCCGCATATTTGGCCAGCTTTTCATACACATGCAGGCCGGTGAGCAGCGCGGATAACCCTATCAATGTAATCGACGTTGCCGCTGCGGCGTCCTTTTCATCCAGGCCCGCTGCCTTCCAAAAATCCAGAATCCCCTGTCCCAGCGTGCAAATCGCGCCGCCGATGACAAACGCCCACAGCATATCCTTCCCAATTGGGGAAGGCTTGCAGTGCTTTTCCACAAGCTGTTGATAATTCTGTGGAGTCATATCCATAGTGCATTCCTCCGTTCGTTTGGAGGTAGTATGCGCAGCAAACACGGTTTTATCCATATCTGCAAAAAAACAGCAGCCCCGGCGCGCGGGGCTGCTTGTTCGCACATTGTTATGTACACGGTTCTATAAAAATGATGGAGATCAATCGCGGTCAAAAATAGCGCGGTCAAATTCGCCCTCCTGCTTTGCCACGATGAGCGCAACCAGGACGTCGTCGATGACGTTGAGCGTGGTGCGGAACATGCCGGAGAACCAGTCGATGCCGGACAGCAGCGCAACGCCTTCAATCGGCAGGCCAATCGTCGGCAGGACGATCGCCAGCGCAACCAGGCCGCCGCCCGGTACGACGACCGTACCCAATGTAGCGAGCGTAGACATGATGACGACGACAAACTGCTGCTGGAGGCTCATTTCCACGCCGAAGAACTGCGCGACCGTCAGGCAGGCCAACGCCAGATACAGCGCAAGACCGTCGCTGTTGAGCGACATACCCAGCGGGTTAATCAGACGGGATACGCGCTTGCTGATGCCGATTTTGTTTTCCGAATCCGCCATTTTGGTCGGCAGCGTGACAGCGGAGGAGGTCGTTGTAAATGCCACAACGCCCATATTGGTCAGCTTCTTGGCCAGGCGGATCGGGCTGACCTTGACATATGCGGCGGTCAGTGTGATAAACACAACCAGGATCAACGCAGCGCACACAGCGAACGTGCCGAGGAACTTGGCCAGCGGCAGGATGACAGCCAGGCCGTAATTGCCAATCGCCCAGCCCAGCAGGGAGAAAATGCCGAGCGGCGCAATCTTCATGACCAGCTTGATGACGGTCAGCAGCACCTGATTCACAGCCTTGACGCCTTCGAGGATTTTATTGTTCCCATCGGTCTCCGACAGGATGCTGATGGCAAGGCCTGCCAGCAGGGCAAAGACGATGACCTGGATCGTGTTGCCCTCCGAAATCGACGCCACAATGTTGCTCGGGAAGAAATTGGTGATGATTTCGGTCAGCGTCTGATCGGAACCGGTGATTTCGGTCGCCAGCTCACCCGTGAAGTTGATACCGGAACCCGGCTTTACAATATTCGCGCCCAGAATACCGATCGTACCGGCAATCAGGGTCGTGCAGGCAAAGCCAATAAATGCCTTGCCGCCCAATGCACCGACCTCCTTGCGTTTGAGCGAGCCGACGGCCTCCATGACCGAACCCATAACCAATACGACAACGCACATCTGGATCAGGCGCAGGAAAATATCGCCGACAAACTTGGTCGCAACCATGAAATCCGGTATAATCACACCTGCGATCATGCCCAGAATCATGGCAAGGAAGATCAAAAACGTGCTGTTTTTCAAAAGTTTTTTCATACAAACCCGTCCTTTCAAACAGTTCCCCGCATCATATTTTTACAATTACAAATAGAGAAGGGCCCCAAAAACGTCCGTCTTTGGAGCCCTTTGATGAAGGATATACCGTATTATACCAATCGGATGCGACAAAAACAATCTACATTTTCGACAAATTCCGCTGCACTTTCCCTGGTTTTCTCGTCTGTTTCGTTTTCCTTACCGTCCGGTGACCTGGTATCTGCGGTACAGCCTGCCGCCGATCCACGCCATTACTACAACAGCGACGGCATAGACAACCGGTATCAGCTGCCAGCTCGTCAGATAGTTTCCGAACACATGGTACAAGCAATCATTGGTCAGCATCCGGTCAACCAACAGGTTGGGCGGCAGCAGCGCATACAGCCGCGCCAGCACGCGCATGTTGTACGGCGGCCGTACAAACAGGCACAGCAGGAATGTCCCGGTCATAATACCCAAAACAGCCACACTGTTTTTGAGTAGCTTGACGAGGAACATCGCGAGCACACTGTACAGCACGGCCAGCACCAACACCAACCCCATCGCCAATATCGCCGCCTGCCCGGCTGTCATCGTCCACGAGCATTCCGCCGTGATCATCTGCATACAGGCGTCAAACCCATCCGCGCCGTACAGCCACAGGCTGAGCACGCAGGTAATCACTTCCAGCAGCACCGCAGACAGCCCGCCGAACGTCACGCCCGCCAGCAGCTTTGCCCCATACAGCTTTTGCCTGCCGAAGCGGCTGCATAAAATCAGCTGGTCGGTTTTGCGCTGATGCTCTTCCGCAAAGACGCTGGGCAAACAGATGGCAAGCAAAAACAACAGCAGCATATTGATGACATTTTCACTGATAAGGATCTGGATAAAGCCCTCCGCATACTGCCACCGGAACGGCGATATCCCTGCTTCCTTCTGCTGCCAATAGGCTTTCTCCCCGTCGGTGAGAGATTGGAGATTCCACAGCCGATGCACGCCGTCCAGCCGCTCCTGATACATCGCCTCCGCATCCGAGGCATAGGTCGCATCATCGTCGCCATACAGCGACCAAATGTATTCGTACAGCCCTTCGTACTGCATGGCGGCCTGTTCCGAGGTATCGATTGCCGCGCGCATATCGTCCAGCATCGCGTCGTCGATCACCCTGCCGGAGATGGAGCGCGACGCCTCCGCCCGGCGTTGTATCTGCGTGTATCCATTGATATTTTCACTGTCTCCATCGCTGTTGTTGTAAAACAGCGCATCGCCCAGGACGGAAATCGCTGCCAGGAAAGCCATGACCACAAGCGCGAGCTTGGTGATGCGCCGCCGCCAGATCTTTTTCAGCTCCCACCAGTACAAATCAGAAAATCTGCTCATTCCAGCCCCTCCTCGTCAAATTCCTTGAGATAAAATGCTTCCAGATCGCCGCGCGTATCGTCCCATGCGCCGTTGTAGATGATCTGCCCGTCCTTCATCAGCAGCACAATGTCCGCAATGTGCTCGATATCCGAAACGATATGGGTGGACAGCAGCACAATGCTCTGCTTCCCCAGCTCGGCAATCAGGTTGCGGAAGCGGACGCGTTCCTTTGGATCCAGACCAGCCGTCGGCTCGTCCAGCACCAACAGCTTGGGCCGGTTGAGCAATGCCTGCGCAATGCCGAGCCGCTGTTTCATGCCGCCGGAATAGGTCTTGATTTTCTGCTTTGCATTGTGTTCCAGCGAAACCAGCTGGAGCAGCTCCTGCGCGCGGCGTTTTGCCTGCGGCTTCGTCAGACCCTTGAGCGCAGCCAGATACAGCAGGAAATCCATACCGGTAAAATCCGGATAATAGCCGAAATCCTGCGGCAGATAGCCGAGCTGCGCGCGGTATTCCTCGGTCGAGACGTCCATCCCATCCAGCGCGACGGTGCCGCCGGTCGGCTTCAAAATGCCGCATATCATGCGCATCAGCGTCGTTTTGCCCGCGCCGTTTGCACCCAAAAGCCCATAGACGCCCTCGTGCAGCTGCAACGACACGCGGTCTACGGCGATTTTGTTTTTATACTGCTTTGTCAGCCGGTCAATTGTCAATTCCATACAAGCTCCTCCGTTTGATCGATTTGTTTGCGGTATTCATACGCTGTCAAGCCGGCCAGCAGCACGCACAGCAGCAGCCAGCGGTCTGCATACAGCGGCAGGAACAGGGTGGAAAACACAACCCGGAACAGTAGATTTCCCACGCTGACCAAGGCTGCTTCCACCAGGCACACATATCCCGCTTCTTTCCCGTGCAGCTTTCTTGTGGTATGCAGCCCAAGCACAGTTGTGAGCAAATAGGGCGCCAACAGATACGCGCCTGTGTGCAGCATCGTCGCGCTGCCATGCAGCCAGCACAGCGGCGACAGCAGGCACAGCAGGACAACATGCAGCGCGCCGACGATCGTCATACGCGCCAGCAGCACGCTTTTGTGTGAAAACCGCGCGGCCATCTCCAGCTCGGTCATGCCATGCATATCCGCGCGTGCGCCCTCGATAACGGCAGTCACGGCGACAAATGGGAACAGGGCAGAGATCAGCCAGACAACATCCTGCTTCAGCCAAACGGCAACACACCATGCGACGGCGAACAGCCCCACAGACGCCAGCCAGGTACCCTTGCGGATATACGCGGTCTGTCCCAGCACAAATTGACGGCTTGTGAGCGTCGGTGCTGGCAATTGCTGTAAAAATGCCGCTTTGCGCTGTGCCGGCGGGGCGGCAAATGCCCGCCGCAAGGCTTGACGTTCCTTTTTCCTCATGCAAAATCCTCCTCCCTGAGCCATGCGCGCAGCTGTTTCAACGCGCGGTTTGTTTTCCGATAGACCGCAAAGCGGGAAATACCGAGCAGATCGGCGATATCTGCCGCCGAGGCTTCATTGACATACCGCAGCAGCAATAACTCCTGCTGCTCGGTTTCCAGCTGGCGCAACGCCTCCTGCAAGGCCAAATCGGTCAGCACAGCCTCGGTCCCGTCCGGCTGTTCCAGCTCCTCCGGCAACGGCTCGTCCGGCTGTTTTTTGTATGTATCGATACAGAGATTGCGCGCAATGGTATACAGATACCGCATCGCTTTTCCGGTTTCCTGATACTGCTCCTGTGCATAAAACCGAAGGAAGGTTTCCTGTGTGATATCCTCCGCCAACTCCCGCCGGTGCAGCCGGAAATAACAGTACCGGTATATTTTGTCGTATTGTTCTTCTACATCTATGGACATGTGGTGAAACCCTCCTTTCACTTTGTTTAACGGATTTGCCGCCGGTTTGTGCGGGTGCGGGGAAAAATTTTTTGGTTCTTTGGTGGGCGGGTTTTTCACTTACGAAAGCAGGGCTTTCCAAGGCTTCCCCCGAAGGGTCGCGTGCTGCTGAATGCAGCCGAGCGCAGCGAGAGCGAGGCCCCGGCCTAACGGAAATTTGCTGCTCTAAGCCTTCCCCCCTCTGGGGGAAGGTGGCGCGAAGCGCCGGATGAGGGGAACACATGGAATCTCTTTGCAAACTGACAAATGATATGCATGCGCCGGATGAGGGGAGCGCATGCAATCTTCTTAGATATCGTAAGAGAAAACCACAAACGTTTTGCCCTCATCAGTCTGGCCTACGGCCAGCCAGCTTCCCCCGAAGGGGGAAGCCTAGGGAAAGCCCCCGCTTTTATCCCACAACAAAGGCCCTCCCCCATTTTGGAGGAAGGCCTTGCTTTATGCAATATTAAATTATGGATTCCAAACATTATGGAGCATCGTTGCCGCCTGCGCGCGGGTTGCATTGTCCTTTGCGTTGAGCAATACCGTGCCGTCATCCTGTTCGATGCCTGCAATGATGCCGTTCTGCACAGCCCACAGCATTGCGTCTGTTGCCCATGTGGATACATGTTCCGCGTCTTGGAAATCCAAGCTGCCGCTGACTGCCGGGCTTCCTGCGTGGCGGTACAGCATTGCCGCGATTTCCTGGCGGGAAACCGGCGCATTCGGCGCAAAGGTCCCATCGCCTACGCCATAAATGATGCTGTTCTGTTCCGCCCATGCGACAGCGTCCGCATACCATGCGCCTGCCGAAACGTCGGTGAACGAAGCGGCTTCGGTGACTGCCGGTTTACCAGCCTCGTTGTACAGAATCTGCGCAAGCTGCGCGCGTGTCAACGAACCAGATGGTGCAAACGTCGTTGCGTCCATGCCGACCATCAAGCCATTTTCCACGCAGTAATGTACGCCGTCATGATACCATGCGTTCACATTGGTATCGGTAAATTTGCGCACCGGGCAGGTTTCGCCTCTGTCGCAATCGGTATCCGGATCCGTTTTGTCTTCTGTATATGTCACAGTGACCGTTACATTGCTTGCCGGTTGGGTAAAGGTATAGGTGCCGTCCTCACCCGGCGTAACTTCGATCGCATTGCCGTCCGCATCGGTGACTGTCACCGTGTCCACTGCATAATCTTCATCCGGCACCGGAGTGATAATAACGGTATCCCCTTCCGCCGGGTTCTGCGCCGACACAGTGACGCTGCCGTTCTCTGTTTCCGCTACGGTTACAACAAGCTTCTCAACCAGGCCGGCGATGGCATCCTCAATTGCCTGCGCCATTGCGTCAACCTCTGCCTGTTCCAGAACCGTTTTGCCTCTGACCACCTGATCGACTGCCGTCTGTACCGCAGAGAAATCGACATAGTCGTTTGCATCCAACGCTTCTACTTTTTCAAGCGCAGTGTCTACCGCTGTGTAATCGGCTTCCGCTATGATAATCTGCTGCGTTTTATCCTCACTGGTTTGTTCAGGAGAGGTAATCTTTGTTCCGGTCAGTTCCAATTCGCCCGCTTTGATAATTTCTATTTTGCCCGGTACAGTGGTTGAGCTGATACCCTGATATAATGCAGTAGAATCGCCATGCACCTTGACGCTTCCATCGGAGTCAATGACAATATTCTTCGCCCGGATTCCTATATTGTTTGAAGTAATATCCACATTGCCGCCGTTGATATATACATCACAAACGTCGTCAATGCCATCTGCGCTATAATACGTCGTAATGCCCATGACACCTGCTTCGATCGTCACGTCGCCATCGTTGATGGTTACGTTGCGGGCAACGCTGGAATCGACATTGACACCAACCGTGCCGATGCCCACCCGGCTTGCCTTGATATAAAGTGTGCCGCCATTGATCGTTACGCTTCCCGCATTGGTATAGATACCGTCGCCGTTTGTTTCCGCAGTATTGTCAATGGACAGCGAGCCGCCGTTCATGGTGACATCACCCGAGATGGTACAAAAATTCATATTACATGTGACCGTTCCAGATTGCATCGTGATGGAATTGCCGGCGAATGCATACGGGCCGCTTTTCCCGCTCTCGATTTCAGCGGAACATACCAAATCCAGGCTGCCGCCGCCTTCGCCTTCCCGGATGATGAAATTCATGGCACTCGTGCTGTTTTTCGACGTGATTGCAGCGTTAAAGGAATTGGAAGTTGTCTCCAGAATATTTTCGCCTTCCAGTACGATGGTAATGGTATCGTTTCCATTGAACTGCAGCATCTGAGGCGTATCGCTCTGCAGGTAACAATTCCGAAGCGTCAGTGTTCCGCCGTTGTCTGTCGGCTCCCACTTCCAGCCTTCGCTGTCCAGCATGTCGGTTGTCTCTGTGTAGGCTGTCAAGTCTAACGTTGTCGTCCGCGTCGGCGTCCTAGTTGTCTCTACCGCTCCCACAGACACCGGTAGCAACGTTACGCACATCGTCAGCGCAAGCAAAAAGCTCCATAGTCGTTTTTTCATTTCATAGCCTCCTGTCTATGTATTTGCATTTATTATAGCATATCATACGCAAATGTAAATCACACTCAGGGGTGATTTATTGTAGATACAAATCGTAACTTCCCATCTGCACATATGCGCTATGCGGCGAGCTGCTCCGCTGCTTGACGCGATATAAAAATTTTGATAAGATAGAAGCCGGGTAAAGCATACCATAACGGTGGCGGTGTCCTCCATTTTTCGGAAGGGAGGGCCACTTTCTTGTCGTCACTCCCTATTTTGCAATAAGGGGGTGGTGGTGTGAACTATGTAACATATACAGAACTGTTTTCGTTTTGTACATGCATCATTGCACTGATATCGCTGATTCTTCAGATAGAAAACAAGAAGTAACCGCCTATTCTTCCCACAGATAACGGTTACTTTCTTGTAATTGATATACGGAAGACACCGTCATCGGTATGCCTTGCCTTTTCTATATTTAGCATAGCATTTTGCTGCGATTTTGTCAACGATAAAACATAAAACGCATTGCTATAGAAAGGATATCGTATGTTAGACCATATTCAAGCAATTGCTTCGGATTTCGACGGCACGCTTCTGGACGATGAAAAGCGTCTTCCACCGCAGTTTCCCGCTCTATTGGATGCCCTCGAGCAGCGCGGGATCCGCTTTATTGCAGCCAGCGGACGGCAATATTACAACATCCGCGCCCAGCTTCCAGACGGCATGGCGGATCGCGTGGATTATATCGCGGAAAACGGCGCGGTGACGGTGCGCAACAATGCAATCGGTTGGGTCGCCGAGATGCCCGCGTCCGATATCGCCGCTGTGGTGCGCACTGTGCGCGATACGGACGGCTGTTACCCCATCCTCTGCGGCGCAGAATGTGCGTATTTTGAAAACGGCGACGTCCCCGAGCTGCTCCACCATGCAAGCATGTATTACGCCCGTTTGCAGCTGGTGCACGATGTGATGCAGGCGGCGGCCAATGACCGCATTTGTAAGATTGCGGTGTTCCACAATCATGACGCAGAGCATGTGTCGTATCCTGCGCTGCTCCCATTTGCGGATCGGATGCAGGTCGTCCTGTCCGGTGACTGCTGGGTAGACGTCATGAACCAATCGGTCAGCAAAGGCGAAGCCCTGCGGCAGCTGCTGGGCCAGATGCAGATTCCCCCCGAAAACTGCATGGCCTTCGGCGATTATCTCAACGACATCGAGCTGCTGCGCGCAAGTGGCCATCCCTATGCCATGGAAAACGCGCATCCGCAGCTGCTGAAGCTGTTCGCACACACCGGCGGACACAACAACCGCGCCGGCGTTTTGAAGACAATCTGTCATGCATTGGATATTACACTGTAACCTGCCGCTCGCCCGCGCGGCAGGTTTCTTTTATTCCCCCAATTTTTCCACCTTCGTACCGGTATAATAATGCAGCAGGATATCCTGATAGCTGCTGCCGTTTTCCGCCATGCTTTTCGCGCCGTATTGGCTCATACCGACGCCATGCCCATAGCCCTGTGTATGGAACGTAATGGAGGTATCGGTCGTGCTGATGGTAAAGTGCGTGGAATTGAGCTGGAATAATGTGCGCACTTCGGTGCCTTTGAGCGATTCGCCGCCGATTTTGCAGCTTGTGACGCCGCCGGCTTCCGAGCTTTCGATGTCAGTAAACCACGTTTTGGGCAAGCCTGTCAGGTTGATATCGGGATATTTCGCCAGCATAATCTGCCGGAATTCTTCCGCGCCCAGCGTGACCGATGCGTCGTATTCCGGGCAGCTGTCGTCCCCTTCGCTGTCCACCGTGACAAGATATGGGATGTCCGTCCCCCAAACGCTGACGGCGGATTCTGTCTCCTGGGCGGCAGCGGAATGAAATACCGCTACAATCGGACTTCCATTGTATGTGATGATCTCTCCTGCCGTGGCGTTTACCGCGTCCTCAATCTTTTGCCGCCATTCCTCCGCCTTGCTGCCCCACAGGTCTTTTGCCTGCGTGTCCAGATCGACAAAGGCCGCGCAGTGGGTATAATCGTCGCATACCACGGCATCGGGATGTGTCTGGTCGGTCCCCTGCGATTGTTTGTACATGGCATAGGTGCGCGCCGCAACTGCCTGCGCCTTGATCGCCTCTTCCGGGAACGACGCGGGAATTTCTGCTGCCACCGTGCCCGCTGCATACTGCTCCAACGTCATTTCCCGCACCGTGCCATTGACAGAAACTGCAAGCATCTGTCCGTCATCCTGCGTTTCTTCTGTTGTTTCCGCCGTGTTTTCGTTCCCTTCGTCGCTATTTTCCTGCGTTTCCTGCGATTCCAGCCGGTTTTCTACGTTTTGAACCGTGTGGACCGGTCGCTCTTCTGCCCTCTTGTCTTGATATGTTTGGAACCCCACAGGTACGATATATACAAAAAATATGACGATGATAACCAAAACAACAATGCGTTTCATGGTATATTTCCTTTCCCTTCCGTCAGCTGTATTTGACATATTTGCAGGATTGATGTAATATATAATTCATAAACGCACTCTTACTCTGTTTCCTGCCCCGTTCCCTCCCCACAGGAAACGGATACTTGAATGACGAGGTGATTTTTGAATGGTCGATGAAATGAAAGATATGCGTTCCTCCGTTATTGACAACCTATGCGATAACTTTAAACAAAATAACCTGATCCAGCCGAAAATGTTTGCCAAGTACGACGTAAAGCGCGGTCTGCGCAATGCGGACGGCACCGGTGTGCTGGCTGGTATTACCTGTGTATCCAACGTACACGGTTATATGGTAAACGAAGGTGAAGTTGAACCGATCGAAGGCCGTTTGACCTATCGCGGGCACAACCTGTATGACTTGCTGGACGGGTTTGATATGGAAGACCGCTTTGGTTTCCCGGAAACCTCCTATCTGTTGCTCTCCGGCTCCTTGCCCAACCAGCAGCAGCTCGATGCGTTCACCGATCTGCTTGCAGACGACTGCTCGCTCCCGGATGGCTTTACAGAGGATGTCATCATGCGCGCGCCGAGCCGCGACCTGATGAACAAGCTGGCGGTTTCTACGCTGGCCTTGTATTCCTATGACCCCAATCCGGATGATACCAGCCTGGAAAATATGGTACGCCAGGCAATCAGCCTGATTGCGAAATTCCCGGTCATCATCTCCCATGCATACCAGGCAAAACGCCGGTATTTCGACAATGCGTCAATGTTCCTGCATATGCCGGACCGCAACTATACCACGGCGGAAAATATCCTGAGCCTGATCCGTCCGGACGGCATGTTTACCCGCGAAGAGGCCATGCTGCTTGACCGCTGCCTGATTATCCATGCAGAGCACGGCGGCGGCAACAACTCCGCGTTTACCACCCGCGTTGTCTCCTCTTCCGCTACCGATACCTATTCCGCTATCGCGGCTGCCATCGGCTCACTCAAAGGCCCGCGCCACGGCGGCGCCAATCTGCGCGTATGTCAGCAGTTTGACGAGATGAAAGCCAACATCTCCAACTGGGAAGATGAAGACGAAGTCCTGGATTACCTGTGCAAGATCATGAACAAGGAAGCTGGCGACGGCTCCGGCTTGATTTACGGCATGGGCCATGCGGTCTATACGCTGTCTGACCCGCGCGCCGTAGCGCTCAAAAATACTGCGCGCCCGCTGGCCGCAGAAAAGGGCTTCGAGCGTGAATTCAACCTGATTGAGCTGACCGAACGCCTTGCACCCGAAGCCTTTTACCGCGTGCGCGGCGAGCACAAAATCATGTGTGCCAATGTGGATATGTATTCCGGCCTGGTTTATCAGATGCTGGGAATTCCGCAGGAAATGTATACTCCGTTGTTCGCCACCGCCCGTATTGTCGGCTGGCTGGCGCACCGCATCGAGGAAGTCACCACCGGCGGCAAGATCATCCGCCCGGCATACAAGCCGATCATCTCCCGCTCCGGTTATACGCCGGTTGCCAATCGGTAATCTAGCAATATCAGAACAACACAAGCATAACGGCTCCCTCGTCGAAAGGACAGGGGAGCCGCTTTTTGCGCACAAACAGAAAAAAGCCGCCAGTGCATGAAGCACTGGCGGCCTGCATGTCGTGGAAGTTTGGGGGATGATAAGAACACAACATGCAAAATTGGGGATGATATAAAGCACTATCTGGGGGATTGATCGTGCTTTAAACAAAATGGGATTTTGTTGGGCTCGATTGTCTCCAATCGAGCTTGTCATTATTATAACCTATGGAAGAGCCAAAAGTCAATAGCTCTTATTCGATTCACCGTAAATTTCATTATTTTTTCTTTTGGTAAATCCTTCCTGTCTTCGCCGCTTAGCCGTTTTGATACAGCCCCTCCGGGTCCACTGCTTCCTCTCCTTTGGTCACAGCCAGGTGTAAATGTACACCCTGCTCCTGCTCCAGCGGCATCGGGTCGCCCAACACGGCAATCTGACTTCCGCCGGATACATTGTCGCCTTCGGAAACTGCAATTTCATCCAATCCGGCATACCGGCTGGTCATATCCTGCGCATGACTGAGTACAACATATTTGCCATAGATGGCGTCGTCTCCAACCTCCACAACCGTACCGGATGCGATGGCGCATACGGAGTCTCCTGCGTTTCCGCTGTAATCTGCCGCCTCATGCGTCCGCCAGTCGCCGGTCGTCTCATCATAGGCAAGCGTATCGGCCGAAAAGGCACGCGATACCTCGCCCGTCATCGGCGGCGTAAAGGTGAGCGCAGCCGCAGCTTCTACTTCTTCCTCCGCAGCGGTTGTTTGTTCTGCCGGCTCTTCCTCCACCGGTTCCTCGGCTTCCTCTTCCTCGGTGGTATCCGGCGTGGTATCCATCGCGGGAACCCGGTCGATGGTGTCCGACGCCGTTACGCTTTCATCCGCTTCATACAAGTAGCCATCCAGCGGATCCTGTTCCTCCGTAGAGGCCGGTGTGGCAAACAATACGTATGCCGCCACGGCAATTGCCAGCAGGCAGAGCATCAGGATCATGTAAAAGCCCTTTTCCTCTGACCACCATTGTGCCCCATTTGTTTTTTTCATCTGAACATCTCCTGAACGATTGAATTTTGATGCGGTTTGTTTGCTGGTAGTATGGTCAAAACAAAGGGGAAATATACAAAATTTTCAAAACGCTGCGCGCTGCCTGCGCCATCGGTCCGTTTGCAGCGTTTTTTGTTACAAAAAATGCGTGCTCCGGCCGTCTGTTTTGCAGCAAAAAGTAAAATCGAAAAATTTTTCTGTTTTTTGACATCGAATCGAAAAAAAACTATTGCGCGCCGCGCAAAGAAGTGTATAATAGAGCCTGTAGTTTTATAAACTGCAACAAAAAGTTTAGTATTTGTAAAGGAGGGCCCGCGCCGGTATCTGTCCGGCCCAGTATGAAAATCGGTTCCAAACTCAAACGGATGCGCACGCAAAAGGGTCTTACGCTGGAGGAGCTTGCCTCCCGCTGCGAGCTGACCAAGGGCTTTCTGTCCCAGCTCGAACGCGACCTGACCAGCCCATCCATCGCAACGCTTGCCGATATCCTGGAGGCGCTTGGCTCCTCCCTATCGGAATTTTTCCGCGATTCCCCGGAGGAACAGGTCGTCTTTCATCAGACGGATTTCTTTGCCGACGAGCGCGAGGGCTATACCATCCGCTGGATTGTACCCAACACGCAAAAAAATGAAATGGAGCCTGTCCTCTTGGACATCCCGCAGGGCGGTCGGTCATTTTCCTCCGGCCCGCACAGCGGCGAGGAATTTGGCTATGTCCTCTCCGGCTCGGTCACGCTGGTGACCGATGCCGCATCCTATGCCGTCCGCCAGGGAGAAACCTTCTATTTGGACGGGAAAACCAGCCACTATATCCGCAACGACAAAAAACGGACGGCGCAAATCCTTTGGGTGTGCACCCCGCCGTTGTTTTAAAGAAGCCTGGGAGCGGTTCCGTTTCACCGCCACATGGCGCCCGATCAAAAAAAGTTAGGAGAGAGAAATGAAAAAACTGATCGAACTGAAGAACATCGTCAAGGATTTTGACGGCCAGCGCGTGCTCAATGGCATTTCGCTGGACATCTATGAAAATGAATTTGTCACGCTGCTCGGCCCTTCGGGCTGCGGCAAGACGACGCTGCTCCGCATCATAGCCGGCTTTCTGGATGCGGACGACGGACAAGTTCTCTTTGACGGGCAGGACATTTCCGGCCTGCCGCCGTACAAGCGCGAGGTCAACACCGTATTCCAGAAATACGCGCTGTTCCCCCACCTGAATGTGTACGATAACATCGCCTTTGGTTTGAATCTGAAAAAAGAGCCGAAAGATATCATTGAGCAGAAGGTCAAGCGTATGCTCCGCCTGGTCGGCCTGCGCGGCTTTGACAAGCGCCGCATCAGCCAGATGTCCGGTGGCCAGCAGCAGCGCGTCGCCATTGCCCGCGCGCTGGTCAATGAGCCGAAGGTCCTGCTGCTGGATGAACCGCTGGGCGCGCTCGACCTCAAGCTGCGCAAGGAAATGCAGCGCGAAATGAAACAGATCCAGCAGGAAGTCGGCATCACGTTTATTTTCGTCACGCATGACCAGGAAGAAGCGCTCACGATGTCGGACAAAATCGTCGTCATGAAGGAAGGCAACATCGAGCAGCTCGGCTCCCCGGTGGATATCTACAACGAGCCGGTCAACCGCTATGTCGCCAACTTCATCGGCGAAAGCAATATTGTCGACGGCGTGATGCCGTGCGACAACCGCGTCATCTTCGACGGGCATCCGTTCACCTGTGTGGACGGCGGCTTTGCAAAGGACGAAGAGGTCGATGTCGTCATCCGGCCGGAGGATCTTGATATCGTCCCGCCGCAGGAAGGGCTGCTGCGCGGACATGTCAAGTCTGTGCTGTTCAAGGGTGTCCACTACGATACCATTGTGGAAACGCGTCAGGGTACTTCCATCACGGTCAAAATGAATATCACCGAAGAAAAGCCGGTGGTCAACGAAGCGGCTGGTGAGCTGATGGACGCCGACAGCTTCTATCTGGACCGGGACGATGTGGCCGAGCTGACCGAGTCCATGATTATCGCCCGTTCCAACGCGCAGGCATGGAGCCGCGACACGGAAGAAGGAATTTCGATCGCCCGCATCTCCTATGACATCAAGCCGGAAAACGGCCGGTATCCGGTCACGTTCTCCACGGCAGCAGGCACAAGCGTCACCGTAGACATGATTGTTGAGGACGCCAACCGCGTGGTCTCAGAACAATACCAGGAGGAAATCTATGCGGTGAATTTCTCCAAATCGGTGGACGACATCAAGGAATCGCTGACGCTGGACAACGACCTGATCGTCTGGGC
This sequence comes from Eubacteriales bacterium, assembly GCA_030523305.1. Lineage (GTDB taxonomy): Bacteria > Bacillota > Clostridia > Oscillospirales > Butyricicoccaceae > Butyricicoccus_A. Next base: position 30,098 of record JAUNIY010000001.1, read on the forward strand.
AGACGCCTCCGCCTGGAGCCTCGCGCCGGAGGACGACGGCGCGCGCATCCGCATTACCGACGTCATCTATGATTTCGACTGGGAGCACATCACACCGGGCGTCTATGACGTCACGTTCGCTACCAAAGGCTCCGAATACAAAGTTGCGACGACCGACCGCACCGAGCCGGGCGATTTCGTCGGCCTGAAATTTACGCCGGACGACATCCATATCATGAGAAAGGGGTAAGTACATGAAACAATTCCGTTCCATGGCATATCCGTATGTGGTCTGGATTGCCATCCTGATTATTATCCCGATGCTGCTCATCATCGCCTATGCCTTTACGGTGGAGGGTACCGCCTTCTTCCAGGGGCAATTCACGCTGGCGAACTTCGCGCGCTTTTTCAGCGACGCCGTGTTTTTGCAGGTGCTGCTGCGCTCGCTGCGCATCGCGATACTCACCACGGTAGTCTGTCTGCTGCTGGGCTATCCCGCAGCCTATGCGATTTCCCGCGCCGGCGCGAGCAGCACATTGCTCATCCTGATTATCACCCTGCCGACGTGGATCAACATGCTCGTGCGCACATACGCATGGGTCGGCATTTTGCAGGATGGCGGTGTCCTCAATGCCTTGCTCGGCCTGCTGCATCTCGGTCCATTCCAATTTATGTATACCGATTTTGCCGTGGTGCTCGGCATGGTATACAATTTCCTGCCGTTTATGATTTTGGAAATCCACACCTCGCTCTCCAAAATGGATCCATCCTATTTGGAAGCCGCCAGCGATTTGGGCGCAAACCATGTAAAGGCCTTCCTCAAGGTGACGCTCCCGCTGAGTGTCCCGGGGATCATTTCCGGCATTACGCTGGTGTTCCTGCCGGCAGTATCCTCGTTCTTCATCCCCAAGCTGCTGGGCGGCGGACAATATGTGCTGATCGGCAATGTCATCGAATCCCAATTCCTGACCTCCGGCAACTGGAGCTTCGGCAGCGCGCTGTCGCTGATTATGGTCATCATTATTATGCTGTCCATGTATCTCACCCGCCGGATCGATAAAAACAGGGAGGACGCAATATGAAGCAGAAAAAACGCATCCATTGGACCCGCATCCTGCTGGCGGCTGTCATAATATTCTTCTATATCCCGATTGTCTACACCGTTGTGTTTTCCTTTAATTCCTCGCGTTCACTGACCACCTTTTCCGGTTTTTCACTGCGTTGGTATGAGAAAATGTTCTCGTCCTCCACGACAATGAACGCGATTTGGATGACCTTCCTCGTGGCAATCCTAGCAACGGTGATTTCCACCGTCATCGGCACCATCACGGTCATCGGCCTGTCCAAATGCGGCAAGCCGCTGCGCCGCACGGTGAACATGGTCAACGACCTGCCCATTATGAACCCGGATATCGTCACCGCCATCGGCCTGCTGATGTTCTTCGCCACGATGGAAATCAGCAAAGGCTTTCTGACCCTGCTGCTCGCGCACATCGCTTTTTGTACGCCGTATGTCATGCTGTCGATCACGCCGCGCCTGCGCACGCTGGATCCAAACCTGGCAGACGCTGCGCTCGATCTCGGCGCAAATCCCTGGCAGGCACTGCGCCACGCGATTATCCCGCAGCTTTCCCCCGGCATCTTTGCCGGCGCACTGATCGCCTTTACCATGTCGTTCGACGATTTTGTCATTTCCTATTTTGTCACCGGCAACGGCGTACAGAATATTTCCATCCTCGTGTACACAATGTCCAAGCGCGTCAATCCGTCCATCAACGCGATTTCCACGCTGGTTATCGTCATCATCACCGCTGTGCTGCTGCTCATCAACCTGATCCCGCTCCTGCGTGACCGCGCGATGAACCGCAAAAGGGAGGAATCCGTATGAAGCTGAACCACCGTTTGTTGTCCGCCGTCTGTTCCGGCGCGCTGCTGACTGGCCTGCTGTCCGGCTGCGGCGGCCCGGGTACGGACTTTGACGGCACCAACCAAACCACGTCGGACACCGATACCCTCCGTCTGTACATCTGGGGGGAATACACCGGCGACGAGCTGATTGAAACATTTGAAGAGGAATATGACTGCCATGTCATTGTAGAAACCTTTGATTCCAATGAAATGATGTATACCAAAATCAGCTCGGGCGACCGTTACGATGTGCTTGTGCCATCGGATTATATGATCGAACGCCTGATGAACGAGGATTTTCTTCAGCCGCTCGACCGCGAAGTGATCACCAACTTCGATCTGTTGGATCCCAATATCGTGGGGCTGGAGTATGATCCGGACAACACATATTCTATCCCGTATTTCTGGGGCACGGTCGGTATCGTGTACAACAAAAACACGGTTGACCGCGCCGACCTGGAGGAACAGGGCTGGAACATCCTGACCAACACCAAATATCAAAACCGGCTGTATCTCTATGATTCTGAGCGAGATTCGTTTATGATGGCGTTCAAGGCGTTGGGTTATTCGATGAACACCGACAAGGACGACGAAATCGAAGCAGCCTATGAGTGGCTGTGCAACGTCAACAACACGATGCACCCGGTCTATGTGACCGACGAAATCATTGACAACATGATTAACGGCACCAAGGACATCGGCATTGTGTACAGCGGTGATGCCGCGTACATCCTGTCGGAAAACGAAGATATGAGCTACTATTGCCCCACACAGGGTACCAACATCTGGAGCGACGCCATGGTGATCCCCAAAAATGCGCCCAATTCTGACCTCGCCAACGAATTTATCAATTATGTGCTGACCTATGATGCATCATACGACAACACAGAGGAGGTCGGCTATACGTCTTCCAATGCACAGGTTGCCGCAGATGTCTATGGCGAAGGCGGCATTTATGAGGGCAACGAAGCCTATGTGCCGCGTTCGGATTACGAGCTGGACGAGGTTTTCCGCGACAACGAATATCTGCGCCAGCGGCTGTCCGAGCTTTGGATCAAGGTCAAGGCGGGCGGCACGGCCTAAATCATTCCTTTCTCTTCAAATCTTATCTTTCCGCCGCATCCTGCGGCAGATGCGAAAGCGGTGTGATCGTTGTGGTCACACCGCTTTTTTTTGCTGCATATGTGATCCCTCATCGGTCACATGCGCGCTGCATGCATACTGTCCTTGTAGCAACTGCCTCCTGGAACGCTTTGTCATGCTCGACAAACAGCATGGTCGGGCAAACCGTCTGCAACAGCTGTTCAATCTGCATGCGCGAGTAGATATCAATAAAATTCAACGGTTCATCCCACACATACAAATGCGCTTTCGTGCACAGGCTTCCGGCCAGTAACACTTTCTTCTTTTGCCCGCTGGAAAATTCCCGGATATCTTTTTCAAATTGAACCCGCTCCAATCCCATTTTCCGCAAGATCGCTTTGAATTGGCTGTCTTCTATGCCGTTTTGCTGCGCATACGCCGTCAGCGAACCGTGCAGATCGGCGGTATCCTGTGGCACATAGGAAACAATCAATCCGGAGCCGGTTTTCATTGTGCCGGTGTGCACAATCGCCTCGCCCAGCAGCAGCTTGAGCAGGCTGCTTTTGCCACTGCCGTTTTTGCCCTCCAGTACAACACGTTCTCCCTGCCGCAGGGTAAACGACACCGGCGCGCACACCGGTTTGCCGTCGTAGTGAACCACAACCTCCGAACACATCACCAAGGTATCTGCATGATATACAAGCGGCGACAGCTTCAGCTCTTCTGCTGTTTCCGCATTTTTCAAAAGCCCTACCTTCTCATCAATGGCGCGCTGCTGCCGCGCTTCCAACGCTTTGGCGCGTTTCATCATCTTGGCGGCTTTGTGGCCGACATAGCCTTTGTCCAGCGCCCCAACCTTGGACGCTTCGACCCGGTCGGACCACGTGGTGGAACGCCGCGCCGCCTGCCGCAGCCGCTTGACGTCCTGTTGAAGGCGTTTTTGTTGCGCGTGCTCCAACGCCTGCCGCTGTTCAAATTCCAGCATCCAGGATGAAACATTCCCGCTGCGCACCGTGATGTCCGACCGGTTGAGCGACACAATATGATCCACGCAGCCGTCCAGAAAGCGGCGGTCATGCGATACCAGAAGAAACCCTTTTTTGCGTTTCAGATAGGCGGAAACCGTCGCCCGCGCACCGGTATCCAAATGGTTGGTCGGCTCGTCGATCAGCATAAATTTCCCCTGTTCCAAAAAATGGGCGGCGAGCAATGCCTTGGTCTGTTCCCCATTCGACAGCGTTGCAAATGGACGCCACAGGATGTCCGCGCCGGCGTCCAGCTCTGCCAGTTCGCGCAGGATCTCCCATTGCTCGGCAAGCGGGCAGATCTCCATCAAAATCTCTTCGGTCAGCCTGTCCGGGTCTTCGACCGGATGGGGGAAATACTGAAACGGCACAGAGGATATGATGTTCCCGCTGTAGTCCAACTCCCCCATTAAGAGCTTGAGAAACGTCGTCTTTCCTCTGCCGTTCCTACCTATAAAGCCCAGCTTCCAATCGGTATCCAGCCGAAAGCTGACGTGGTCAAAAATGGTATCGTAACTGGTGGGATACGAAAACGTGAGGTTCTCCACTTGGATGATTGACATGCTGCATCCTCTCCTTTGTCAAAAAAATAAGAGCCGCAGGAAAGCGTTTTCCTGTAGCTCTTGCGCAGCATGGCATATACCGCCGTAGGTGCGGCGGTATACGGATATCCTAATATGGTGCGTGTACAGATGGCTTCCCTGCTATGGCACAGCAGCATGGGCGCAAAAGCCCCGTCATACTGCTGCAATATAATACAATCAGCAGGAAAAAGAAATCATCTGTACACCTCGTTTCGTTTTGATTTGCTATCAATATAGCACGCCTTTATGGCAAAAGCAAGCCCTATTCCTCCAAATGCTCCAAGCCTTGGCTCATGATGGTATGCACATGGTCGTCGGCCAGCGAATACACGATATTTTTCCCTTCGCGGCGGAAGCGCACCAAGCGGCTTTGTTTGAGCACCCGCAGCTGATGGGAAATCGAGCTTTGCGTCATATTGAGCGCTTGGGCAATATCCCCCACGCTCATGTCGCTTTCCACCAGCACATACAGGATCTTGATGCGGGTGGAATCTCCAAATACCTTAAACAGCTCCGCCAGGTCGTACAGTTCTTCCTCCGTCGGCACCTGATCGCTCATGGAAAACAAATCCGTCCCTTCCGGCATTTGTTCCAACTCCTGTTTATCCACTGCTCATTCCTCCTCATCGATCGGCTGCGGTTCCACATCCACCACATTGTTTTTGCGTTGTTGCGCGGCATTGCGCTGGTCAAAGACCTTAGACGCATGATTCATGCGGTACAATACCAAAAAATCCGACAAACCGCTATATACCAGGCCGGCGCCAATCAGCCGGAAGGTCATTTCTGCGGTGGTATACGGATGCCACAGGATCACCGCGCCGAAGGCTACGGTAATCACGCCGAGCACGATCACGGTAATATTCCCCGGCGCGCCAAAGCGGTGCAGCCCAACGCCATGTCTGACGTTCAAGATACCGTCCAAAATCAAGATCACGCCGAAAATCACCGGCAAAATCGAAATGATCGCGCGCGGCCGGGTGATGATAAAAATGCCGACGCCGATGACGATCACACTGCCGGTAATGGAAAACACCAGCAGCAGCTGCTTGCGCACGCAGTGGATAATACCAATGACGCCATAGGCGATCATCAGGCCGCCGACCACATAACACACAGCAGTTAAGAAAAATTCCGGCATCAGCAGCATCGCCACGCCAAGCGCCAGGCAGCCGACGGCAAGCAGCAGAAGCTGCACCCGGATACTGCGGAAGGTTTCAAACATATGGCTATTCCTCCTGACTGGAAGCGATTATTTTTGTTCCCTGATTGTATTGTACGGTATTCATACGATACTGTCAAACGGTTTTTCTGTGTCAGACAAAAGCTCCCAGCCTTCGCGCGCGTGCCAAGCAAAGAGGATGGCCTGCAGCTGCCAAGCCTGCTTATACAAACCGGTCATACGGCATACAGATCGCCGTCACCGCGATGCCTGTGATCGCCGCAATCGAAACGAGCAGCATGATGATCTTTTTCATGCCTGTCACCTCCCATCCTACTCATGGTTTTCTATTATTTTTTCCGTATCACAACAGCAGCCACAACGGCAACCGCCGCAGCGGCGGCAACAACGATAACCTTACCCATATACATATCCTCCTTCCCCTATACTGTTTTATCATCAAATCAATGCTACAACCAAGAACAGCTCGGCCTGTCCCTCTCTATGGCAGCTGCGCCTATTTCATTTAAGCCAGCAGGCTATGCGCTTTTTCGCATATCGCGTACAGCTCGTCGTATTTTTTGTCGATCAACGGCGTGACCTCGTCGGTCTTCTGCCGCTCCACGCGTCGGAAGAGGAAATATGGCAGAATCCAACCGATCAATGCAGGCACCGCCAGGACGATGCACGGGATAATCAGGCCCGCTGTGACGGCAAATACGCTGCCCGCCATAAACGCCGTGCCAATGATACCGATTATGTAAGCGATCACAGACGCTTTGACGCGCTTGGATGCTTCCAACGACAAGATTTCGGAAACACAGGCATCAAAATTGCGCTGTAAGCGGGTCAATTCCACTTTGTTGCGCAGCTTCCGGTCCCGCTTGAACTTCATGGCAACGGTATCCGCCGGCCATGTTCCTGGCTGTTCTCCTGTGCTCTCCAAATCCCATCCAAAGTTTTCATAACCGTCGGCATATACCGATGCCATCGAACGCTTGACATGGATATTCTGGTATTCGTAACCGACAAAATTTGTTTCGCTCATGATAGGTTCCTCCTTGTTTTCACCGATTCATCGTTGAGCTGTTTTGTTTCTTTCTGTCTGTATCATACCAGGCTTTTGTTTCTCCCATGCTTGCGTTGTGTTTACGAAATATGAATTTGACAGCATTTGTTCCGGCAACGCCAGCCGACGCTCGGACAACCCACAAAAAAGCCGACGCCCGAAGGGGCGCCGGCGCAATGCTCACAGCAGCGAATGTCCTTTTTCACAAATGGTATAAATTTCCTCGTATTTCGCCTCAATCTCTGGCTGAAGCTCGCGTGTCCTTGTTATCACAAGCTTGCGATACAAGAAATACGGGAAAATCCAGCCCAGAAAGCCCGGAATCGCCAATAGGATACACAGCCAGATGATAGGCGGCTCATGGACAACCGCAAAGGTGGAGCCTGCCATAAACGCTGTGCCGAGCAGCCCCAGCGTCAGCGCCGCGGCGCAGGGCATCGATTTCTTTGCCTTTTCCAACGCCGCAATCTCGCCCACACACGCCTCAAAATGCCGCTGCAGCCGGGTCAGTTCCATTTTGTTGACCATTTTGCGATCCCGTTTCAGGCGCAGCGTAATCGGCTGCCGGCCGTGCGCTGCGGCAAAATGCGCATCTTCCTGCCACCCAAAATTTTCATAGCAATCCAAATACAGCGACGCCTTGTCCGGGGAGACGACGACCTCCTTGTATTCATACCCAACATAATCCTTTTTTTCGCTCCCATTCATGACAAACTCTCCTCTCGGTGAAACGAAGCGGGCAGGCGGACGGTAAAGACACTCCCCTGTCCCGGCGCACTCTGCACGGCAATGGTCCCGTCGGACAATTCCAATATCCGCCGCACCAACGCAAGCCCCAGGCCGTTGCCTTCGGTGGAATGGGAGGTATCGCCCTGATAAAATTTATCAAAGATATGCCGCACGGTCTCCCGATCCATCCCACAGCCGGTATCGGCAACCGTTACGACCACCCCATCTGCATCCGACGTCTGCCGCAGCGTGACTGTCCCGCCGGGCGGCGTGAATTTCATGGCATTGGATATCAGATTGGTCCACACCAATGCCAACAGCTCCTCATCGCCGCTGATAAACGCCCGATCCTCCAGATCTGCAACAAAATCGATCTCCTTGCGTTCCCATACGGCTTCAAATTGCAGCGCGCATTCGCTCAGCTGCGCGCACAGGTCAAACGTGCTGGGTGTCGGCTGAATCGCCTGCTTTTCCAGCTTATTGAGTCTCAACATATTCCCAATCAGATTGGCCAGCCGTCTGGTAGCGTGCAGGATTGTTTCGGCATATTCCTTGCGCTGCGCCTCCGTCAGATGTTCGCGCTGCAGCAGCTCCGCGTTGTTGTGGATCACCGCCAGCGGCGTTTTGATCTCATGCGATACATTGGAAAAGAAATCGGTTTTCAGCACCTCCATGCTGCCCAGCTCCTCCACCATTTTGTTAAAATCCATAATCATGGCATCCAGGTAATCTCTTTCCCCTGGTATGTGCAGCGGGGCGACGTACACCGAAAAATCGCCGTTCGCTACCTTTTCAGCGGCATCCCGCAGCTTGCGCATTGGTTCTTCGTAGTGGCGCGAAATCTTCCACCGCGTGAACAACGTCAGCCCCACCGCTGTCAAGCTCCAATACAGCGTGGGAAGCAGGATCTGCACACCGGTCGGCCACATTCGTTTATTGCCCAGCACAATGATGCCAACATGCACCCCGGACATCAGCAGCAACGCGCACAGCAAAACAACAAAAATCGATATGGGAAATCGGCTCGTTTTGATGGCATTCGGGTCTTTTTTGCTCCTGCGCTTCACAGCAGCACCGCCTTATAGCCGAGACCCCGCACCGTGCGGATGGCAAATCCATCGCAGCCCGAACATTTGTCCCGCAGCTTGGTAATGTAGACATCCACGGCCCGCAGGCTGGTTTCAGTTTCAATGCCCCAAAATTCATCCATCAGCTGGGCGCGGGAAAAGGTTTTGTTCGGATAGGACAGCAGCTTGTACAGAATGTTAAATTCCCTTGTCGTCACGGCAATCTCCTGGCCATCCACCACGGCGGACAAGCCGTCTGCATCCAGCTCCAGGTTGCCGACCTTGAGCTTACGCGCCATCTCGATATTGGCGCGGCGCAGCAGCGCACGCACGCGCAGCAAAAGCTCATCCAACTCAATCGGCTTGACCATATAGTCGTCGATGCCCAGCTGGAATCCCTTTTGCTTGGACGGCAGATCGTCCTTGGCCGACATGAATAGGATTGGGATATGGCGATTGACCCTGCGCACATGTTCCGCAAACGCAAAGCCGTCTACTCCCGGCATCATGATATCCGAAATAATCAATTCGTATAAGTTGTTGTACATTTCGTCATAGGCGTCCTCCGCCCGCAGGCATCCCTTGGCCTGAAAGCCGCAGTCATTCAAATAGGTGCAAACGGCTTGGTTGAGCTGCACATCATCGTCCAGCACGAGAATCTTTACCATGCAAAATTCCTCCTTCTTCTATCGCGGCACACGGCGCAGCTTCCGGATCTGCTTCGTAGACCGCACAATCATCCAAACAGCTGCCGCAAGCACAAGCGCACAGACAGAAATACCCGTCGCCCCTGTCATCATCTGCCGGAATGCCTCTGCATCCTCCCTGTCGTTAAACTGCATCAGCATGGCCGTCTCCAGCGACAGCATCGACACCAGTGCAGCAGCCAGCTTGACCGCTTTGGACGCAGACAGGACGGGACTATTGTATTTCCTGTATTTCACAACGTCTGTGACCGCTGTAACCATATTATAAAACGCATACATCGCTACCACGTAAATCAGATAGCCGGCATACTGAAAGCTTTCCTTTTGATGCAGCATGAGAATCACAACGCCGCACAGCGCGCTGTTCATGAGCAGCAGGATGATCCCGCACAGGCGGTACCGCTTCCATTCTGCCACAATCGCCGTCCCGATACGGTTGCGGTTGACATGACGCAGCAACAGGAAACGCATGACAGCCAGCAAAATATAATACACGGCCAGTGTACCGAACCACACGGAACAGTAGGCAATTCCGTATACCAGCTTCACCGCCGCGAACAGCAAATTCAGCCCCAGCGACAAATACAGCGATACATGCGTCCGGAATGGGATATCGGTCAGATAGCGGTGTGCATATGCATTGCGGTGCAGTGCAGCGAAAAAGCCGTTCTTTGGCAGCCGGATCAGCCGCGCGCATACGATGGTCAGCGCATATGCCGACAGCACATAGGAGATATATGCAATCGGGCCGTATGCGTCCCCATACAAAAACGTATACCCCAGAAGAACCGCCGAAGCCAGCACACAAGCCACCAAAATATTCAACTTTGGGAACACCGTCCGATATACCATCCGCTTCCATCGTTCCACATCTGCCGCCTCCCGCCTGCCATCCCATGTAAAGCGCCTGTTTTATCATAGCATATCAGCGTTTTGTTTGCACTGTGTTTGAGATTTGTTTCTAAATTATGAATGGCACGCGGCATGGAATATCCAAACGCAAACATACCCCCTATTGCTGGCGGGGCCCGCAACAAGAGGTATGGACGATGTGCTATTCTCTTGTGATCTAGTTATTTTTGAATCATCGCGCCATTGTCCAAATGGCGATTAAGATGATAGAGCCCTTCATGGACATCAATCTTCTCAGCAGCATAAATCTCCTTCAACCGGTTCCCAACCGCTTCCAAGCTCCGCCTCTCAGCCGCCTGCCGCCCACCGGCCGAAAGCTCCGGACGCTTTTTCGCAAGGATCTCGATCATCGACCGCAAAAACTCGTTTTGTGTCGCTGCCTTATATACGGATTCGCCGTCTGTCAGCCAGCCTTGATAAACCGGGATATCCCGAATTAAGACGGGAATTTCCGAAGCCAGTGCTTCCAATACCACAATACCTTCCGTTTCTTCTTTGCTGAGGAATGCGAACAAATCTGCGCCGCAATAAGCATCTTTCAATTGCTCCTGATCGATATATCCGGCAAAGGTCAAATTGGGCGGTGCCTGTTTTATCACCCTGCGCACATGCCCCGGGAGCAGCCATGGTTTCGTATCACCAAACCAGAAAAAACGGACATCCGGCAGCTGGCTGGCCAGGGCGATATAATCCAAAATACCTTTGCGTTCCATCATATGCCCTACAGAAATGACCACCGGCTCGGACTCTGACAGACGATATTTTTTGCGGAACGCCGTCCGCCGCGCCGCGCTCGGATGAAATGCATGCGTATCCACACCGTTGGAAATCGAGTAGATTGGCCTTTGCAGGCCATAGCTTTCGAGCAGGCCTTTCGCGTATTCTGTCGGCGTCAGGACCACATCGCCCAGGCGATAGCAGAAAATAATCCATTTTTTGAAAAAGGCCGCCATCAGGTTAGAACCCCGAAAGGAGCATCGAAAATCCTCCATGGTAGAATGCGCATAATAAACCACTTTCACCTGATGCAGACGCGCCCATATCGCCATCAGCACCGAATCCGGAAAAACCGTATTGATATGTACAGCCGCGGTGGATGGCGACAAGCGCGTATCCATCTGTATATCCACGGTTTCCAGCGCCTTGCGCTGGTGTAGGATCGCCTGCCCCACGCCGCTCTTTTTTACGATTCTCAAACCACCCGTATATAAATAAATAGGCACTGTGACCACCTTCCTTTAACCCCAAAAGAGCCGACACCATATTGTATGCAGCAGTAGGCTATAACCCGCGATCGCCAAAGGCTTGCCAAAAATGATAATCAGGATAAATTTGCGCCATGACATGGCAGTCGTCCCAGCCAGATAGCAAAGAAAATCATCCGGAGCAACCGGCAGAAAAATCGCAAGGGCAAAAAGCCGGTCAAACCGATCCCTGTTTTGCGTCCAGCCATCGTACTGATCCATCAACTTTTGTCCAAACAATTGCACCAGCAAGGGACGACCCCAGCTTTTGGAGAGGGCAAAAGCCGCCAACGAACCAATACAGATCCCGATATAATTGCAGGCAAATCCCTTCCATGCGCCAAAAAGTACAACCCCAGCCAGGCAGCTGATGCCGCCTGGGAAAATAGGAACCACGACCTGGACGATTTGCAGCAGAATAAACAACAGCGGCCCAAACGCGCCAAGGCCGGAGAGCATATGTTCCATTGTCTGCTGGGAAGAAAAAAGCCCCTGCTTCATACACCAAGCTGCCGCAGCAATGCAAACGGCAAAGCTGGCCAGCGAACAGAGGCGCAGCCCCTGCGACAATGTCAACGGTTTCATGCAGATCCCTCCCGCAACACGCCGTGGTAGACGTCAATTTGTTCCTGATAAATCTGCTCCGCCTGGCGGGCAAATGCGGAAATCGAATACTCTTTTCCCGTCATCTGCGCGTTTTGAGAAAGCTCCCTATGCCATTCTGGATGTTTTAGAAAGCTTCTTGTTTTTTGAATAAAATCCATTGTGGAGTTATACTGCCAGCCGTTACAATCTTCCATGACAATCCCCTCTAAGCTGGCATCCTTGCGGCAAAGCATGGGCAGACCGGAGGAAAGCGCTTCTATATAGGTCAGTCCCTGCGTTTCACTGGTAGACGCACTGACAAACAGATCGCCCGCCTGATAATAGCGGTTCACCTGATCGGGCTGTACCATGCCTGCAAAAACAATTTGTTGCTGCATATCAAGCTCTTTTGCCTGCCGCTGCAATCCCTCGCGGCATGGCCCATCTCCCACCAAAAGCAGGCAAATATCCTCTCCCCGGAAATGCACCATCATGCGAATGAGTTCATCGCAATTTTTCTCCTTTGCCATGCGTCCAATGAAAACCAGCACAGTTTGTCCCGGCAAAATATGCAGCTGCTCGCGTATCCGCATCCTGTCGGTACGTTCCGCCACACGCATAAATTTCTCCTGATCAATTCCCGTAGGGAGCACGCAAACCGGTGTCGAAATCCCATACCCCTGCAAAAGTGTCCGCACTTTTTCCGTTGGCGCAATCAATGCGTCTGTTTTCGTCGCCACCCTGCGGGAAAGCGCCGCCGCCAGCTTCCGCCCCCATATTTTGCTCGGCGAGAAATAATGCGTGTAGTTTTCATAGATAGTATGATAGGTATGGACAAGCGGAATGTGGAGCCGCACCGCAATCTGCCGCGCCATCCGAAACGTACTAAATTCACAATTGGAATGCACGATATCCGGACTCCATGCCGCAATTTTGGATATCCAGTTTTTCCCGGGCGTAACCCGTAGCCTTGCTCCCGGATACACTGCGTCCACCTTGACAGAACCAACGTAAATCACGCCGGCTTGTTCAAAAGAACGGCGGCTTCCGGAAAGCGTAAGGATGCGCACCTCGTGTCCTCGCGCCTCTAGCCCACGCTTCAAATTCAAAACAGAAGTCACAACGCCATTGACCGCTGGGGTATACCAATCAGATGTAAGCAGAATTTTCATACAGCACCTCTTCTTCCAACGCACGGTGGCCAAGTGTGGCAAACCACAACTATCATTCGAAATCATAACGGCTTCCCGATGTCATAAGCCACTCCCTCTTTTCTATCCGCTATGGTCGCGGCCTTGTTCCTGAAGCAATCTGATTGCCTGCTCACGGGAATAGCCCAACATCTCCATTTGTGCGAAAAATGAGGATACCAAATCGTTGCGCCGTTTCTGTCGGGTCCTGCAAATCAGGTCGAAGTCGTTTGTGACAAAGGTTCCTTTTCCCCGTGGAGAAATGAGCAGGCCTGTGCGTTTCATCTCACAAAACGCCCTCTGCGCCGTATTCGGATTGACATGATACTGCACGGCAAACGCACGGGCAGATGGAAGCTTGCTTCCTGGCGGAAACGTTCCTGTCAAAATACCGTTTTCTAATTCTTCTGTAATTTGCTGATAAAGAAGCATATCGGTTTTCCTCTCGTTTTTTCACACAATCCCCCTTCTCTTTGATAGCGTACCGTAAGCTTATTGCAAAAGCATAAATAGCGGTTAATCTAAAGTTAAACAAAAAATAAAATCCTGCCCCTTATAAAAGGAACAGCAGATTTCATTTGATCTTTGTTGTCATCATCGAACCGCTTGGCAGCGCATGGATCTGCGGTTTCTGATACCGGGATATCGGTAAAAATCAGGCAGCAAAAAACGAACCGAAAGCCACCGCGTTGGCAATCTCCGGTTCGTTATGTCAAGTAGGGAAAGGTGCCTCAATCATCTATTCCGAACTTGATCTTCGCCGTATTCGTTATAATGTCTGCGACCTTCTCGAAGTCCGCCATCGAGCTGTCTATCATCAGGTGGCGATACTTATTCGAGAAGAATTTGTGCTTTGTATAGTGCTTATAAAAGTCCTCGCGAGCCTTATCTACTCTAGTCAGATATTGATACGCCTCACCCGGGTCGGCGATGTTCAGTTCGTCCTTGCAATTGCTCAAGCGCTTTTCAATGGGCGAATAGATAAAGATATTCAGCATATTTTCGTCCGGAATGCCATATTTTCTGAGCACATAGTCCGAGCATCGTCCAACGATAACGCAGTTTCGGGAATGCGCGAGGTCTACCATGACGCTCTTTTCCATCTCGAAAAGCGACTGCTTCATGCCGGAGTTGCCCCTGCCGAGCGGGTACATCATCTTTTCGAACGGGGACGCGAGCTGTCCGTCGAACATGGACAGGCGCTCAATGTCTCCGCGCAACTCCTTTACCGCCAGCTCGATGATGTCGCGGTCGTAGTATTCATATCCCATATTTTCGGCAACCTGTCGGGCTATCTTTCGCCCCAGACTGCCGAACTGTCTCGTAACCGTGATCACATGATATGCCATGATAGTTTCCTCCTTCTATATATGCTCGGATGCTTCTTTCTATTTCGTCGCTCTCACTGCCGAGGAAGCGCATCAGCTGTCCCTTCTTCGCTTCTGTCACGGCTGTGATCAGCGAGTCTGTCTCATGCGCTTCGAGCTTGTCCAGTCCGTAAAAATACGCCATACCCTGATGTGTATCATGCTCGAACCACCCCATTCCGCTTATGTCGAACTCGCTCGGAACAAGGCGCGTATTGTCCACAAAGATTGGCTTTCCGTCCTCATACACAACCGTTCGGGCGTGGTATTTGCGAAAATCAAAGCGCTCACCCATCGCTTTTCTGCCGCATGATAGGATGTCCTGCATCGCAAATTTTGCACCCGGTTCGAGGTGTATCTCGTTCGTGTTGAGGAACGCGCTCCCCTTGAAGGGTATGACAGGTCTGGGCAGGTAGCAGAGAAAGGCATCCTTTTCAACGGTGATCCTGACCCTCTGCGTCGCTCTGCCGTGCTCCATTCTGAACAGCTTTGTATACGACTGGCCGGTTATGATGACCTGGCTTCCGCTTGTTATGACAAATTCCATCTCGTGGCTGTCGCCCTCGAGTATTCCTGCAGACGCCTGCATGATCATGATCTCCGCCGTGTCTCCGCTGTAAAACGGCGCGGTGATCTTAAACGGCGCGGTGAAAAAGCTGTCTCTGATGACCGTTCTTCCGTTTTCTCTCGCGGTCTCGATGTACAGCCTGCCCATCGTCAAAGCCCTTCAAAGAGCACATCGTGCTTGATCCAGTCGATGACCTCATCCACGCCATCCATGCTCATCAGGTTGGTGAAGATAAACGGCCTGTCGCCTCTCATGCGCTTGGAATCGGACGCCATGACTGCAAGGCTGGCACCGACCATCGGCGCGAGATCCGTCTTGTTTATCACGAGCAGATCGGATCTTGTCACGCCCGGACCGCCCTTTCGCGGTATCTTCTCGCCCTGCGCTACATCGATAACGTAGATAGAAGCGTCTGCGAGATCCGGCGAAAATGTCGCGCTCAGGTTGTCTCCGCCGCTCTCTATGAACACGATCTGCACATCCGGAAACTTTTTTGACATCTCCTCAACTGCCTCAAGGTTCATCGAGCAGTCCTCACGTATCGCTGTGTGCGGACAGCCGCCGGTCTCAACGCCGACGATACGCTCCGCCGGAAGCGCGGAATTTTTTATAAGGAACTCCGCGTCCTCCTTGGTGTATATATCGTTTGTGACGACACATATGCTGTAGTCTTCGGACATCTTTCTGGTAAGTCGCTCTATGAGCGCGGTCTTTCCCGAGCCCACAGGCCCGCCAACGCCGATCTTTACATATGACATGTTTGCGTTCTCCTTATGAAATATATAATCTGGAATACAATGTTTCGTGCTGCATCGAGCGTATGTCAATGCCGCAGCCGGACGCGCCGAGCGCATTGTACTCGACAGCCATTGCTCGTTTTACCGCGGCGGGTATCTCCCGCTCCGCTTTGAGCAGCGCCCGCTGTCCATCCAGCTGTCGGAGCGGAACCAGCTTTACCGCGTGGTTTGTTATTGACGAGAGTATACTGTAGCAGTAAAGCTCCAGTGCGGTCGGTAGGTCTACGCCGATCTCCCTGATAAACAGCCCCATCGCTATGCAGTAGTGTCCATCGCTCCTTCCGTTGTCCACGAGCTGTTTGTAATGCATCAGGAGCGGATAATCATCCAGAGCGGTGTGCAACTTTAGAAATCGTATGCACTGTTTCATGCTTGCGTTTCTCAGCTCGGACGGAGCTTTGGAAGCACCGCAGAGTGCATCCAGCTTTTCTATATCCGCTCCGTCATGTGCCCTTGCCGCAAACGCGAGATCGTTGAAGGAGAGCATATACAGATACGAATGCAAGTGGGTTTCCAGTTCTTTTTCGGTGGTCACGATGTCCTTTTGCACATATGTCTCCATACCGTTCGACAGGGTATAGCTTCCTATCGGGAAAAGGGAGTCGATGCTCTGGATGAGCTTCAGCAGATCACCGTTCATACTTCGTGATGGTGGTCGTGCCTGTGCGCATGGCCTGTGCACGCGGTGTAGTCGGTGAAGCGCTCTGTCACGCGCTCGGCATGGAAGCCCAGCTTTTTCAGATATGCAAACGTCGGCGCGTCATACGGTATCGTAACGCAGTCCGGCTTGATCGCCAACGATATGTGCCTGTTGCCTATCTCGAAGCACAGTCTGCCCATCTCCGTAATATCCGTGATGGTTATCTTGATCAGCTCGCACTCTGCCATCTCCACTGCAACAATCTTCTCGTCGTCCTCGTACAGAATGTCTCCGTCATTCAGCGGCTTGCCAACTCGTATGCCGATCTCGATTCCGCCCTTCGTGGTCTTTTTGAGCAGCTTCTTGTCGTGTTCGAACCACTCTATCGTCACCCTGTCTACCTGCTTGTCCGTCTGGTGCAGATGTCCCAGAACCTTCTCCGCTATCATCTTACGACTCCTTTCCTCTATCCCTTTGTGATCTGATTCTGTCAGAACAGGTAATATTTCTGTGTGAGCGGCAGCTCCTTCGCCGCCTCACAGGTTATGTCCTCTCCGTCAACGGTAACGCTATATGTCTCCGGATCTACCTGTATATCGCCCGTGCGGTCGTTGAATTTCATGCTCTTCTTGCCTATCTTGCGGCAGTTTTCAACCGGCAGTACCGTTCTGTCCAGTCCCAGTCTCTCCTTGATGCCGTTTTCAGCCGCAGCCTTGGACACGAAGGTTATGCAGGTGTGCTTTCTCGCAAGGCCGTGCGCGCCGAACATATTGGTATATACCACCGGCTGCGGCGTCGGGATGGATGCGTTCGCATCGCCCATCTTGGATGCCGTGATAAAGCCGCCCTTGATGATCATCTCCGGCTTTACGCCGAACATCGCCGGCTTCCACAGCACGAGATCCGCAAATTTGCCTGTCTCTACAGAACCGACATACTTTGCCAATCCATGGGTAATCGCAGGATTTATCGTGTACTTGGATATGTATCGCTTTACGCGGAAATTGTCGTTTCTCGTGTTGTCCTCCGCGAGCGCGCCGCGCTGATCCTTCATCTTGGACGCAGTCTGCCATGTGCGGGTTATGACCTCGCCAACTCGTCCCATCGCCTGGGAGTCAGAGCTCATCATGGAGAAGATACCCATGTCGTGCAGCACATCCTCGCTCGCTATGGTCTCCGGCCTGATTCGGGAATCTGCGAACGCCACGTCCTCCTTCACTTTCTTGTCCAGATGATGGCAGACCATGAGCATATCGAGATGCTCGTCTATCGTGTTCACCGTGAACGGCATGGTCGGGTTTGTAGATGACGGCAGGATGTTCGGGAAAGACGCTGCCCGAATGATATCCGGTGCATGTCCGCCGCCCGCCCCTTCGGTGTGGTAGGTATGGATCGTTCTTCCGCCTATCGCGTTGATCGTGTCCTCCACGAAGCCCGCCTCGTTGAGCGTATCCGTGTGTATCGACACCTGGATGTCATACCGGTCAGCCACTTCGAGAGACCTGTTGATAACAGCCGGAGTAGCGCCCCAGTCCTCGTGTATCTTCAGGCCGCACGCGCCGGCTTCTACCTGCTCCGCAAGTGCGTCGTAGTTGGAACAGTTGCCCTTTCCGAGATATCCGAGGTTCATCGGGTAGTCCTCGGACGCCTCTATCATCTTCTCGATGTTGAATTTGCCCGGTGTGCAGGTCGTCGCGTTCGTTCCATCCGCAGGGCCTGTACCTCCGCCTATCATGGTGGTTATGCCGGAGTACAGCGCGGTCTCTATTTGCGTCGGGCTGATGAAGTGTATGTGCGTGTCGATGCCGCCCGCGGTGAGTATCAATCCCTCACCCGCTATTACCTCTGTGCCTGAGCCAACGATGAGCTCCTGCGAAACCCCGTCCATGATGTCAGGATTGCCCGCCTTGCCTATGCCGCATATCTTTCCGTCCTTTATGCCAACATCCGCCTTGATGATTCCGGTATAGTCGATGATGACTGCATTGGTGATAACGGTATCCGGGCACGCGCTGTCCGGCACATTGCATGCCTGACCCATGCCATCGCGCAAGGATTTGCCGCCGCCGAATTTGGCTTCGTCGCCCTTGTACGTCAGGTCTTTCTCAACCTCTATGATGAGCGAGGTGTCCGCAAGACGTATTCTGTCACCCGTCGTCGCGCCGTACATATCGGCGTATTGCTTTCTGCTCATCTTAAACATCGGTTTCAGCCCCCTTGAAAGAATATTCAACAGCCTTTTTGATGGCATTCTCCTTGATGGCCTCGTCGTCCAGACTGCCCTCTACGAGAGCGTTCAGCCCAAAGCCCTTTCTCTCTCCGCCAATCTCCACAAGCCGGACGCGTTTGGTCTCGCCAGGCTCGAAGCGGACGGCAGTGCCCGCCGGAATGTCCAGTCTCATGCCATACGCAAGGCGGCGGTTGAATGCGAGCTGCTTGTTCACCTCGAAGAAGTGGTAGTGCGAGCCTATCTGGCACGGTCTGTCCGCGGTGTTGACGACGTTTATCTCCACGGTGTCCTTGCCCTCGTTGATAACGAGCGCATCGTCATCGAAGAAATACTCTCCCGGAACGACTCTGCTGTTTCCGTTTATAGGAAAGTGCACCGTGACCAGCTTCGTGCCGTCTGGAAATGTGGCCTCGAGCTGTATCTCGGTTATCATCTCCGCCACGCCGTCCATCACGTCGTTCGCCGTCAGCAGCTTTGTTCCCAGCTGCATCAGCTCCGTGACGCTCTTGCCTTCGCGTGCCTTTTCGAGCAGCTGGGCAGAGATGTACGCTATCGCCTCCGGATAGTTGAGCTTGAGCCCCCTCTCCTTCCGCGATCTGGCAAGCTCGCCTGCGTAGTGTAGCATCAGACGTTCCTGTTCTCTCGGTGTTATGTGCATGTCTGCTCTTCCTTTCTCAGTGGGTCATCTGATCCTGTACCTCCTGCGCATCCAGCTCAGAGGTGTTGCCCTGTAGTATGATCTCGCCCTTTTCCATGATGTACAGGTAATCGGAGATGCTGAGCACGAAGTCGAGGTACTGCTCCACGATCAGTACGGTCAAACCGAGCTCCTTGTTTATTTTTCGTATGACATTGCCGATATCCTGGATAACCGACGGCTGTATGCCCTCTGTCGGCTCGTCGAGGATGAGTATCTTCGGCTGCGTGACGAGCGCTCTGGCTATTGCGAGCTGCTGCTGCTGACCGCCGGAGAGGTCTCCGCCCTTGCGTTTCTCAAACTTTTCGAGTATTGGAAACAGCTCGTAGATATAATCTGGCAGCTCGCCCTTTCCGCCCCGCGCCTGCAAACCGAGCATTAGGTTCTCGTACACCGTCATCTGCGGGAAGATGTCTCTGCCCTGCGGGACATAGCCGATGCCGCCGCGCACGCGGTTGTAGGTCGGCATGTTGATGATCTCCTCGCCGTCCAGCTTGATGCTGCCCTTCGGCGTCTTTACCAGACCCATGATGCTCTTGAGCGTGGTGCTCTTGCCCACGCCGTTTCTGCCAATTAGGCAGACGACCTTGCCCTTTTCTACGTCCAGGGAGAGCGAGGGGATGATACGGCTTTCTCCGTAGTAGGAGTCCATGTCAGTTATCTTCAGCATTTCTTTCTCCTCCTCTGCCAAGGTATACGGCCTGAACCGTCTCGTCCGCAAGGACCTCGTCGCATGTGCCCTCTATCAATACCTTGCCCTCGTGCAGGACGGTCACGCGGTCGGATATCTGCTTCACGAAGTCCATGTCGTGCTCGACGACGATGATTGTACAGATCTCCTTTATCTTCTTGAGTATCTCGCCGGTTTTGAAGGTCTCCGGCTTGCCCATTCCCGCCGCTGGCTCGTCAAGCATGATGATCTCCGGCTTCTGCACCAGCTGCATCGCTATTTCAAGCCACTGCTTCTGGCCGTGCGCGAGCGAGCCCGCCTTCTCGTCCTTCTTGTCCATAAGGTCAACGGTTTCGAGTATCTCGTTTATCGTCTCCTCATCCTGTTTGGACAGCTTGAAGAAGATCGACTGCCATACGCCCTTATTGCCCTTGAGCGACAGGATCATGTTCTCCATGACGCTCAGGTTGACGAACACGGACGGCACCTGGAATTTTCGCCCGATGCCCTCGCCGACGATCTTGTATTCCTTCATTCCGGTCAGCTGAACGCTGCCGCGGCCCTCCGGATAGAAGGTGCATACGCCCTTCGTCGGCTTGGTCTTTGCGCAGATGATGTCCAGGAGTGTTGTCTTGCCCGCGCCGTTCGGCCCGATAAAGAAGTGTATCGTATGACGCTTTACGTTGACGTTCACGTTCAGCAGAGCGCAAAAGCCGTCAAAGTCAACGGTTATGTCTTTTATTTCGAGTACCTTTTCGCTCATGTCAGTTTGCCTCCCTCTTATGCTTCAGCTTTCTTGTAAGCTCCGGCAGCTGATCGCGGACTATGCCAACCAGACCGCCCTTGAAGAACAGGATGGTGACGACGAATATTGCGCCGAGGATATACTGCCATATCTCGACCATTGTGCCGGAGGAGAAGCTGTAGTCGCATAGGTTGATCAGGAACGCACCGATCACTGCGCCGACCAGAGTGCCTCTGCCGCCTACTGCCACCCAGATCACCATCGTGATGGAATACGATATGGTCATCTGCGTCGGGGTAATGGAGCCATTGAAGTTGACGAAGATCGCGCCTGCGATAGCTGCAAATATAGCAGATAGGACGTAGATGAAGTTTTTGTATCGGCTTACACAGTAGCCGGAAAAATACGTTCTGTTCTCGCCGTCTCGAATGGCTATCAGCAGCTTTCCGAACTTCTTATGTGTCAGATAGTAGGACAGCATATAAATCAGCACGAGTATCGCAAGAGACGCATAGAACAGCGTAAACATGTGCGCTCTGTTGGCGTCGCCCTTGATGCTGCCGACGATGGAGGTTATCTCGGTAATGCCGACGTTGCCGCCGGTGTAGGACTGGAGGCCGGTGAACAGCGAATATGCCGCCCAGGTCAACGCCTGCGAGATGATGGAGAAGTATACGCCCTTGATTCTGTTTCTGAAAATGAAGTAGCCGATGACGCCCGCCAGAACCGCAGGAACTGCAATCGTCAGCACCATTGCCAGCGGGGTGGACAGGAACGGCTTCCACACGAGCGGCAGTTCGGTCATGCCGCCGGTCTGCATGAAGGAGGTGATCTGTCCGTTCGTCGCCTGCAACTTGAGAAACATCGCCATAGCATAGCCGCCGAGCGCGAAATACAGGCCGTGACCGAGCGACAGGATTCCAGTATATCCCCATATCAAGTCAAGGCCTATCGCGACGATGGCGTATGCCATGCACTTTCCTATGAACAAAACGAACGAGCTGCTGGAGATCATCCCTACCGACAGAAAAAGAGGCATGAGCGCCAATATCAGTACAATAACAGCAAAGCATATATTATAGCCCTGTTTTTTCCATATCATAACGCTTTTCCTCCTTTACTCATCAAGTTTTCTGCTCTTAATCGTGAACAGTCCTTGCGGCCTGAACTGGAGCACGACGATTACGATGAACAGTACGGCCGCCTTTGCGATGCTGGCAGAGGTATAATTTTCGATACCGATGCTCGCAAAGCCGATGATGGACGAACCGAACACTGTGCCTATCAGCTTGCCAACGCCGCCGAGTACAACAGCGATGAACGAGTTTACGATATAGCTCTGGCCAATTGTCGAGTCTATCGAGCCGAGCAGAGCCACGGAGCAGCCCGCGATGCCCGCAAGCCCCGAGCCGAACGAGAAGGTGATCATGTCTACCTTCTTGGAGTTTATGCCCATGCACTGCGCCATGGAGCGGTTCTGCATGACGGCGCGCATCTGCTTGCCAAAGTTAGACTTGTACATGATGTACCACACGAGCAGCATACATGCCACTACCATTACGAGTATGAACAGACGGTTGTAGGAGAATGTACATCCGCCTATCTCAAGTCCGCCGTTCAGGAAGCTCGGTGCAGTCACGTTTACGCCCTGCATTCCGAAGATGCTTCTTGCCGCCTGCTGCAATATCAGGCTGATGCCCCACGTTGCGAGCAGACTGTCTATCTCTCGTCCATAGAGTTTTGAGATGATAAACCGTTCCATCAGCGCGCCGAGCAGGAACGTCACCGCGAACGCAGCTAGTATAGCCACAAAGTAATACAGGCTGAATACGCTCTCCGGCAGGAATTTGGCAAATATATTCTGCACCACATAGGTCATGTATGCGCCTATCATCAAAAACTCGCCGTGCGCCATGTTGATCACGCGCATGAGTCCGAACGTTATCGCAAGACCCAGCGACGTAAGCAGTATGATAGAGCTCAGGCTCACACCGTTGAAAACAGTGTTCATAAATTGCACCATAAATGAAACCTCGCTTTCCGATTCTGTGTTATTTTCTGTGATTGCAGAAAGAGCTGCTGTAAAGGCGCGGTGCTCTACAACAGCTCTATCGCGAAATCAGTTACCATGGGCGTTGCCCGTTCATTTTTTGTTTTCGGTCGATTTCTCAATCCTCGATCGGCTGAATGTTTGCAGCTACTGCCCAGTCATATGTGGTCAGGTACGGGTCTGGCTCTACCGGATCGGTCTCTTCCACCGCGTTGATCGCTCCGTTCTCGTCGATGACGCCGATGCGTACCGGCTTTACAAGATGATGGTTGTCGGCATTCAGCTCTACCGTGCCCTCAGGAGCGTCGAACGTGATGCCGCCCTCCTCGATAGCGCTGATAACGTCTGCCGGTTCAAAGCTGTTTGCCTTCTCAACAGCTGCCTTCCAGAGGTAAACTGCATCGTAAGCTGCTTCAGCAGGGTCAGACGTCACGCGGTCACTGCCGTATGCGTCCTGATATGCCTTGACGAACGCCTCGTTTTCCGGTGTGTCGGTGGTCATGTAGTAGTTCCAGGATACCATGTGATCCTTCAGGATGTCTGCGCCGATGGTTGCCACTTCTTCCTCCGCAATGGAGAAGGACATGGTCATGTAATCGTCAGCAGAGTAGTTTTTCTCATCCATCTGCTTGAAGAAGGAAACGTTGCCCGTGCCGTTCAGGGTGTTGATGATAACATCCGGCGCAGCAGCTTCGATCTTGGAGATGATCGAGCCGAAGTCGGTCTGATCCATCTGCGCGTACTCTTCTCCGACTACCTCTACGCCAAGTGCCTCGCACTGCGCGTTGATGATCATGTTAGCGGTTCTCGGGAATACATAGTCCGAGCCGAGCAGGAAGAACTTTTTGTAGCCCTGTTCTACCAGATATTCAATGGCCGGAACAATCTGCTGGTTTGGAGCAGCGCCGGTGTAGACGATATTGGAGGAGGACTCCATGCCCTCATACTGTACCGGATACCACAGCAGGTTTCCGTATTCCTCGAATACCGGCTTGACAGCCTTTCTGGATGCGGAAGTCCAGCAGCCGAACACGGTCTTTACCTTGTCCTGGTCAATGAGCTTCTCCGCCTTTGTTGCGAAGGTGGAAGGCTCCGACGCGCCGTCCTCTTCTACATACTCTATCTGCTTGCCGAGCACGCCGCCTGCCTCGTTTATCTCTTGGATCGCGAGCACTTCTGCATCTCTTACAGCGCCCTCGCTGATCGCCATAGAACCTGTTGCGGAGTACAGGATGCCAACCTTGACACTCTCATCTTCGCCGGAGGACGAACTTCCACAGCCTGCCAGGCATCCCACAGCGATGGCTCCCGTGAGAAGCATAGCCGTTGCTTTTTTCCATATTTTCATCTTGAACACTCCTAACTTGAAATATGAGGGGAAAATGAAAAAAGCCATTTACGGAGCTTCTTTGTTCCATAAATGACCTCGTTGTCGTTCTCCACAGTGTGCACGTCTGCGGATAGCGGGCGGTCTCAAAGCGGACCGCCATACATTTTCAAAAAGCAAAAGGAGCCTGACTCGGACAACGCCGAACCGTGCTCCTTTGCTTTGCGGGTTCAGTCTAACACTCGTTTTTAGACTTGTCAATGATTTTTGTAAACTTTTTTTCATCTTTGTACATTGGCTATAATTTACGTGCAGGAATCCTCACAATTTTTTAGAACTTTCGTAAAAATTCTTATTTATTCGCATCTTGTGGGCTTTTTCCCCTTGCAAGTGCGTGATCCGCATGCTATAGTGAGAGAAGCAAAGGCGCTGAGGCACGTTATGTGTTCAGCGTCTTTTCTCGTACTTTTTCATAGCTTTTAACATCAGGAGGAATCATTATGGCATGTTTTCTAGTTCCGACTGCTGAGGCGATTGTGACCACTGTCGCCCAGAAGGTAATCGAAAAGAAAGAATCCGAGACCGCAGCTGCAATGTCTCAAAACGGTATCACGCGCGCATTTTCTCAGAAGCTCAAGTGGTTGAACCATATGCTCTGGGGAGGAAGCGCGCTTCTCGCCTTCGAGCACCTTTGGCACGGCGAGATCATTCCGACATTTCCGTTTTTGACCGCCGCATACCATTCGGCTGATTTTTCTGTCATGCTGCACGAGCTGGCGACTTCCGGCGTTGCTATGGCGGCGCTCGTGACTGCTGTATGGGGCGGCATAGTCGGTGTGACTGCATGCATGGAGAAGAGCATGCCTGCCACTCCGCAGGCCGCAAGGGAGCGGATACAATGACTCTGCTCATCACAGCTTTTGCCGCCATTTTTTCAACTATTTTGTGGTATACAAAGCCGAAAAGCGTCATGCAGCTGGGCACGCTCTGCCTCATCTACTGGGGTGCGTCTCTCATGTGGTTGGTTGACGCAGTCGTGGAATACATAGAGCTGGGCGCGGCCTATTTCACGCCTGCCGTATCCGATATGCTGAACGATGCCTTTCTTGGGCTGTCTGTCGTCGCGCTCGGGCTGATCATTTGGCTCGTCCGGGTGCTCGTCCGCGATCCGAAGGGTACGGTACACGACCGTATCTTGAAATAAAACCATTTCACAGCTCTGGGGCAGCAAAGGACATAGCATCGATTGATTTGGTTCTAGAATATAAATCGTGCAAGTCAAAATGAGAAAATTCCAATAAAGGCAATGGGTGGTACGATTGTGATTGATACCATCAATTTAATTTGCACGCAATCTTGACATAGGACCATCCGGCTGCTGTCCGTTATGCGCAAGCCATTTACATTCCGTTATTTCCATGTTCGTAAATGTTGCCTTAAAAGATGATTCTTCAGGACTACAAGCATATATGCCAAACTGAATTGTTCCGTTACCATTCCACATATGGCATATCCGCATCTGCTTGAAAGTAACTCCATCTTCAGAACACTCGATACAATAGTCATCTTCTCTTCGGCTAAATCTATACCACATTGATTTTACAGAAGCATTGATTTGTGTTGTTGACCAATCCGAATAGCCATTATTGGTAACAACACTTCCAAGATGTTGAAATGTTTCGTTTTCGTATTCTATTGAGCCTTTCAGCCAATTTTCACTGTCAAGGTACATGACAATTCCGCACTGATCAAATCTGTGCTTACTTTCAAATTCTGTTTTTACTGTAAAGGAAAAGAATTTTTCATCCGTTTCCATCTGCAAAACGGGAGCATTGTCATTTCTGAAATGGTAGTATGTTCTCTGCCATAAATCTGTGTAAGGATTTGTTGTGACTTCAATTTTATCTTCGGATACAGTATAATTCGCAGGCTTTCTGGTCCATTTCAATTTGTTTATATCAAACTTCATATTACTACCTCCAAAAACTGCAATTTGTTTCATCCACTATTTTGAAAATGGGCAATCCCGTTATGGGACTGCCCATTTATTCTGTAAATGATGCGATTTTTTCGCCTCTACACATTTTTCTGCACCGATTTGTGTAAGTTTGGTACGATTTTCGGCTTCAACGAGCCTCGCAAACCCACATAAATACTAAGCTGTTCTTACTTGTCGCTCGATAAAGGCTTCATCGTCGGGAACAGCAGGACGTCGCGGATGGACGCGCTGTCGGTCAGCAACATAACCAGACGGTCAATGCCCATGCCCATACCGCCCGTTGGCGGCAGGCCGTATTCCATCGCCATCAGGTAATCCTCGTCCATCATGTTCGCCTCGTCGTCGCCAGCGTTGCGCATCTCGACTTGGCGCTCAAAGCGTCCACGCTGGTCTACCGGATCGTTCAGCTCGGAGAATGCATTGCACAGCTCACGGCCATAGACAAAACACTCAAACCGCTCGGTCAGACGCGGGTCGGATGGCTTGCGCTTTGCCAGCGGAGAAATCTCCACCGGGTAATCCATAATAAAGGTCGGCTGAATCAGGTTTTCCTCTACCGTCGCGTCGTAGACCATCGCCATCAGGTCGCCCCAGCTCTGCTTGTTCTTGTCGATTTCATAACCGGCAGCCTGGCATGCTGCGAGCGCCTGCTCGCCATCCATTGCCATGAAGTCCATGCCGGAATACTGCTTAACCGCTTCCGCCATCGTCATGCGCTTCCAACCCTTGGAGAAATCGATCTCGGTGCCCTGGTACATGACCTTGGAGGTGCCCAGCACCTTCTCACAGCAGTGGACAACCATGTCCTCGGTCAGATCCATCATGCCGTTGTAATCGGTATATGCCTGGTACACCTCGATGGTTGTGAACTCCGGGTTGTGCTTGGTATCCATGCCTTCGTTGCGGAAGATGCGCCCAATTTCATATACGCTTTCCATGCCGCCGACAATCAGCCGCTTGAGGTGCAGCTCGGTCGCAATGCGCATGTACATATCAATATCCAGCGCATTGTGATGCGTGATAAACGGACGCGCTGCCGCGCCGCCAGGGATGGTGTTCAGGCACGGGGTTTCCACTTCCATAAACCCGCGGTTGTCAAAGAAATTGCGCACCTCTCTGACGATTTTGGAGCGCAGCTCAAATGTCCGGCGCACTTCCGGGTTGACGATGAGGTCGACATAACGGCGGCGGTACCGGATATCGGTATCTTTCAGGCCATGCCACTTCTCCGGCAGCGGGCGCAGGGCCTTGGACAGCAGCTGCAAGGACTGGACGCGAACAGAGATCTCGCCCTTTTGCGTGCGGAAAACCTCGCCCTCAATGCCGATGATATCGCCGACATCGTATTTTTTAAATTGCTTGTATTCCTCTGTACCCAGCAGGTCGCGCTTGACGCACAGCTGGATCCTGCCATAGCGATCAGTGAGATCGGAGAAGGTCAGCTTGCCCATAATCCGCTTGCTCATCATACGGCCGGCCAGACGGACAATCTTGCCCTCCATCTCATCAAAATGCTCGGTGATATCGTTTGTGTAATTGGTACGGTCATACCGCACCTGCTGGAACGGGTCTTGTCCCGCTTCCTGCATCGCCTGCAGCTTGCCGGTACGGATGTCATATTCCTCGGATTCCGAGCGGACCGGCTTATTCCCCTTCGGCCTGCTCTGTTCCGTCGCCTGCTGCTCCGCAGCCATATTCTGATCCATATCTTTCCTCCTACGCAACATGCAAAAGGACTGCCTCCCGGTTCCAGCCTGGCAGACAGCCTTTTTCCCCTATATTACTTGATGATCTCTGTGATTTTGAATTTTACAAGGGTTTCATTCGGCGCCTCGACCTCGACAATGTCGCCAACCTTGTGGCCCAGGACGGCGCGGCCGAACGGGGATTCGTCCGAGATTTTGCCATCCATCGGATCCGCTTCCTGTGAGCCGACGAAATGGTATTCCTCTTCCTCGTCAAATTCGATGTCAATGACCTTGAACCGGCAGCCAGGAGATACCTCGTCCTTTGCATACATATCCTCGGTGATGACAACGGCATGTGCAACAATGGTCTCCAGCTCGGCAATGCGGGATTCTACCTTGCCCTGCTCGTTTTTCGCCTCATCGTATTCCGCGTTCTCAGAAAGGTCGCCAAACGAACGGGCTTCCTTGATCTGCTCCGCAACCTCCTGGCGGCGGACGGTTTTCAGGTATTCCAGTTCTTCTTTCAGTTTATCCAGATTTTCCTGTGTCAGCTTAAATTCCTGCTTCATGGAAGATTCCCCTCGATATCGTTCAAAATTTTTCAGCGGTACAATACGCTATAATACATTTCATTATATAAACCCATTGGTATGATGTCAAGCGGGGTTTTGCCGAGTTTGGCGAATTTTTCGCCGCATTTTCCCGCCGTTACGACGCAAGCGCGGAGATCGCCGCCTGCAGCTGGTCATCCTCGCCGTCGGTCAGTACATGAAACCGTTCCGTCTTCTCTTCGCTCAGCGCGGATTCGACATCCGGCGTGACGCCCTTGCCGATCAGGCTTTCCCCGTTCGGCGTATAATAGCAGTTGGTGGACAGCTCCAGGCATCCGCCGTTGGACAGCTCAAACGGCTGCTGCGAATAGCCCTTGCCAACCGTCTTCTCGCCGATCACTTCCGCCAAGCCGTATTCCTGCAACGCTGCCGCGAAAAATTCCGCCGCGCTGTACGAATCTTCATTGACAATGACTGCCATCGGCAGATCGACGCAGTCAGCGTCTGATGTATACGTTTCGGTCTTGCCGCTCTTGCTCTCCAACGAAATGATATCGCCTTCCGGCAGCAGCAGGTCCAGGCAATTGACCAGTGCATCGAGCTGGCCGCCCGGGTTGTTGCGCAGGTCGAAGATCAGTTTTTCCGCCCCGGCATCCAGCATTTCCTCGAGCGCCTGCTCAAATTGCTCGTCGGTTTGCTGGGTAAACCGCTCGATGCAGATATATGCGGTATGGTCCTCCAGCATCCGGGAGGTCACGTGGATCTGGTCGTATTCTTCCCGCGTTACCGTGATCTCCTCCAGCTCTCCGGTCTCATACCGGCGCACGCCCAATGTGACCGATTCGCCGGCCTCGCCGCGCACATTATCCACAGCCTCTTCGTATCCGCCCAGTTCATCGATGGTTTTACCGTCCACCGAAACGATTTCATCATAATATCCAAAGCCCGCTTCTTCCGCCGGGGACGCGTGAGCCAGCGAATTGACCAGCAGGTAATGGCTGCCGTCCTCTGCCTCCTCATAGCTGACGGTCACGCCGATGCCAACCGTCGTATCCGCCGCGGAATCCAGATAGGACTCGTATGCTTCCGGCGACATGTAATAGCTCCAGCGGTCACCCAAGCCGCTGGCATAGCCCGTGAGCGTATAATCGATCAAATCTGAGGTTTCATATTCCCCAACAAAATACCCCTGCACGGCGCTGTCCGCCTCGCACAGGGCGCGGTATACCTCGCCCAATTCGCCCTTGGGCTGGGTCACATAGTAGACGGCCGCCCCCGTGGCCAGGCTGCACGCAAACGCTGCTGCAATGCCGGCCGCTACAGCCTTCCGCAATGATATGCTTCTTTTCAAAATCCATTCGCTTCCTTTCCGGAACAATTTTGCCCCACAATAAAAAGAATACCGCAGGACTGCGCCTGCGGCAACTGTTTTTTGTTGTCCTTTACAAAAAAGTTAAAATACGATCACCATTCCGCCTCAAAACAGGACGGACAGCGAGCTGAAAATCATCAGCAGCGCGAGCACAAGGGCAACAACTGCGATCACGCGCTTTGCCATGGTCGGTTTCATGCCAACACCTCCGGATTATTACGGCTGAACACGTCCGGATTCGCGGGAAGCCAGATACTTGCGCACCATCAGCGCAACCTTAAATACGATGGCATGGTCAAATTCACGCAGGTCGAGGCCGGTCAGCTTCTTGATCTTCTCCAACCGGTAAACCAGCGTATTTCTGTGCACAAACAGCTTGCGCGAGGTCTCCGACACATTCAAATTGTTTTCAAAGAATTTTTGGATGGTAAACAGGGTTTCCTGGTCCAGGGCGTCGATCGAGCCTTTTTTGAAGATCTCATTGAGGAACATCTCGCACAGCGTCGTCGGCAGCTGGTAAATCAGGCGTGCCAAGCCGAGGGTATCATAATTGACGATGTTCTGCTCGTTGTCGAATACAACGCCGATTTCCAGTGCAGTCTGGGCCTCCTTGAACGACTTGGCAACATCCTTGAGCTGGCTGCACACCGTGCCGATGCCGATGATGCACTTGATCTGCAGCTCATTGGCCAGCGTCTCCTCGATCCCCTTCGCAATTTTGTACAGCTCCTTGTCGTCGGTGGCCGCCTTGACCTCCTTGACAAGGACAACGTCGTTTTCATTGATGTGCAGCACAAAATCACGCTGTTTATCCGGGAACAGGCTTTGGATGACATCAAGGGCCGCCACATCGGCGCGCTCCTCCTGGCGGATCAGGAAAACGGCGCGCGGGATATCCCCCTCGAAATGCAGCTCACGGGATTTGATATAGATATCGCCCGGCAGGATGTTGTCCAGGATAATGTTTTTTACAAAGGTTGCCTTATCGTGCTTTTCATCGTACAGCGTCTTGATGTTGCTCACGGCAATCGTTGCCATAGAACAGATGCTGCGCGCGTTTTCGTCCTCGCCATGTACGAATACCGCGTATTCAAAGCGTGTGGTGCGGTCAGCTACCGGGCGATAGGTATAGCCGCCAAAGCGGATCATATCGCCGACATAGGACAGCTCTGCCGCCGCATCCTCGCGCATTTCACCGATACGCTTCAAATCCGTACATGCAACGACTGCACCGCT
Organism: Eubacteriales bacterium; assembly: GCA_030523305.1. Lineage (GTDB taxonomy): Bacteria > Bacillota > Clostridia > Oscillospirales > Butyricicoccaceae > Butyricicoccus_A. Next base: position 61,279 of record JAUNIY010000001.1, read on the forward strand.
GGCATTGATAATGCCGATGGTGCGATCCACCGCATCCTTCATCTGTAAAATTATGGACTGAAACATTCTTGATGCCATCATTCTTCACCCTTCTCTACTTGATTACGTACCATCTGGCTACATCTTTCCGCACCTGCAAACAGAAACATGACCAATCGCCCTGACAGTCCTACCTGTTTTCTTGTTCATCTTTTTTCATTATATCACAAATCGACAGAAATTTGTACAAAAATTTTCGCTTTATTTTGTGAGTTTTCCCCTATGTAACGTTTGAGCAATGCCCTATCCGTTTCCAGCTTCCCCGGCATCCGCCCGCAATGCCTCCAGCTCTTGCGGCGTCAGCTCCCGCCATTGCCCCGGTTCCAGTGCCGGATCCAGCCGGACCGCACCCTCAGAAAGCCGTTCAAGCGACAGCACCGGCGCATGGCATGCGGCGAGCATACGCCGCACCTGATGATATTTGCCCTCCTGTACCGTCACCAGCACATCGGATGTTCCATCCATTATCTGCCGGATATTCAACACGGCGGGGCGGCACCGCGTTCCGTCCCGCAGCTCCAGCCCAGCGGCAAATGCCGCAACCGCTTCTTGCGTCAGCACGCCGTCGGTTACAGCGTGATATACCTTATCCACGCGGCGGCGTGGGGAGGTCAGCGCATGCCCAAGCGCCCCGTCATCGGTGAGCAGAAGCAGCCCGGAGGTTTCCTTGTCCAGCCGGCCGACCGGGAATATCCCGCGGGTACGGTACTGCCTTGGCAGCAGATCGAGCACTGTTTTTTGCTCCCGGTCCTCGGTGGCCGACAGCACCCCCAGCGGCTTGTGCAGCATCAGATACACATGTTCCTGGTAGCCCACCCGCTGGCCCCGGAACGTCAGGCGGCAGCGCTCCGGATCGATCCTACGGGATACATCGCGGCAGACGGCGCCATCCACAGCGACAGCGCCCTGCTTGGCCAACGCCGCAGCTTCCCTGCGGGAACAGCAGCCCGCCGCTGCCAACAGCTTGTCAATGCGCTGCGCCGCCATCCTACCGCCTCCAACACACAATTTTAATCATTGTAGCACTTTTGGTAGTTTTGTACAAGAGTTATTTGCAAAATTGTAAAAGCAGGCGTGGATTTCCGCCTGCTTGGTGGCTATTCTGCCCATATTTTGCACATTTCCCGCTCATTCTTCCGCCGCAGTGCTGTCATCATTTGTGGAAGCTGCACCATCGGCCGCTGCCTCCCCGTCGGGATGATCCATCAGCCCGCGGGTAAAGCCGCCGTCGGTCTGCATGGAGCAGATATCCCCCGCCACGATGTTGCCGCGATACACCAGCAGTTCCGCAATGATATCGCCTTCCTCCGGATAATTGGTCACAGTATAAGTAATCTGCTTGACGCGCTTGCCTTTCAGCCGCTCCAAGTCAAAGCCCTGCCGGGCCTGCAAATCGGCATAGCTCTGGTAGGTTTCGTCGAAATCCGACGGGATAATGACCTCCTGGATGACGCAGGAATTTTCATCCACTTCCCAGCCGCATGCTTCCAGATAGGCAATGCGCTCTTCGTTGGTCAACGCCATCGTGGAAACCGTCTCCTCCGCCTGTTCTGCGGAGCCGGCCGCCTGTTCGCTGCCGTTCCAAGGCTCCATGGCCGCGACATCTCCCGCCAGCCGCACGGCAACCCCTGCGGTCAGCGCCAGCGCCGCCGCCGCGGCAATACCCAGCAGCGCTTTCCTCTTGTTCAATTTCGCTGTAAAGATAAACATATGTCCCCGCTCCTTGCCATAAGCGATTTCCGTGTGTGGTACAACCTATGCGGCGGGTACAGGGTTCATGCCTAAGAATGCGGATTTTGGATCGTCCGGATAAAACAATCCCTCCGGCTTTTGCCAGAGGGATCGATTTTTGTGTTATTCTGCCTTTGCAGCTTCGATGACCTTTTCCTGAACCATTGGAGGTGCGTCCTCATACCGCTCAAACTGCGATACAAAGGAGCCTCTGCCCTGCGTCATCGAGCGCAGCGTGATCGCATAGTCGCTGATTTCCGCCATCGGTACCTCTGCTACAATTTCCTGGCCCTCATCGGTCGGGTTCATGCCCATGATACGGCCGCGGCGCTTGTTGATATCGCCGATGATATCGCCCATGTACGAATCCGGGATGTACACCTTCATCGAGCAGATCGGCTCCATGATAACCGGGCTTGCCTTCGGGATACCAGCCTTGAATGCCAGCTTGGCCGCCATCTTAAACGACAGCTCGTTGGAATCGACATCGTGGTACGAGCCGTCCAGCAGGACAGCCTTCAGGCCAACCATCGGATAGCCGGCCAGTACGCCGTGCTCCATGGCCTCGCGCACGCCCTTATCCACCGCCGGATGGAAGTTCTTCGGGACGGAACCGCCGAAAATATGCTCTTCAAACAGGTAATCACCGTCAGCATACGGCTCAAATTCCATCTTGACATGGCCGTACTGTCCGTGTCCGCCGGACTGTTTCTTGTGCTTGCCTTCTACCGTAACCTTGCTGCGGATCTTCTCGCGATACGGCACAATCGGCTTGGACAGCACGGCGTCCGCGCCGAAGCGGCTCTTGAGCTTAGAGCAAATAACATCCAGATGGATATCGCCCATGCCGCTCAGGATGCTCTGATGGGTCTCCGGATCCAGCGTGAAGCTGAATGTCGGATCCTCGTCTGCCAGCCTTGCCAGGCCGGAGGCGATCTTTTCCTCGCCGCCCTTTTCCTTTGGCGAGATTGCCTGCGCATAGCACGGCTTCGGCAGCTCTGCCGGTGTCAGGTTGACCGCACGCACGGTCATGGACAGCGTATCGCCGGTCTTGGTGGTCGCCAGCTTGGATACCGCGCCGATATCGCCGCAGGTCACTTCCTTGACCTCCGTGCTCTTCTTGCCGCAGATGGAATACAGGCGGCCGATCTTCTCGGTGCCGTCCATGCGGTGGTTGAGCAGCGTCATATCCTGCTTGACAGAGCCTGCCACGACCTTAAAGTAGCTAAAGCGGCCATACTGATCCGCGGTGGTCTTGAATACATAGGCGCACGGGGTGCCGTTCGGGTTGCATGCAACCTCAATCAGCTCGTCGTCTTCCTCGCACACTTCCATTTCGCCCTGGTCTGGCGACGGCATATAATCTACAATGCCCTTGAGCGTTGCGACGGTACCGATACCGGTTGCCGCAGTGCCGCAGAATACCGGCATAATCACGCGCTCCAGCACGCCCTGACGCAGGCCGGCGATCAGCTCTTCATCGGAAAATTCTTCGCCTGCAAAGTACCGTTCCATCAGGTCCTCCGACAGCTCGGCGACGTTTTCGCACAGCGCCGCGCGCTGCTGGTCGACCTTTGCGATCATGTTCTCCGGGATCGGGACTTCCACACGCTGGTTGCCTTCCATATGGTACGCCTTGCGGATGACGCAGTCAACAACGCCAACCGTTTCGCGGTTGCCTTCAAAAATTGGGATGACGATGGGGCAAACGCTCGCGCCAAATGCCTTTTGCAGCTTGTGCAGAGAGGTCTCGTAATCCGAATGCTCCTCATCGATTTTGGAAATATAAAATGCACACGGCTTACCGGCATCTGCCAGCCGCTTCCATGCCTTTTCCGTGCCCACGCTCGGCCCGGACTTGCCCGGCACCACGATCAGGCCGGATTCGCACACGCGCAGCGCGCTTTGTACCTCGCCCTCAAAGTCGAAGAAGCCCGGTGTGTCCAGCATATTGATTTTGCAGCCGCCGTATTCAACCGGCGCAACAGCTGTGGAAATCGAGAACTTTCTGCGAATCTCCTCCGGATCATAGTCACAAACGGTGTTGCCGTCTGCAATCTTTCCCATTCGGTCGGTTGCCTTTGTCATAAACAGCATGCTCTCGATCATCGAGGTTTTGCCGTCGCCGCCATGTCCCATGACGCACACATTGCGGATCTTATCTACAGAATATACGTTCAACGATTCCATCTCCTTAGCTTATGAATTGATAGACGGTCTCAACCGTCTCCTACGTTCGTAATTATATACTATTTTCCCCTTTACTGCAAGCAAAACATTGTGTAGATTCTCCAAACACATGGTTTCATTTTGATGAATAAGCATGATTTTGTGTACATTTTCCGCCGTTGGAATGGCATTGTTCCACATTACATCATCCTTTTGCACCTTTTGGCTCTATTTTTGAACTTTTTGCAACAATGGCGAAAAAAACAGGAAGCGGCATCCGTGGCTTTCCGGCTGCCCGCTTCCTGTATCCTTTTATTCCCTACTCACGCCGTTTTCCAAAAAGAAAATCGGAACGAAGCACAAAACCATATAAATCAGCACACGGATCGGGTGCGCATCCTCCGGGACAAAGACATAACACAAATACGTCATCAGCAGCATGCACAGCACCGCAGCGCATACGCCGATCAACCTGCTGATGCGGGAAACCCGCGCCTCCGCCCGCGCCGATGTCAGGCAGGCGGACAGCGGTACAAAGCCGTCGCGCATCAGTAAGCCGCATATCGTGTCCCTGTCGGTATAGTGCGGGCGGTTGAGTGCACGGTCGGTTTCCAAATCGGGTACCACGACCGTTCCCTTCGCCAGCGCATACCGCTGCTCCACCAGCTCCGGCGTCACCTGCTGGTTGCGCGTGTGCAGCCAGATCGTCGTCTTCTTTTCGGTCAGCATCTGCATTGCATTGAACAGCGGCGCGGGTACCTGATAGTCAATCACAAGCACCGCTGCCACATTGCCGTCCAGCGCGAGCACAAGCCCATGCTCGGGCACGTCGTGCACCGCAACGCCGTGGCGCGCCATATACCGTTCGTCGCCCAGCATCACCGCCAGGCCGCCCACCAGGCCGCGGACACCGCCACCCACATCCTGCACAATACGATGCGCCGTCAACGGCGCGCCATACCGCGCACGCACTTCCTCCGCCAGCATACTGCCCAGCGAAGAACCTTCCGTGAGCGCGGCGGCATATGCCAACGCGGTGGAATCGTTTAGGCTGCTGCGCAGCTCCAGCTTGGCCAATGCAATCGATCCGGCCGGGAACAGATCCTCATCCGTCAGCACAACGGTCTGCGTATCCGCCAGCCTGCGCACGCCTGCGCCGCCATCCGCTGCCGCGCCGCTGCGCTGCATGCGGCGCGCGCTGTAGCTGCGCGCCATGACCATAGAGGTGATGAGGGATATCTGGCATGCTCCCGTCACAGTTGCCGCCAGCACATAAATCAACCGCCCGGTATCGCCGGTGGCAGCCCACACAACGATGGACAGCACGGCCGCAATGACAACCGCCATCAGCGTAAATGTAGTCTCCTGCGCGTGCTGCGGCCCACGCCGCAGCGTCTGCTCGACAAAGCGATCGGTATTCTGGAGCGGCGCTTTTACGATATGCGGCGTCGGCCCATCGTGATAGAACAGGCCCATCGGCTGCTTCGCACTGCCCGCTACCTTATAGTTGTAATGCCGGATGGTCGAACGCGATACCTGCGCACGCAGCAGCGTGAACAGCGCCAACATGGCAATGCAGGCGTAAGGGATTTCTTCCCCCTCAAATAGCAGGCAGCTGACGCAGTGCACAAGATTGAGCGCGAGCGCCAGATCGACCAACGTGGACAGGTTGGGCACGCCGTGCAGCAGCGCCTGGATGCCGTCCCACACCACGTCATACGCCAGCGCAACCGACGCGCCCAGCAGCACCAACAACACCAGCAGCACCTGCGATGGGTTGCTGGCATATTGCAGCGCATCCGGCAGCAGGATCGGGCTAAAATCGGCAGCGCACGAAATATAAATCCCAATCAGGGTCAGGATTCCGACCACCGTCGACCGGCGCGCCTGCTTCTTCGCCTGGATCCGGCAATCACGGCTCGCTTTGTTCAGATCCTTTGGCACTGGCTCTTTTGGCCATGCTGCGCGCGGCGGTGTCTTGGGCTTGCGCCGCGCCTGTGCCGGGCTGCGGCCCTGCTTCAGTTTGTCCTCCCGTTCCGCTTCCTGTTGTCCAGACTGCGCTTCCTGCGCCCGTTCCGGCGCATCGATGGTTATTTCAAAAACCGTTTCCTTCTGGCCGGCCGCCTCCGTTTCCGGTTTGCCGGTCGGCCCATCATGAAAAACCGGTTTACCGTCGTCCTGATCCTCCTGCTCGCTGCGCTGCAATTGCTGCAAGGCGTCGGCGGCATGGATCACATCCGGCTCCGGGGTTTCCTCTGTTTGTTCTTCCGGCG